>NZ_JACCQA010000004.1:0-313465 GCF_015712215.1 Burkholderia sp. 9779_493
CGTTCTTTGCCAGATCGATACCAACGGTCGTAACCTTCATGATGGGCGTTCCCTCTGGTTAAGTGGTGGCTGACACTTCCACTTTGGCACATCGATGCCGTGCCGGGCGGGGGCGTCCATTCCATTAGCAGAGGTCGTAGTAGTCACAGGACAGGTCGATGAGGCTGAAGCTGGTGACGAAGGGCCGAACGGGAAGGAGTGTCCAGCGTCATGTCGATGCGACAGGCAATGCGTCAGATGCCCGTGCGAGCGGGGCGAGCGGGAAGCATACGCGGTGAAGCTGCGTCTATGCCCGTGAGCGACGAAGGCTGTTGCCCGCGCCATGAATCCGGGGACACGGGGTCATCGCTGCTGATGGCGGCGCTGACGAGGGAGAACCTGAAGCAGGCGTTCAAACGGGTACGGGCCAACAAGGGAGCCGCTGGCGTGGACGGTCTGGATATTGACCAGACGTCGCGCCATCTGGTGACGGCGTGGCCCGCGATCCGTGAACAGTTGATGAAGGGGACGTACCGGCCCAGTCCGGTACGGCGGGTGACGATCCCGAAACCGGACGGAGGCGAGCGCGAGCTTGGCATCCCGACGGTGACGGACCGGCTGATCCAGCAGGCGCTGCTGCAGGTGCTGCAACCGGTTCTGGATCCTGGCTTCAGCGAGCACAGCTACGGCTTCCGGCCTGGACGGCGTGCGCACGATGCGGTGCTTGCCGCGCAGTCGTACGTGCAGTCGGGTCGGCGAATCGTGGTGGATGTTGATCTGGAGAAGTTCTTCGACCGGGTCAACCACGACATCCTGATCGACCGACTGCAGAAACGTATTGGGGACGCCAGCGTGATCCGGCTGATCCGGGCGTATCTGAACAGCGGCATCATGGATGGCGGCGTGGTTCAGCAACGCGAACAGGGCACGCCACAGGGCGGGCCGCTATCGCCGTTGCTGGCCAACGTGTTGCTCGATGAGGTGGACAAGGAACTGGAGCGGCGAGGCCACTGCTTTGCGCGCTATGCCGACGATGCGAATGTCTATGTTCGTAGCCGCCGTGCTGGCGAGCGGGTGATGGCGCTGCTGCGTCGTCTGTATGGGCAACTGCGGTTGAAGGTCAACGAGACCAAAAGCGCAGTCGCCAGTGTGTTCGGTCGCAAGTTTCTGGGCTACAGCCTATGGGTAGCGTCCGGCGGTGTCATCAAGCGCAAGGTGGCGGCCAGAGCGCTGCTGGCGTTCAAACGCCGCATTCGTGAACTGACCGGCCGTAGCGGCGGGCGCAGCATGAAGGACGTGGTGGAACGGTTACGGCCCTATGTATTGGGCTGGAAGGCGTACTTCCGGATGGCGCAGACGCCACGAGTCTGGCTGGATCTGGACAAGTGGATGCGTCACCGGCTGCGTGTCATCCAGCTCAAACACTGGCGCCGCGGTCCGACCATCTACCGGGAACTGCGTGCGCTGGGCGCACCGTCCGCTGTGGCGCAACAGGTGGCGGCGAACAGCTGTCACTGGTGGCGTAACAGCGGCAAGCTCCTGAATAGTGTATTGACCCTCGCGTACTTCGATCGGCTGGGTGTGCCCCGACTCTCATAACCTCAACTTCCCGAACCGCCCGGTGCGGACCCGCATGCCGGGTGGTGTGGCAGGGGTACGGCCTCATGGCCGTCCCCTATGCCGATTGCGGGTTCCCGCTTTCTTTCGTCGCATGAACGATCGTCGCCGCTCGTCGCGCTGCCGGATGGAATAACCGGCCGTCGCCGTCCGTTTACATACCGAGTTCCGGCACCGCCGGCCGGCGGGATAATGATCGCGACGCAGCCGATCGTCCCGTCCGGCGGCACCGTGTCGCGACACGACGCCAAGGAGAACGGGAATGAAACGGATGATCTTCGCTGCCGCGCTGACGGCGGCGATCGCGCGGCCGGCGGCCGCCGAACCGCCACAGGCCGGCGACGGGAAACTGGTCGACGAAGCGCACATGACGCTGTACGTATTCGATCGCGATGCGCCGGGCAAGAGCATGTGCGACGGCACGTGCGCGGCCAACTGGCCGCCCGCGCTCGCCGACGCGTACGACAAGGCGTCGGGCGCGCTGAGCCTCGTCGCCCGCGACGACGGCAAAAAGCAGTGGGCGTACCGCGGCCGCCCGCTGTATCGCTGGAAGATGGACCACAAGGCCGGGGACGCGGGCGGCGACGGAATCGGCGGCATGTGGCACGTCGCGCGGCCATGACCGCGCGGCGACGCGCGAGGCATCCCGATGAGCTATGAGTCGGACCTGCTGGTGTGGCTCCCGCATCTCACGCGCTATGCGCGTGCGCTGACGGGCGAGCGCGCATGGGCCGACGACCTCGTGCAGGACACGCTCGAGCGTGCGCTGAACCGGCCGCCGCGCGACGGCGGCCACCTGCGCGCATGGCTGCTGACGCTGTTGCGGCACCGCTTCATCGACCAGTTGCGCGCGCGGCACGAGATCGCGGTCGACGACGCGACGGCGCCGTGGCAGACGATGGCCGCGCCTGCGGGCGCGGTCGGCGGGCTGGAGTTGCGCGACGTGCAGCGCGCGCTGTACCGGCTGCCGGTCGAACAGCGCGAGGTGCTGCTGCTGGTCGCGCTCGAGGAGTTGAGCTATCGCGATGCCGCGCAGGTGCTCGGCGTGCCGGTCGGCACGGTGATGTCGCGGCTCGCACGGGCGCGCGCGCAGATGCGCGCGTTGCTGTCGGACGCGCCGCCGGCGCACGGCACGGCCACGTTACGGGTGATCGGGAAGCCATGATGGACGATCCGCGCAAGCCTTCGAACCAGCAGGACGACGATGCGTCGGCGCAACTGCTGTCCGCGTTGCTGGACGGCGAATTGTCCGGGCACGAACGCCGCGAGATGCTCGAGCGCCTGCAGTCCGATCCGCAGGAAGCCGAACGATTTGCGCATTACCGTGCGCAGCGCGATGCGCTGAAGGCGCTGTTCCCGTTGCCGGGTGCCGCGCCCGCGTTGTTCGTGCAGCGCCGCGCGCCGCGCTGGCGCGCCGTCGCGCATGCGTTCGCGGGGCTGGCGGCCGGCCTGCTGCTCGGCGTCGCGCTGCATGCGGGCTGGGCGGCATTCGGCCGCGCACCGGCGTTCGCCGCGCGCGCCGATGTCGCGTACGCCGTGTACGCCGCCGACCGCGAGCATCCGGTGGAAGTGGGTGCGGCCGATCCCGCCCGTCTCGCCGCGTGGCTGTCGGCGCGCATCGGCCGGCCGGTACGCGCGCCGTCGCTCGACGAATACGGTTACGCGCTGCTGGGCGGCCGGTTGCTGCCCGGCGACGCGGGGCCGGCCGCGCAGCTCATGTACCAGCGCGCGGACGGCGCGCGCGTGACGCTGTACATGACCGCATACGATGCGCGCCGCCTCGCGCCGCGGGCGATGTCGGCCGACGGTCGCTACACGTATTTCTGGTCGGATCGCGGCATGGGTTATGCGCTGTCCGGCCGTGGCGACGAACGGCGTCTGCGCGAACTCGCGATCGACGCATGCGGTGCGCTGGGCGGCCCGACCGACGCGTGGAAGGGATGACGCGCGGCGCCCGCAGGGAGCAGGCAATGAAGACGGCGACGATGAAGGGGTTCGTGCTGGCGGCGTGCGTCGCGGGCACGATGCTTGCGCGAGCGCAGGGCGATGCGCCGGCGCGCGTGCCGGTCGATGCCGATGGCGTGCAGCGGGTGACGATCGTCGGCGGCAGCTATTTCTTCCGGCCCAACCACGTGATCGTCCGCGCGCACGTGCCGGTCGAGCTGACCGTATCGGCCGAACCCGGCGTCGTGCCGCACAGCTTCGAGATCGACGCGACGCCGCAGGCGGGCATCGCGGTGCATACCGAACTCGGCACGACGCCGAGAACGTTTCGTTTCACGCCGCAGCAGCCGGGGCGGTTCGCCTACTATTGCACGCACCGGCTGCTGTTTTTCGGCAGCCATCGCGCGCGCGGAATGGAAGGCGTGCTCGATGTCGAGGCGGCGCCATGATCGCCGCGTTGCTGGCCGCGAGCCTGATAGGAGCGAGCATGACAGCCGATCCCGTGACCGTCGCGCAGGCGCATTTCGACCACGTCCGCTCGTACCGCGCGACGATCCGCTCGTCGGCGCGCGACGGCGAGCACACCGAAATCCGCTACGCGTACCTGAAACCGGGCTTCGTCCGGATGGACTTCGTGTCGCCGCATCGCGGCGCGGTGCTCGCGTACGATCCCGGCGACGGCAAGGTGCGGCTGCGCCCGTTCGGCACGCATGCGCCGCCCGCGTTGACGCTGTCGCCGTCCAATCCGCTCGTGCGCGACCGCACCGGCCACCGGGTCGACCGCTCGGACGTCGGCGAACTGCTGCGCAACGTGCATGCGCTGCAGCAGGGCGGCGCGACGGTGACCGAAGGCGAGGAGGCCGTCGGTGGCCGGACCGCGCTGCGCGTGCTGGTCACGGGCGCGCCCGCGCACGCGGTCGACGGCGTGCATCGCTACCGGCTGTGGCTCGACGCCGCGGACGGTTTTCCGCTGAAGGTCATCAGCTACGCGAACGATGACGACACGCCGCTCGAAACCGTGACGCTCGACGACGTGGAGATCGACGTCGCGTTTCCCGAGCGTTTCTTCGCGCCCTGACGGCGCGCCATCCGCGTTCCTGACGCGCATGCCGGAGGCTGCATGGCGGAGTACCGGTTTTCGACGACCTGGCGGGTGGACGCGCCGCTCGCGGCGGTCTGGGACGCGATCTACCAGGTCGACCGCTGGCCCGACTGGTGGAAGGGCGCCGTGCGTACCGTCGAGCTCGAGCCCGGCGACGCGCGCGGCGTCGGCGCGCTGCACCGGTATACCTGGAAGGGCGCGCTGCCGTACCGGCTGACCTTCGACATGCGCGTGCGGCGCGTCGAGCGGCCGCATGCGCTCGAAGGCCATGCGAGCGGCGCGATCGAGGGCGACGGCCGCTGGTCGTTCGTCGCCGACGGCGCGCGCACCGTCGTGCGCTACGACTGGCACATCCGCACGCACGTGCGCTGGATGAACTGGCTGGAACCGCTCGCGCGGCCGCTGTTCCGGTGGAATCACGACGTCGTGATGCGCGAAGGCGCGAAAGGGCTCGCACGGCGGCTCGGTGCGGCCGTCGAGACGGACGGCCGGACCTTTCGGCCGCTGTCGGGCGCGGACTGCGCCGATGCGTGAGGATCGGCCCGGCGAAGCCGACTGACGGACGTGTCGCGACGGACGAAATCGGCGTCCGCGCGGTTTTTTCGATGCGATGTCAGTGGTCTTGGGAACTCCGGGCTTACCCGGTGTCCAAACGGGGCTGGATGAGATGCGCGGGCCGCACGAGCCTGCGGGCGGAGCCGGGTGTGTTCGGTTTGTCATTGTTTTAAAAGGGTTTTTTGTCGCTTTTGTCTGTTTTTCCCGCCGCGCCGCCGCCCCGAAAATTCCTCCGGTTCCCCTTCTTGAATTTGTCAAAACCCGTCCATATAATTAGCACTCGCTGCACGAGAGTGCTAACAATTCTCTGCCGGGCGATGAGCCGGGCAGATTCCCTAAGCGTTCTTCAATCTCAGTCAAGAGAGGAGTGAATATGAACCTTCGTCCTTTGCACGATCGCGTGATCGTCAAGCGCCTGGATCAGGAAACCAAGACCGCCTCGGGCATCGTGATCCCCGACGCCGCTGCTGAAAAGCCGGATCAGGGCGAAGTCCTGGCCATCGGCCCGGGCAAGCGCGACGACAAGGGTGCGCCGATCGCGCTCGACGTGAAGGTCGGCGATCGCGTCCTGTTCGGCAAGTACGCAGGCCAGACCGTGAAGGTCGACGGCCAGGAACTGCTGGTCATGCGCGAAGAAGACATCATGGCCGTGGTCAACGCCAAGTAAGCGTCATCCGACGGTACATATTCCCAAGAATTCAAGGAGTTAGAAGATGGCAGCTAAAGACGTCGTATTCGGCGATTCCGCCCGTTCGAAGATGGTCGAAGGCGTGAACATTCTCGCCAACGCAGTCAAGGTCACGCTGGGTCCGAAGGGCCGCAACGTCGTGCTCGAGCGCAGCTTCGGCGGCCCGACGGTCACCAAGGACGGTGTGTCGGTCGCGAAGGAAATCGAGCTGAAGGACAAGCTCCAGAACATGGGCGCGCAAATGGTCAAGGAAGTGGCTTCCAAGACCAGCGACAACGCAGGCGACGGCACGACGACGGCAACCGTCCTCGCGCAATCGATCGTTCGCGAAGGCATGAAGTACGTCGCATCGGGCATGAACCCGATGGACCTGAAGCGCGGCATCGACAAGGCAGTCGCAGCGGCTGTCGAAGAGCTGAAGAAGATCAGCAAGCCGTGCACGACCAACAAGGAAATCGCACAGGTCGGCTCGATCTCGGCGAACAGCGATTCGTCGATCGGCGATCGCATCGCTGAAGCGATGGACAAGGTCGGCAAGGAAGGTGTCATCACCGTCGAAGACGGCAAGTCGCTGGCCGACGAACTCGACGTCGTCGAAGGCATGCAATTCGACCGCGGCTACCTGTCGCCGTACTTCATCAACAACCCGGACAAGCAAGTCGCCGTCCTCGACAACCCGTTCGTGCTGCTGCACGACAAGAAGGTGTCGAACATCCGTGATCTGCTGCCGGTGCTCGAGCAAGTCGCGAAGGCTGGCCGTCCGCTGCTGATCATCGCAGAAGACGTCGAAGGCGAAGCGCTCGCGACGCTGGTCGTCAACAACATCCGCGGCATCCTGAAGACCGTTGCGGTCAAGGCGCCGGGCTTCGGCGATCGTCGCAAGGCGATGCTGGAAGACATCGCGATCCTGACCGGCGGTCAAGTCATCGCGGAAGAAACCGGCCTGACGCTCGAGAAGGCAACGCTGGCGGAACTGGGCCAGGCGAAGCGCATCGAAGTGGGCAAGGAAAACACGACGATCATCGACGGCGCAGGCGAAGCTGCAAGCATCGAAGCACGCGTGAAGCAAGTGCGCGCGCAAATCGAGGAAGCGACGTCGGACTACGACCGTGAAAAGCTGCAAGAGCGCGTGGCCAAGCTGGCAGGCGGCGTTGCAGTGATCAAGGTCGGTGCTGCGACCGAAGTCGAAATGAAGGAAAAGAAGGCACGTGTCGAAGACGCACTGCACGCAACCCGCGCAGCTGTGGAAGAAGGCATCGTGGCCGGTGGCGGCGTTGCGCTGATCCGTGCACGCACCGCGATCGCAGGCCTGACCGGCGCGAACGCCGACCAGAACGCCGGCATCAAGATCGTGCTGCGCGCGATGGAAGAGCCGCTGCGCCAGATCGTCACGAACGGTGGCGAAGAAGCGAGCGTCGTGGTGGCGGCAGTTGCAGCAGGCAAGGGCAACTACGGCTACAACGCAGCAACGGGCGAGTACGTCGACATGGTGGAAGCCGGCGTCGTCGACCCGACCAAGGTCACGCGTACCGCGCTGCAGAACGCAGCTTCGGTGGCAGGCCTGCTGCTGACGACGGACGCAGCTGTCGCAGAACTGCCGAAGGAAGACGCACCGATGCCGGGCGGCATGGGCGGCATGGGCATGGACATGTAATCGACTTCGGTCGACGGTGTCGGGGGCGCGCAGCGATGCGCGTTCCAGCCAAAAGAAAAGACCCGCAGCGATGCGGGTCTTTTTTTATGTGCGCGCGGTTTTCGATGCGTACGCGAGGCGGCCGGATACGCCACGCCTCAAAGCGTCGAGGCGCGGCGTGCGACGGCGGGGTCTGCCCGCCGCGTCGCGACTCAATGTCGGTGCGACGTCCTCGGCGCCGGGTCGGCCTTCACGGCCGGCGGCGTATCCGAATCGTCGTTGCTGCGCGCCCAGAAGAACCGGTCGGGCAGGTACGCGCCCATGCCGGGCCGGAACGCGTCGCGCACGGCCTGGTACAGGTATTCCTGCGCCTCGCGCACGGCTTCGGGCGGCTCTTGGCCGTTCGCGAGCAGCGCCGCGATGGCCGCGCCGAGCGTGTCGGTGATGCCCATCAGCCGGTGCGGCGAGCGATCCCACATGTCTTCGCGCAGCTGGCCTTCTTCGCCGTACAGCGTATTGACGAGCCGGTGCGAGCCGGTTTCCGACGACAGGATGTATTCGCAGCCCTGCGACAGCAGGTGCGACACGGCCGCGTCGAGATTCGGCGCTTCGGCATCGCCGTCCGGCTGGGCGAGCGCGATCAGCGTCGCGTGGTCGGCGACCAGCAGGGTGGTTTGCGGCGCCAGCAGGTCGGCGATCGATTCGCGCAGGTCGTCGGCGGCGAGCACGTGCTCGTCGTCGAGCGTGAAGTCCGGGGCGAGCACGAGCGGCACGCCGTCGTAGTCGGCGACGACTTCGGCGATCGCGCTCACGACTTCCGCACGCGTCGCCGCGCCGATCTTGAACGCGGCAACCGGCATGTCTTCGAGCAGCATGCGCGCCTGCGCGGCGACGACGTCGGGATCGAGGCCCGTGACTTCATCGCAGGCGGCCGAGTCGCGCACGGTATAGCCGGTCAGGACGGACACGCCGTGACAGCCCATGCTCGCCAGGGTCATCAGATCGGCTTGGAGGCCGGAGCCGCCGGTGGGATCGGACAGGCCGAAGGTGAGGACGATCGGAGGGGCGTTGCTGGACATGTAAAAATGGGGCAAGAGAAAAACGGACAAGCGACGGAAATGCGGACGGCGAGGCGAATGGGCTTTTTTTGCCCTGTGTTGCCCGGCAGGCCGCACTTTTCAACCATTATGCGGTGGAATCCGGCCGGTACGACGGAATTTTTAGCGCAGCGCAACGTAGTTGCCGTCCTCCAGCGCGATTGCTAGGCAGTCCGGCCCCGACACGGTACCATCATGGCTCCCGAATTTACCGACTTTTCCCCGACGCGGCTTAAGATGGAATACAAGAGCTGGATGTGCCTGATTTGTGGCTGGATTTACGACGAAGAAGCCGGGCTGCCGGAAGAGGGCATCGCCCCGGGCACGCGCTGGGAAGACGTCCCGATCAATTGGACGTGTCCCGAATGCGGCGCCCGCAAGGAAGACTTCGAGATGGTCCAGATCTGACCGGGCCGCTGGCCCACGGACACTCCGCTCAGGCCTCGCACCGGCCCGGCGCTCGCGCGCCGCGGTTCGCGCGAGCGACTTGACGATGACAGGCGCGCGTGTCCATGACGTCCGATCCGGCGAACGTTCCCCACCCTGACGCATTGCCCAACCCGCGTGGCGGAGCCGTGCGCGCGGCCGACGCGTGGCTGGCGGCGGCCGCCGACGCATTCGAGCGGCGCGATGACGCAGCGGCGCCGCTTTCCGCGGCCGCGGCCGTGCTGGCGGAAGCCGGCTGGTTGCCGGCCGCACGGTTTGCCGGGCAACTGTCGGCCGCCGTGCCGCTCGTCGCCACCGAGCCGACCTCGGCCGGCTGGCGCGCCGCACTGCGCGATTTTCGTGCGGCCGTCGGACGCCACAACCTGCGCGAGCTCGCGTGCTCGCCCGTTCTCTTCGAGCATTTCCGTGCGTTGCGCGCGCAAAGCGCCGCCGATCTGCGCACGCGCACGCCGCCCGATGCGCTCGCGCTGGTCGGCCGCGCGGTGCCGCCTGCCACGCTGCGCGCGTTGCCCGGCGCATTCGCGCCCCGGATTCGCGCCCGTTACGAGCAGGCGCTGCTCGGCGTACTGCGGGCCGAACACGGCGCACCGGGCGCCGCACTCGACGAACTCGACGCGCTGCTCGCCGCGCTCACCGACGACGGGCCGTACGATTTCTGGCGGCTCGCGGCCGCGTGTACGCGCGCGCTGCGCGCAAGCGGCGCGCCCGAGCTGAAGCGCTTTCTCGCGCGGACCAACCTGCTGCTCGGCGAACACGCGCAGGGCCGACGCAGCGCGCCGCCCGAATTGGTGCGCGAGACGGTGGCGCTGCTGTGGCGCGATTTCGCGCTGTTCGGCGCCGCGGCCGAGGACGTCGCGCTCGTCGACGTATTGCACGACTACGGATTGACGGTCGACTGGCACGTCGCCGGCACGCCCGCGTCCGAAGCGTTGTGGGAGGCCGATGCCGCGCGGGCCGAGCGCGATGCGGTCGCGGCCGCGCCCACTCGCGCGCTCGGCGTCGTGACCGTCAACGCGCATGCCTATGAGGATTTCCTGCAGACCGCCGATGCGTCGATGGCCGATCTGGCGGCCGACCCGGCCACGGCCGACGCCGGCGCCGCGTGGCACGCGTCCGGCGCGGCCTATCGGGTCGGCACGGCCGCATGCGCGCTCGGGCTCGGCCACGCGGCGCTGCTCGCCGACACGCTCGGCCTGGCGTGGCGCCGCGCGGCGCACGGCGTGCCGCTCGCCGACGGCGGCCTCGACGCGCACCGCCACGCGTCCGACATGCTGCGCGCGGCGCTCCTGAAGATCGCGGCCGGCGTCGCGCCGCCGGATCTCACCGCGGCGTCCGCCGCGCTCGGTACGGCGCTCGGCCGGAGCTGACGAACAAGGGGGCGGACACGCGACGGCGGCCCTTGTCGCGCGGGCCTGCAACACGCTGCCGACAGCGCCCGCGCGCGTGTTAGAGTGCCGTGTGATCCGCGCGCGCCGTTGCCAGCGTGGCGCGGCGTTGCTTGTTGATCGCGGCCCGGTCAGGTCGCGGCGTCTTTGCTAAAATTCAAACCATGTCAAAGCCTTCCGATCGCATCAATCTCACCAACCAGTTCCTGATCGCCATGCCCAACATGGCCGATCCGACGTTCTCGGGAACGGTGGTCTATCTTTGCGATCACAGCGAGCGCGGTGCGCTCGGCCTCGTCATCAATCGTCCTACCGACATCGACCTCGAATCGCTGTTCAACCGCATCGACCTGAAGCTCGACATCGAGCCGCTGCTGCACATTCCCGTGTACTTCGGCGGCCCGGTCCAGACCGAGCGCGGCTTCGTGCTGCACGAGCCGGTCGAGGGCGCGAGCTACAACTCGTCGATGTCCGTCGACGGCGGGCTCGAGATGACGACGTCGAAGGACGTGCTCGAGGCGGTTGCGACGGGCACCGGCCCGAAGCGCTTCCTGCTGACGCTCGGCCATGCAGGCTGGGGGGCAGGGCAGCTCGAGGAAGAAATTTCCCGCAACGGCTGGCTGACGGTCGCCGCCGATCCGCGCATCGTGTTCGACACGCCGGCCGAAGAGCGCTTCGAAGCCGCGCTCGGCCTGCTCGGCGTCAGCTCGTCGATGCTGTCCGGCGAAGCAGGGCACGCATGAGTGGCGCGAGCGCGCGCGATGCGACGCTCCTGGCGTTCGACTACGGCGAAAAACGGATCGGCGTCGCGATCGGCAACGCGCTGACGCGTTCGGCCCGCGCGCTCGTCGTGATCCAGAATTTGAACCGCGAACACCGCTTCAAGGCGGTCGGCGACCTGCTGGCCGAATGGCGGCCGGACGCGCTCGTCGTGGGCCTGCCGATGCATCCGGACGGCACGCCGCACGACATGACGCAGCAGGCGAAGCGCTTCGGCAACCAGCTGAACGGCCGCTTCGGGCTGCCCGTCACGTGGGTCGACGAGCGCTATTCGTCGGTCGAGGCCGAGGCCGGACTGCGCGAGCGCAACGTGCGCGGCCGCGCACGCACCGACATGCTCGATGCCGAAGCCGCGCGCGTCATCCTTCAACAGTATCTCGATCAATTGTCCGACCATGAGCACCATTGACGCCGAGGCGCTTTACCGCGTCCTGCTCGACCAGATCCGCGCCGCGTACGGCACGACGTTCGCCGCACCGGGCGGCCCGCGGCTCGCCGGCATTCACAGCGGCGGCGCGTGGCTCGCCGAGCGCCTCGCACGCGATCTCGGCGCACCGGCGTTCGGCGTCGTCAACGTCGCGCTGCATCGCGACGACTACGCGAAGAAGGGGCTGCACAGCCAGGCCAGCCCGACGTCGCTGCCGTTCGAGATCGACGGCGCGCGCATCGTGCTCGTCGACGACGTGCTGTACACCGGGCGCACCGTGCGCGCGGCGCTCAACGAGCTGTTCGACTACGGCCGTCCGGCCGCGGTCGAGCTCGCCGTGCTGGCCGATCGCGGCGGCCGCGAGCTGCCGGTCGCTGCGCGCTTCGCGGGCGGCGCGCTCGACGTGCCGGCCGACGCGACGCTCGTGCTCGCGCGCGACGATGCGCGATTCACGCTGCGTATCGAGGCCCAGAGCGAGTCGCACGGCGCCTGAACGACACGCGAACCGTATCCCGGGCCGCTGGTTTGCACCGCGGCCCGTTTGCATAGTTGGAATCACGCACACCATGACCACCGACACCACTGGCCGCACCGGCAATCCCGCGGCGGCCGCGAGCCCCGACCGGTTTCGCTACGGGTTCCTGAAGGGCAACCCGCAGCTCACGAAAAACGGCGAGCTGAAGCATCTGCTGTCGATCGAGGGCCTGCCGCGCTCGATCGTCAATCACATCCTCGATACGGCCGAGCAGTTCGTCAGCGTGACGGACCGCGAGGTGAAGAAGGTGCCGCTGCTGCGCGGCAAGTCCGTGTTCAACCTGTTCTTCGAGAACTCGACGCGCACGCGCACGACCTTCGAGATCGCCGCGACGCGCCTGTCGGCCGACGTGCTGAACCTGAACATCAACGCGTCGTCGACGAGCAAGGGCGAATCGCTGCTCGACACGATCAACAACCTGTCGGCGATGCATGCCGACCTGTTCGTCGTGCGCCACGCATCGAGCGGCGCGCCGTACCTGATCGCCGAGCACTGCGCGCCGCACGTGCACGTGATCAACGCCGGCGACGGCCGCCACGCGCACCCGACGCAGGGCCTGCTCGACATGTACACGATCCGTCACTACAAGCGCGACTTCACGAAGCTGCGCGTGGCGATCGTCGGCGACATCCTGCATTCGCGCGTCGCGCGCTCCGACATCCACGCGCTGACCACGCTCGGCGTGCCGGAAGTGCGCGCGATCGGCCCGCGCACGCTGCTGCCGGGCGGCCTCGAACAGATGGGCGTGAAGGTGTTCCACAACCTCGACGAGGGGCTGAAGGGCGTCGACGTGATCATCATGCTGCGCCTGCAGAACGAACGGATGAGCGGCGCGCTGCTGCCGTCCGCGCAGGAGTATTTCAAGACGTGGGGCCTGACGCCCGAGCGCCTCGCGCTCGCCGCGCCCGACGCGATCGTGATGCACCCGGGGCCGATGAACCGCGGCGTCGAGATCGATTCGCAGGTCGCCGACGGGCCGCAGTCGGTGATCCTCAACCAGGTCACGTTCGGCATCGCGGTGCGGATGGCGGTGATGGGCATCGTCGCCGGCAACAGCGACTGAGCCCGCTTTCGCGCCTCCTCGTTCAGGCATTCAACGCAATCAACGCATTCACAGACAGCGCATGAAGATTCATATCAAAGGCGGCACGCTGATCGACCCGGTCGCCGGCACCGAAGGGCAGGCCGACGTATTCGTCGCGGACGGCAAGATCGCCGCGCTGGGCAGCGCGCCCGCCGGTTTCAACGCGGACAAGACGATCGACGCGTCGGGCCTGATCGTCGCGCCCGGCCTCGTCGACCTGTGCGCGCGGCTGCGCGAGCCCGGCTACGAACACAAGGCGACGCTCGCGTCCGAGATGGCCGCGGCCGTCGCGGGCGGCGTCACGACCCTCGTGTGCCCGCCGGACACCGATCCCGTGCTCGACGAGCCGGGCCTCGTCGAAATGCTCAAGTTCCGTGCGCGCAACCTCCACCAGGCGAACGTGCATCCGCTCGGCGCGCTGACGGTCGGCCTCAAGGGCGAGGTGATCACCGAGATGGTCGCGCTGACGGAATCCGGCTGTGTCGGCTTCACGCACGCCAACGTGCCGGTGCGCGACACGCAGGTGCTGCTGCGCGCGCTGCAGTACGCGAGCACCTATGGCTACACGACGTGGCTGCGTCCGCTCGACGCGTTCATCGGCCGCGGCGGCGTGGCCGCGAGCGGCGCGCTTGCGTCGCGGCTCGGGCTGTCCGGTGTGCCGGTCGCGGCCGAGACGATCGCGCTGCACACCATTTTCGAACTGATGCGCGTGACGGGCGCACGCGTGCACCTCGCGCGGCTGTCGTCGGCGGCCGGCCTCGCGCTCGTGCGCGCGGCGAAGGCGGAAGGGCTGCCGGTGACCTGCGACGTCGGCGTGAACCACGTCCACCTGATCGACGTCGACATCGGCTACTTCGATTCGCAGTTCCGGCTCGACCCGCCGCTGCGCAGCGAGCGCGACCGCGAAGCGATCCGCGTGGCGCTCGCCGACGGCACGATCGACGCGATCTGCTCGGATCACACGCCGGTCGACGACGACGAGAAGCTGCTGCCGTTCGGCGAAGCGACGCCGGGCGCGACGGGGCTCGAACTGCTGCTGTCGCTGACGCTGAAGTGGGCGGACGAGACGCGCACGCCGCTCGCGCAGGCGCTGCGCCGCATCACGTCCGCGCCGGCCGACGTGCTGCAACTGCCGGCGGGCCGCCTCGCCGAAGGCGGCGCGGCCGACCTGTGCGTGTTCGATCCGCGCGCGCACTGGCGTGTCGAGCCGCGTGCGCTGAAGAGCCAGGGCCACAACTCGCCGTTCCTCGGCTACGAACTGCCGGCCACCGTGCGTACCACGCTCGTGGCTGGGCAGGTCGCGTTCGAGCGCCACTGAACCTCGCCGGACCTTCGCCATGATCGCCTTTCGCAAGCTGCGTCTCGTCTTTCACCTGTTGCGCGGCATGGTGATCGTCGCGCTGCGTTTTTCGCATGTCACGCCCGCGCGCCGCGCCGAGATGACGCGCCGCTGGTCGATCAAGATGCTGCGGATCTGCGGGATGCGCCTCGTCGTCCACAACGACGGCGCGCGGCTCGACGCGAGCGCGCTCGTCGTGGGCAACCACGTGTCGTGGCTCGACATCTACGCGGTCAACGCGTGGCGGCCGACGCCGTTCGTGTCGAAGGCCGAGGTGCGGCAATGGCCGGTCGTCGGCTGGCTCGCCGAGAAGCTCGACACCGTGTTCCTGCAGCGCGAGAAGCGCACCGAGGCGATGCGGATCATGCACGAGATGGCCGAGCGCCTGCGCACCGGCGGGCTGATGTGCGTGTTTCCGGAAGGGACGACGTCCGATGGCCAGGAGCTGCTGCCGTTCCATGCGAACCTGTTCCAGGCCGCGGTCTCGGCCGGCTGCGCGGTGCAGCCGATCTGCCTGATGTACGAGGACGCGAGCGGGCGACAGTCGGTCGCGCCGGCCTACACGGGCGACCTGTCGCTCGGCAAGTCGCTCGACATGGTGCTGCGCGGCGGCCCGCTCATTGCGCATCTGTACGTGTGCGAACCGATCGCGCCGGGTGGCGACCGTCGCGCGACGTCCGCGGCGGCGCGCGACGCGATCGCCGCTGCACTGGCGACGCTGCAGGAGAAGGTCGGCAAGCCGACGGCCGAATCGCTCGCCGAATTGCAGAAGCATGCGTATCCGGCGACCGAGCTCGGTGCCGGTGCGGCGGGCGAGGCGACGACCGACGCGCCCGTGCCGGGGCGCGAGGGCTGACGCGCCGCCCGGCCGGGGCCGGCCAATCAGCGTGCCGTCACTCGCCGCCCGGCGAGCGGCACGCTTCGCACTGCACCTGCGTGACGGTGCGCTGCGCCGGATCGGCCGTGAGCCGCACGGCCGACAACTGGTTTCCCCATACGCATCCCGAATCGAGCGCGACGACGTTGTCGCGCAACATCAGGCCGAGCGCGGCCCAGTGCCCGAACACGACCGTCACGTCCTCGGTGCGGCGCCCGGGCACGTCGAACCACGGCAGGTAGCCGGGCGGCGCGCTGTCGGGGCCGCCGTTCGCCTTGAACTCCATCGCGCCGTCGGGCGTGCAGAAGCGCAGGCGCGTGAACGCGTTGAACGCGACGCGCATCCGGTCGCGTTTTTTCAGGTTCGGACTCCATTGATTCGGCTCGTTGCCGTACAGGCCTTGCAGCGTGTCGCGCCAGTCGGGGGCACGGAGCGCGCGCTGGAGCTCGTCCGCGAGCTCGAGCACGAGCGTGGCGTCCCATTGCGGCAGCACGCCTGCGTGCACGAGCAGCATTCCGTGCTCCGCATGCACGAACGGGCGGTGGCGGACCCAGTCGAGCAGCGCGTCGGCGTCGGGCGCATCGAGGATCTCGCCGATGGTGTCGCCCGGGCGCTCGGTGCGCAGCCCGGCGGAAACCGCGAGCAGGTGGAGGTCGTGATTGCCGAGCACGACGGTCGCGCGCGGGCCGAGGTCGACGAGCGCACGCAGCGCGGCGAGGGAGCCGGGGCCGCGGTTGACGACGTCGCCGGCGATCCAGAGCGGCGTGTCGGCGGGGGGCGAAAGCTTTTCGTACAGCGCCTGGAAAGCGGAGTGACAGCCTTGGATGTCGCCGATGGCGATGGGGGTATGAGTCATGAGGCGACGTAGGTTCCGTGTTTCGGCTGCGTAGGAATATTGGTCGAGTTGACATTATTTCGCACAATTTTCCATGAAAAAATCTCAACGAATTGGCATAAAATTTCATGGTCAGTACGGGTTCGGAGCGCTGTATCAAGTTGTTAGCGGCATGGCTTTTGCGTGAGGCGCCTCCCTATAATTGTGCTTCTCCCCAACAAAATTAGCATTTGATGACTTTGGAGGCCATGTCGACCGGTTAAAATCCGCGGTTTGGCGTAGTAGTCACGAGTTGCCAGTGACGAGCATTTGCGAATTTGATGCGGCGAGCGCCTCGAGGGGGTTCGCCGTGTATTACTAAAGGGAGCCTCATGATCCTGGTTACGGGCGGCGCGGGTTTTATCGGTGCCAATTATGTACTCGACTGGTTGCGCGCATCCGACGAAGCCGTGCTCAACGTCGACAAGCTGACGTACGCCGGGAACCTGCGCACGTTGCAGTCGCTTGACCGGAACCCGAAACATGTTTTTGCGCGCGTCGACATCTGCGATCGCGGTGCGCTTGACACGCTGTTTGCCGAGCACAAGCCCCGTGCCGTGCTGCACTTCGCTGCGGAAAGCCACGTCGATCGCTCGATCCACGGTCCGGCGGACTTCGTCCAGACCAACGTGGTCGGCACGTTCACGCTGCTGGAGGTCGCCCGTCAATACTGGAACGGTCTGAGCGACAACGACAAGGCGGCCTTCCGCTTCCTGCATGTGTCCACAGACGAGGTGTTCGGTTCGCTGTCGGCCACCGACCCGCAATTCTCCGAAACGACGCCGTACGCGCCGAACAGCCCATATTCCGCGACGAAAGCCGGCTCGGATCACTTGGTGCGCGCCTACCATCATACGTATGGCTTGCCGACACTGACGACGAACTGTTCGAACAACTACGGTCCGTACCAGTTCCCCGAAAAGCTGATTCCGCTGATGATCGAGAACGCGCTCGCGGGTAAGCCGCTACCGGTGTATGGCGACGGCCAGAACGTGCGCGACTGGCTGTATGTCGGCGATCACTGCAGCGCGATTCGCGAAGTGCTCGCGCGCGGCGTGCCCGGCGAGACATACAACATCGGCGGCTGGAACGAGAAGAAGAACCTCGAAGTCGTCCATACGCTCTGCGATCTGCTCGACCGCGCCCGTCCGAAAGCGACCGGCTCGTATCGCGACCAGATTACCTACGTGACGGATCGTCCCGGTCACGACCGTCGTTATGCGATCGATGCGCGCAAGCTCGAACGCGAACTGGGCTGGAAGCCGGCAGAGACGTTCGAAACCGGCATGGCGAAGACGGTCGACTGGTATCTCGACAACCAGGCGTGGGCCGACGAAGTGGCGTCGGGCGAGTATCGCAATTGGGTCGAGACCAATTACGCGCAGCGCGCTTGAGGAGGGTTGCGATGGGACGTAAAGGCATCATCCTTGCGGGCGGCTCCGGCACACGGCTGTATCCGATCACGCACGTCGTCTCGAAGCAGTTGCTGCCGGTGTACGACAAGCCGATGATCTACTACCCGCTGTCGACGCTGATGGTCGCCGGCATCCGCGACGTATTGATCATTTCGACCCCGCAGGACACGCCTCGTTTCGAGGCAATGCTCGGCGACGGCAGCCAATGGGGCATGAACATCCGGTATGCGGTGCAGCCGTCCCCGGACGGTCTTGCGCAGGCATTCGTTATCGGCCGCGACTTCGTCGGCAACGATCCGTCCGCGCTGATCCTCGGTGACAACATTTTCTACGGGCACGATCTCGCAAAGCAACTCGAGCGGGCGAGCGCAAAGGATGCGGGCGCGACCGTATTTGCGTATCACGTTCAGGACCCCGAGCGGTATGGCGTGGTCGAGTTCGACCGCGAATTCCGCGCGATGTCGATTGAAGAGAAGCCGGCAAAGCCCCGGTCGAACTATGCGGTCACGGGCCTGTATTTTTACGACAGGCAGGTGTGCGACATCGCAGCTGACATCAAGCCGTCGGCGCGGGGTGAACTCGAGATCACTGATGTCAATTCACGCTACCTGGCGGCGGGCCAACTCGACGTCGAGATCATGGGGCGCGGCTATGCATGGCTGGACACCGGCACGCACGATTCGCTGATCGAGGCCGCGACCTTTATCGCGACGCTGCAGAAGCGGCAGGGGCTGGTCGTCGCATGCCCGGAAGAGATCGCCTATCGCAAGCGCTGGATTGACGCGGAGCAACTGCTGGCACTCGCGCGACCACTGGCGAAGAACGGCTACGGAAAATACTTGCAACATATTCTCGAAGATCAAGTGGCATGGCCATCCAAGTAATCGAAACGGCGCTGCCGGAAATCAAGATCATCGAGCCGAAGGTATTCGGCGACGCTCGTGGGTTCTTCTACGAGAGCTTCAACGCGCGCGAGTTCGACGAACAGGTCGCGCCCGGCGTGACGTTCGTGCAAGACAACCATTCGCGTTCGGCGAAGGGCGTGCTGCGCGGACTGCACTATCAGATCCGGCACGCGCAGGGCAAGCTCGTGCGTGTGGTCGAGGGCGAGGTGCTGGACGTCGCGGTCGATATCCGGCGCGCATCGCCGAACTTCGGCAAGTGGGTCGGCGTGCGGCTGTCGGAGCAGAACCACCGGCAGCTTTGGGTGCCGCCCGGTTTCGCGCACGGGTTCGTCGTGCTGTCCGAGTCCGCTCAGTTCCTGTACAAGACGACCGACTACTGGTATCCGGAATTCGAGCGCAGCCTGCTGTGGAACGATCCGGCACTTGGGATCGATTGGCAACTCGACGGTGAGCCGGTGCTCGCGGCGAAGGATGCCGCCGGGAAGTGCCTGTCGGAGGCCGACGTCTATGAATGACACGAAGCGGATTCTCGTTACCGGTGTTGGCGGCCAAGTCGGATTCGAGCTGGCGCGTTCGCTGCAGGGGTTGGGCCATGTCGTCGCGGTCGATCGTACCGCACTGGACTTGGCGGACCCGGACCGGATTCGTGCGGTCGTGCGCGACGTGCGGCCCGCGCTGATCGTCAATCCCGCCGCGTACACGGCTGTCGATCAGGCTGAACGCGACGAGGCGGCGGCGATGCGCATCAACGCCACCGCACCCGGGATCCTGGCGGAGGAGGCGAAGGCGCTGGGCGCCGCGCTGGTCCATTACTCGACCGATTATGTATTCGACGGCACGAAGGCGTCGCCCTATCTGGAGACCGACACGCCGGCACCGCAGAACGTCTACGGCCGCTCGAAGCTCGAGGGCGAGCGCGCGATCGCGGCGGTCGGCGGAGCGGCGATCGTGTTCCGGACGAGCTGGGTGTATGGCACACGCGGCCGCAACTTCCTCCTGACGATGCTCCGGCTCGCGGCGGAACGCCCGGAACTCAAGATCGTTGCCGATCAGATCGGTGCTCCGACCTGGGCGAACACGATCGCCGCGCTGACCGCACATGTCGCCGCGCAGGCGCTCGCGGCCGGCGACGCAGCCGCGTGGTGGACGGCCCGCTCGGGCGTCTACCACCTGACCGCTGGTGGCGAGACGTCATGGCATGGGTTCGCGTGTGCGATCGTCGAGCGCGCGTCGCTCGCGTCGCGTCCGTCGGTCATCCCGATTCCGTCTTCGGATTACCCGACTCCGGCCACGCGCCCCGCGAATTCGTGCCTGTCGAACGAGAAGCTGGCGCGGACTTTCGGACTCGCGGCGCCGGACTGGCGCGATGCACTGGAACTTTGCCTAGCCGGGATCCGGCAGGGCTGACGACGTGCCCCGGCCGGCCGATTCGGCGGGGGCATCATTGATTTGGCGTGCAACGCGGAAGGACGACGCCGACGGGCGACTGTCCCGATCATTCGAAGAATCGCCCCGTTGCCGGTTGTGAAACAGAGAGGTTGTCGTGAATTTGCTACCCATCATCCTGTGCGGCGGTGCCGGGTCCCGTCTGTGGCCCGTTTCCCGCGAAACCCATCCGAAACCGTTCATTCGTCTCGCGGACGGCGAGAGCCTGCTGCAGAAGGCCTTCCTGCGCGCGGCAGCACTTCCGGGCGCGGATGAAGTGCTGACGGTGACGAACCGCGAGCTGTTCTTCAAGACCGAAGACGAGTACCGCGAAATCAACCGCGAGAAGCTGACGACTTCGTTCATTCTCGAGCCGTTCGGTCGCAACACGGCCGCGGCCATCGCAGCGGCAACGCTGCACGCGGCGCGCGCGCATGGCGAGCAGGTGACGTTGCTCGTGCTGGCTGCCGATCACCTGATCGCCGACCAGGCGGCCTTTGCCGATGCGGTCGGCAAGGCGGTCGCATTTGCGGCGGCAGGCCGGATCGCGACGTTCGGCGTGACGCCCGACGTTCCGGAAACGGCCTACGGCTATATCGAGGCCGATGGGGACAAGGTCGTGCGCTTCGTCGAGAAGCCGGATCTCGAGCGTGCGCGCGAATATGTCGCGTCGGGCCGCTTCCTGTGGAATTCCGGGATGTTCTGCTTCACCGCCGGCACGATGCTTCGCGAGCTTGAGGCCCATTGCCCGGACGTGCTTCGCACAGTCAAGGCATGCATCGACGCGTCGCCTTCGTCGGACGGTAGCGGCGGCGCACAGATTCGCCTCGAACCGAATACGTTCGGCGCGGTGCCGGACATATCGGTCGACTACGCGGTGATGGAGAAATGTCGCGACGCGGCGGTGGTACCGTGCAGCATCGGCTGGAGCGACGTCGGCTCGTGGACTGCGCTGGGCGATCTCGCAGCGCCGGACGAGCAGGGCAATCGTGTGCAGGGCGAGGCGCTGTTGATTGACGTGAAAGACACGTACGTGCAGAGTGACGACCGCCTGATCGGCGCGGTAGGCGTCGAGAACCTGATCGTCATCGACACGCCTGATGCGCTGCTCGTCGCGTCGCGCGAGCGCGCACAGGACGTGAAGCATATCTATGCGGAGCTGAAAGCGACCGGCCACGACGCATACAAGCTGCACCGCACGGTGCACCGCCCGTGGGGCACGTACACGGTGCTGGAGGAGGGGCCACGTTTCAAGATCAAGCGGATCGAGGTGAAGCCTGGCGCGAGCCTGAGCCTGCAGATGCACCATCACCGCAGCGAACACTGGATCGTCGTGAGCGGCATGGCCAAGGTTGTCAACGGTGATCGCGAGTTCTTCGTCGCGACCAACGAGTCGACCTACATCCCGGCCGGCCACAAGCATCGCCTCGAAAATCCGGGCGTCGTCGACCTCGTAATGATCGAGGTGCAGAGCGGCGAATATCTAGGCGAAGACGACATCGTCCGCTTCGAGGACAACTACGGACGTGCGTGATATGGATGCTACCTTCGTCAACGACGACGCCGAACTCGGCAACCATACCGGCAGCGACGACCTGATCGTCGGCGTGATGGCGACGCGCGTATGGGGCACGCTCGGATGGCATGACATCCGGCAACGTTATCGCCGTTCGGTCATCGGCCCGTTCTGGTTCACGCTGAGCACCATCGTGATGGTGGCCGTGCTCGGCGCGCTGTATTCGCAGCTGCTGCACCAGGAAATTTCGAACTACCTGCCGTATCTGTCGATCGGCCTCGTCGTGTGGGCCTACATCGCATCGGTGGCGAACGAAGGCTGCACCGCATTCATCAACGCGGCCTACCTGATCAAGCAGATCCGGTTGCCGTTGACCGTGCACGTCTGCCGCATCGCGTGGCGTAACTTCGTGATCCTGCTGCACAGCCTGCCGGTCGTAATCATCCTGTTCGTGATTTTCGGCCACATGCCATCGTGGGAATTCCTGCTCGTGCCACTGGCACTGGTGATCCTGCTGCTGCACGGCGTCTGGCTCGGCGTCACGCTCGGCATCCTGTGTGCGCGCTTCCGCGATATTCCGCCGATCGTGACGAACCTGATCCAGGTCGTGTTCTTCTTCACACCGGTCATGTGGTCGCCGGAAATCCTGAAGGACCGCGCATGGGTTGCGGAATACAACCCGCTCTATCACCTGATCGAAACGGTACGGGCCCCGCTGACCGGGCGGCCGATTCTGTGGGAATCGTGGGCCTGGTCGATCGGCCTGCTGATCGTCGGGTTCGCGTTCGCCCAATACCTGATGAAGCGTTTCCGTAACCGTGTTCCTTATTGGCTTTGATTACCGTGAGTTCCTCATCGATTGTCGCTCGTAACGTATTCGTCGAATTCCCGATCTACGAGAATTCACACCGCTCGCTGAAAAAGGCGGTGCTGAATCTCACGACGGGCGGGCGGATTGGCCAAGACGCAGGCCGTCATACGGTCGTCCGCGCACTCGACGATCTGAACTTCACCTTCTCGGACGGCGAGCGCATCGGCCTGGTCGGCCACAACGGGTCCGGCAAGACGACGCTCCTGCGCACGCTGTCGGGTGTCTACGCGCCCGTGCGCGGCGAACTCAAGGTGATCGGCAAGATCGCTTCGCTGCTAGATGTGTCGATGGGCCTCGATCCGGACGCGACGGGCTTCGAGAACATCTATCTGCGCGGCATTCTCGATGGCCTGAAGCCGGCGCGCATCCGGAGCAAGATCGACGAGATCGCTGATTTCAGCGAACTCGGCGATTACCTGAACCTGCCGGTGCGGACCTACTCGAGCGGGATGATGCTGCGACTGGCGTTCGCGATTTCGACGAGCGTCGAGGCCGACATCCTGATCATGGACGAATGGCTGAGCGTCGGCGATGCCGAGTTCAGCCTCAAGGCCGCCGAGCGGCTGGAACACCTGGTCGGAAAGGCGTCGCTGCTCGTGGTCGCGTCGCACGATCCCAAGCTGGTCGAACGCGTGTGCACACGCAAGATCTCGATGGAGCATGGCAAGGTCATCGGCGACGAGCCGGTCGTCGCACCGCCACCGGAGCCGGAGTCGCCGGCAATTGAACCGCCGCCGGCCGGTAATTCCGCGGGACTGCTGCATTGAACGCGACAGCCGCCGGCGGAGGTGCTCGCTTCGCCGGTGGCCGCGCGAGAAGGTCCCCAATACATTGCCGATCCAACGGCATTCGCATCCGCCCTGCGCGGGTGCCACGAGGTTGAATTCCCATGCGAGCTGATCATCCATTTCTTCGCCATTCCGGAGCCTTGTTCGGGCGGCAGCCGTTCCGCACGCTGAAGGGGTTCGCGGGCGGGTATATCGCATACCCGATCGCGGAAAGCCGGGAAAAGCGCAGCGTGCGCCCCAAGATCGCCGAACTGCGACAGTATTACGGGCTGCCGCTCGAAGCGCGCCGCCGTATCGCGATCGATCGTCTCGTCGACACGCTCGAATTTGCCGGCGCGTCTGTACCGTACTATCGCGACCTGTTCGCCGCGCGGCAGTTCGATCCGCAACGTGTGCGCGACGACGTGCGCCATCTCGATGCGCTGCCGTATCTGACGAAGGACATCATTCGCGATCAGGGCGACCGTTTGCTGTCTGTGCCGCTCGATAGCGTGCGGCATCACGTCTGCAAGACGGGCGGCTCGACCGGCCTGTCCTGCACGATCTTCTACGATCAGGACGGCGCGGACTATTCGTCGGCGGTGACGTTCTACGCGCGCGAGCGCATCGGCAAGCTGCGCCATCGTTTTGAGCTGCATTTCGCGTGTCGCTTTCCCGATGACGTCGTGCCGGAATGGCCTTCGCGAGAAGATTTCAAGTGCTTCGCAATGAACCGCAGCAACATCTTCTTCGATCGCATCGACGATGCGGGTCTCGAGGAAATGTGGCGCACGCTGAAAAGCCGCCGGCCTTATCTCGCCCATTCGCATCCGTCGACCATGTACGCGCTCGCTTGCTACGTGCAGCGCAAGTACGGCGGCGGCAATGCGTTCGCGGTGTTCGAGTCGAGCGGCGAGCTGCTCGAGCCGCATGCGCGCGAGGTCATCGCGTCCGCGTTGAGATGCCGCGTGATCGATCGCTATGGCCTCGCCGAACTCGGCGTGATGGCGTATGAACTCGACGGGCATGAAGGCGGTTTTCGCGTCATGGATTCTGAAGGCTGGCCGGAAAGCCGGCCCGTCGATGGCGGGGCGGACGGTGCGCACGAACTCGTATTTACAGGCTTCCGGAACCGGTTGATGCCGCTCATCCGCTACGCGACCGGTGACCTGGCCCGTGTGCAGGACGACCCGGTGAAAGGGTTCGTGCTGACCGACGTCGTCGGGCGGATCCACGACGTCGTGCCGATCAACGGCATCGCGCACCCGACGCACCATATTCAGGACATGCTCGATCATCGGGTTGGCGGTATCCAGGAGTTCCAGATCGATCTTCGCACCACGCCACCGACATTGCGGATCGTGCTTGAGCCGTGGGCCAATGCCGACGATACGACCGCGAAGCTGCGGCATTTCTGGGGCGATGCCTTCACGATTTCCTTCGTCGGCCATGACGATCTCGTACGCGTTGGCCGACGCGCCAAATTCCGCCACGTGGTGACCGCATGATCGGTGTTCTTTTCAATAATGATGCCGCGCAAGCGGGGCAATTCGTCCTCGCGGCGCTTCGGCGCTCCGTAACCGCGACCCAGGCGCGTCCGATTTCGCGTGGCGCGTTGCGCGCGGGGGCGGACAGCGTGATAGTGGCCGTCGACCTGCCCGACGCGTGGGGCGACGACTTGTTGGCGTGGCTGCGTGCGCAGCCGCGCAAGCTGATCGTGTTCGGGCGGATGCCGGCCGCGCTCGCTGCGGCTCTCGGCGTGCGCGTGGACGTGGCGTTTCCCGATGAACTGGCCGGCGCGAGCCGCAGCGAACCGGCGCCGACCGGCGACACGCGGGCGAGCCGAGCCGTGGTCGGTTATACGGCTGCCGCCGCGACGCTGAGTGGCGACACATGGCAACGGCCGTTCGAGCGTTTTGACTTCACCGACGAATGGAACAATCTGGGCAACGGCGCGATTCGCTGCGACGGTTCTATCTGGTCGATCGCGCAACCGGCCCGCGTTGCATCGGACGCGGAGCTCGCGAGCGTGCAGATCGACGGCGTGTCGGCCGGGTCGTACGCAGCGCTGTGGGATGACGATGCCTGGAGCGTGCTGTGGTTCAACCGTGCGGTCGGGCCGATCGATTCGTTCGAGTGGCGAATCGTCGAGCGCTTCCTGTCGGCACATCGCGCGGACAGGCTGCCGTGCCATGCGGTACTCGGCGAGTTGCCCTGGGGGTGCGATGCGGCGATCACGTCGCGCCTCGACTGCGACGAGGATATCGAAGCATCGCGGCCGCTGTGGGACGCGTATCGACGCCTGGACGTACCGTTCTCGTTGGCAATCCATACGCAGAATCTGCGCGATCCGAAGCATTATCGGATCCTGCGCGAGCTGCTCGACGAGGGTGGCGCCGTGCTGTCGCATACAGCGACGCATGCGCCGAACTGGGGCGGCAGCTACGAGGCCGCGCTCGCCGAGGGCCTGCAATCGGCCGAATTGATTCGGGAGGTGACCGGCCAGCGCGTGCGCTATGCGGTGTCGCCGTTTCACCAGTCGCCGCCGTACGCGCTGCGTGCGCTCGCGGATGCGGGCTACGAAGGTTGCATCGGCGGGATCATTCGCAATGATCCGGAATTCCTGATCGCGCGCGGCGGCGAACTGGCGGGGATGCCGACCGGGTTCGTCGGTCACAGTCAGCAGTGCATGCTGCACGGCGATTGCCTGCTGGCAGCGGGCGATCCGCTTGCCGTCTACAAACAGGCGTTCGATCTCGCGTACCAGACGCGCACGTTGTTCGGCTATCTCGATCATCCGTTTTCCGAACGCTATCAATACGGCTGGCGCGACGAACCGCAGCGCATCGACGCGCATGAGCAACTGATCGCGTACATCCGCGGGAAGGCGCGCAATCCGCTATTCATGACGGAAGAGACCGCGCTGGACTTTCTCGCGGCGCGGGCCCGCGTGAGCATCGTCGAGGAGGCCGGCGGCATCCGCGCATGCGTGCCGCCCGGCGCGCCCGGCGCATTCGCGATGGGCGTCGAATGGCGTGGCGAGCATGTCGAATTCGCCGACGGGATGATGCTGCAATGAAGGTGATGGTCTTGATGGGCACGCGCCCGGAAGCGATCAAGCTTGCTCCGGTGGTCGCCACGTTGCGCACGGAAGTGGAGACGATCGTGTGCTCGAGCGGACAGCATCGCGAGATGCTTGCGCAGGCGCTGGGTTTTTTCGGCATTGCACCCGATATCGAGCTCGACGTGATGCGACCGCGGCAGACGCTCAACGGGTTGTCGGCGCGACTGCTCACGGGGCTCGATGCAGTGCTGGACGACATCCGGCCTGACTGGATGCTCGTGCAGGGCGACACGACGACCGCGATGTGCGGCGGCCTCGCCGCGTTCCATCGCGGGATCGCGGTCGCACATATCGAGGCGGGGCTCAGGACCGGCGATATGGCGAGCCCGTTTCCCGAGGAGGCGAATCGCAGCCTGCTCGGTCGCATTGCGAAGCTACATTTCGCGCCGACCGGCGCCGCTGCGCGCAACCTGCTCGCGGAAGGCATTCCCGCTTCGCAGGTGCTGGTCACGGGTAATACGGTCGTCGACGCGATTTCGCTCGTCCGCGAGGTCTGGAAAACGCGCGACCTGGCCGCCACGCTGCCTGAATGGATGTGCGACGGCCGCCCGCAGGTGCTTGTGACCTGTCACCGTCGCGAGAATTTCGGCGACGTGCTCGAGAGCATCTGCAAGATGCTGCGCGATCTGTGCGCACGCTACGATACGTATCGCTGGGTATTTCCGGTTCATCTGAATCCGGCCGTGCGCGAACCGGCCCACCGCGAATTGGCCGGCATTCCGAACCTCAGGCTGATCGAGCCCGTCGACTATCCGACGAGCCTGTACCTGATCAGCCGCAGCACGCTCGTCGTCAGCGATTCGGGAGGTATCCAAGAGGAGGCGCCGTCGTTCGGCGTACCGGTCGTCGTGATGCGCAATCACACTGAGCGGCGCGAAGGCGTGGACGCGGGTTTCGCGACGCTGGCCGGCCAGTCCGTCGAGCGGATCGAGCAGGCGGTCGTCGCGTGGCTCGACGATCCCGCGCGCCGCGCCGAGCTGGCCGCGCGCGCGAATCCGTACGGCGACAGCCGTGCATCGCAACGCATCCTCATGAGTCTCCTGGGGCGTGAGGCCGAGGTTTTCCGTGGATGAGCGCGTGCAAGACAGCCTGATGCCGCGCGACTGTGTGATGTTCTCGACCGCGGACTGGGACGAACCGTACTGGACGAACAAGCAGCATACGGCGAGCCTGCTTGCCTCGCGCGGATGGCGTGTGCTGTATGTCGAGAGCGTGGGGTTCCGTTCGCCGAAAGTCGGCAGCGGTCGCGACTGGGCGCGCCTGTGGCGGCGTTTGTGGCGAGGGGTGCAGTCGCTTGTACTCGGGCCGCCGCGCCGCGCACGGAATGTCTGGGTGCTGTCGCCGCTGATGATTCCCGCGAAACATCACTGGCCGCTCGTGCGTGCGCTGAACCAGTTCCTGTTGCGCACGACGGTCAGCCGGTTCGCGCGCGGCAAGCGTTTCGACGCGCCGGTCGCGTGGACCTACCATCCGTTCATGCTCGACGCAATCCGCGGCCTGCGGCGCGGGCCGCTCGTCTACCATTGCGTGGACGATATCGGCGCGGTGCCCGGCGTTGACGTCGACGCATTCGGCCGCGCGCAGCGCTTGCTGCTGGGCGCAAGCGACGCGGTGTTCACGACGGCGCCGGCTTTGCAGTCGCAATGCGCGCCGCACAATCCGAACACGTACTATTTCAGCAACGTCGTCGATGCCGCGCATTTCGGCGCAGCGCTCGACGACGCACCGTTGCCGCCGGAGCTGGCAGCGATTCCCGAGCCGCGTCTCGTCTATCACGGCGTGCTGTCCGACTTCAAGATCGACATGCCGTTGTTGCTGGCCGCCGCGAAAGCCCGGCCCGAATGGCACTGGGTCATCATCGGCGAGGAGCGCGAAGGGCAGCGCAGCCCGTTGCTCGCGGAATTCGCGCAGTTGCCGAATGCGCACCTGCTCGGCTACCGGAACTACAGCGACCTGCCCGCCTATTTGCGCGGGATGCGTGTCGGCGTGCTGCCGACGCTGCTGAACGACTACACGCGCTCGATGTTTCCGATGAAGTTCTACGAATACCTCGCGGCGGGCCTGCCGGTGGTGTCGACGCCGCTTGACTTCACACGCGATCCGCATGCCGGGCTCGAAGTCGGTGGGGATCTGCCGTCGTTCGTCGCGGCGATCGAGCGTCAACTCGAACGCGGCAAGCTCGATCACCGGGAGGCGCAAGCAGCGGTCGGCGACAACACGTGGGATCGCCGGCTTGACAAGATGCTCGCCCTCACGTTCGGCGACGCGCTCCGGCAACCGGCACAGCGGGGCATCGCGGTCGGGGGGCGCGCATGAACGTCGTGCACGTCTACCGAACGTATTTTCCGGATCCGCCGGGCGGCCTGCAGGAGGCGATTCGCCAGATCGCGATGGCGACGCGTCGCTACGGTGTCGACGCGCGCATTTTCGCGCTGTCGCCGACGCCCGAACCGACTTGCGTCGAGCGCGACGAGGGGCGCGTCGTGCGGGCCCGTTCGTGGGCGGCGCCTGCATCGTGTGATCTCGGCGGCATCGACGCGTTGCGGCGCTATCGTGAACTCGTCGATTGGGCGGACGTCGTCCACTTCCATTTCCCGTGGCCTTTCGCCGATGTGCTGCATCTGCTCGGCCGGACCCGCAAGCCGGCCGTGATGACGTATCACTCGGACATCGTGCGGCAGAAGCTGCTCGGCGCCGTCTACGGGCCGTTGATGCGGCGCACACTGAAGGCGATGGCGGCTGTCGTCGCGACGTCGCCTACGTATGCGCGAACCAGCCCGGTGCTGATGTCGGCCGTTTCCGCGCGGCAACTTCATACGATTCCGCTCGGCATCGCCGACTATCGCGACACGCCGCGCGTGCTGGCGCTCGAGCAGGCGCGACCTGAACTTGCCGCGCTGGCGGGCAGGCCGTTCCTGCTCGCGCTAGGCGTGCTGCGCTACTACAAGGGCTTTCACACGCTGATCGACGCGGCGGCTCAGATCGGCGCGCCGATCGTGATTGCCGGGTCGGGACCCGAGCAGACCAACCTGCATGCGCAGGCCGAACGACTCGGCGCGCGCAACGTGGTCTTTGCGGGGCAGGTGTCCGACGACGAGAAGATCGCGCTGCTTGCGGCGTGCCGGGCGCTCGTGTTGCCGTCGCATCTGCGCTCGGAAGCGTTCGGCATGGTGCTGGTTGAGGCGCAGATGTTCGGCAAGCCGACCGTCTGCTGCGAAATGGGTTCGGGTACGTCCTACGTGAACGAGGACGGCGTCACGGGGTTCGTTGTCGCGCCGGAGCAGCCGGCAGCGCTGGCGGATGCCGCCGGCCGGCTGCTTGCCGACGATGCGCTGGCCGCCCGGATGGGCGGTGCGGCGCGTGCGCGGTACGAACGGCTGTTTTCGAGCGACGCGCTGGGCCGGGCGTATGGCGCGCTGTACGAGCAGGTGCGGGGCTGATCGGGTCGGGCGTGCCGCCCCGTGTCATTTCGGTGAATTGACCGACGAGCCGGTCCGGTAAAATCGTCGCTCAGATCCACGGCCGTGATTCGAGCCCCTTTTGTTGCAACTGAGACAAAATCTATGAAGGTACTCTTTGCCACTTATCCAATGGCATTTCATACGCCAGGCGGCGGAGAGGTGCAGTTGCTGGCGTACCACAAGCATCTGCCCGCGCATGGCATCGACGCGACGCTGATGAATATGTGGGAGCCGCGGTTTCTGGAACACGATGTCGTGCATTTCTTCTCGTGTATCAGCGGTTCCTATCATTTCTGCCACTTCGTGAAGCGGCTCGGCTTGCCGCTCGTGATCTCGGCAAGCCTGTGGATTACCGACGCGACCCGGCATCTGTATCCGATCGACGAGATTCGCGCGCAGCTTGGCCTTGCCGACGTCATCGTCACGAATTCCGCCGTGGAGAGCAACACGCTGGCCGAGGTGCTGGACCTTCCACGCGAGCGCTTCGCGCACGTCTACAACGGGATCGACGACCTGTTCCTGCGGCCGGTGTCGCCGGACGTGTTTCGCCGGCACTTCCGCCTCGAAGGGAAGTTCGTGCTCAACGTCGGCAACATCGAGCCGCGCAAGAATCAGCTCGCGCTCGTGCGCGCGATGAAGGCGCTGCCCGACGTGAAGCTCGTGCTGGTGGGCGCGAAACGCGATACCGCGTATGCCGATGCGGTGCTGGAAGAGGGCGGCACGCAGGTCATCTATCCCGGCGTGATGCCGCACGACGACCTGCTGTTGTCCGGCTATGCGGGCTGCGATGCGTTCTGCCTGCCGAGCACGCTGGAGACACCGGGCCTCGCGGCGCTCGAAGCCTCCGCGCAACGTGCGCCGCTGCTGATCACGTCGGAGGGGTCGTGCGCCGAGTACTTTGGCGCGCGCGCCGACTACGTCGCGCCGGACGCGATCGACACGATGAGTGCCAAACTGCGCGCACTCGTCGATGCGGGCCGTGACGCACAGCTCGCGGTGGCACCCGGCTTCGATCCGGCGGCGTTCACGTGGGGGCGCACGACCGCGGCGCTGGGCGACATCTATCGCCAACTGATATGACCGACGCTACGGTTCGCGAGTCAAGCACGGACCGAAGCGTGCTGCAAGGCATGGGAATTTATGAAATCTGATTTGTTCGCGCCCGTACGGGTGCAGTCGACGCCGCACGTGATGATGGTCACGCATGTGCTGCCGTATCCTCCGGCGGCCGGCAACGAGATCCGCATCTACAAGATGCTGTCGTGGTTCCGGCAGCGCGGGTATGGCATCACGCTCGTATTGAAGCCGCTCGGTGACACCGAAGTGCCGAACGAGTGCATCGTCGGTTTGCGCGACGTCGTCGATCAGCTGTACGTTTTCGACAATCGCTTCGTGCCCGGCGCAACGGCGCGCGCTGTCGACCCCGGGTTCGACGATCCGGCACTGGCGCAGATCCAGGACGGGTTCTGCCCGGCCTGGTTCGTCGACGAAGTCGCTGCGATCGCTGCAGCCCTTCAGCCCGACGTCGTGATTGCGCAATACGTGTTCATGAGCCGCGTCCTCGAATTGCCGGAATGCGCGGACGCACTGAAGATCATCGATGCGCATGACCTTTTTTGCCGCAAGCAGGCGACGGTCGAACAGTACGGCATCAAGAACTACGGCCTCAGCCTGACGGAGGACCAGGAGCGCCGGCTGTTGCTGCGCGCCGACGTCGTGCTCGCGATCCAGCGCGTCGAACTGGACGAAATCGCCGCGTTCGTACCGTCGCGCAAAGTGCTGCTGACGAGTTTCGACCTCGTGCCGCAACAGGACGACGGGACCTCGGTCGTGCCCGGACGCGTGCTGATCGTCGCGTCGGGCAATGAGTTCAACGTGCGCGGCACGCAGGATTTTCTCGACTTCACGTGGCCGCTGGTTCGGCAGGCTTGTCCGGACGCGCGGCTGCACGTGATCGGCAAGGTGTGCCGCGAGGTCACGTGCGACGATCCGACGGTGGCGTTGCTCGGTTTCGTCGAAAGCCTGGACGCGGAATATGCGCAGGCCGAAGTGGTCGTGAATCCCTGCCGCGTCGGAACTGGTCTGAAGATCAAGACGATCGAGGCGCTCGCATGGGGCAAGGCACACGTCGCGTGGCCTTCGGCGGCGGACGGGCTGCGCGAGCTCGGCGAGGTGCCGGCCGTAATCGCGACCGATGTGGTCACGTTCTCCGACGCGATCGTCGACGTGCTGCGCTCGAGCGAACGACGCGTGGCGATGCAGTCGGCGTCGCATGCGTTCATTTACGAACATTTCCGCGCCGAACGCGTGTATGGCGACCTGTGCGCGGCCATCGAAGCGCGTCGGCCTGTGGGTACCCTGGAGGAACGGAATGGATAACGCGATCGCGATTATCGTCACGCCGGATGCCGGCAATCATGCCGGTACGGCACAACTGGCCGCATGGCGTGCCCACGCAAGCCGTGTCGTCGTATTCGCGCATGCGGGCGATCAGGCTACGCTGGATGCAGCAGTCGCTGCGGACTGCGAAGGGATTGCGGTCGCCGACGCAGCCGCTTTCTACGCCGCGCTGAACCGCACGCTGCATCCGCTGATCGAAGCGAACACCGACATGCTATTCGTTGGGCCCGCCTACGGCTTCGGTGCGCCGGCGCTGGATGCGTTGCGCGCCTGCATCGCCGCCGATCCGTTGTACGGTTTTGCGTTGCCGCGCACGAACGTGGGCGGATCCGCTGCGGTGCCGCGCAGGCCCGGCGAACCGGCGCTCGATCGTCCGGACGCGTTCGAGCGCTTTGTCGCGGCGTTGCCCGAGCGCTTTGGCGGCGGCCTCGTGCAGGCCGCGCCGGTGCTCGTGCGCGCCGGCGTGCTGTACAACTTCGGCCGTCTCGAAGGCAAGACCTTCGATCTGTCCGATGCGCTCGCATTGCTTTTCATTCGCGCCAATCGCCGTGGCTACAGTGCAGTCGTCAGCAATCGCGCGTTGTTTCTGGCACGCGAGTCGGGCGATGTGCCTGAACCCGCCGCGCCGCCCGTCATCGATCGTGCGTCCGACTTCTACCGTGCGCTCGAGCGTCAGACCGAGTTTCCGGAACAGCGGGTGCAGAAGCTGCTGTGGCAGGCCGTCAGGCCGAAAGACGTACGCCGCGTGCTCTTCGATATCCGCAATCTGGCGCCGGGCTACAACGGGACGGCGCAGCATATTCTATCCCTGATGCAGCCAATCTGCGGGCTGGCGGCCGAATATCGCATCGAGCCATGCTTTTGGGTGCTTCCGGAGTCGGCCGATTTTCACGCGTTGCGGGACATCCCGGGCTGCACGCTCGCATTCGAGCTCGGCGAGCACGACCTGTTCGACGCATGCGTGCGGCTGTCGCAGCCGTGGAGCTTCAGCGAGCTGCGCGATCAGGCGTGGCGATCCTTGGTCAACATGTATGTGATCCTGGATGCGATCGCCTGGGACTGCCATTACATCCGGATGCCGCACATCGACGGCGTATGGCGCACGGCGGCCGATCATTCAGACGGCTTCGTGTATAACAGCCACTACACGCGCCGTGCGTTCCAGGAGCGCTTCCCGGCCGCGCGCAACGTGCCTACCGCGGTTTCGTATTGCTCGCTCGACCCTGCCGAATATTTCACCGAGGAAACCGGCGCGGCACTGCCCGCAGCGCAGCCGTACGTTCTCGTGGTCGGCAACCAGTACTACCACAAGGGCCTTGCCGAGGCGGTCCGCGTGCTCGCCGCTGGGTTCCCCGAGGTCAGTATCAAGGTGCTTGGCGAGACTGGCGAGCAGTATCCGAACGTCGAGCAACTGCCGTCCGGCAGGCTGTCGAACGAGGATGTCGACCGTTTGTTCCGCGAGTGCGCGTGTCTCGTATTCCCGTCCTACTACGAAGGGTTCGGCCTGCCCGTCCTGAAGGCATTGTCGTTCGGCAAGCAGGTCATCGCGCGCGACAGCGCGCTGATCGACGAAATCCGCGAGCGCGTGAGCCCAATCGACGACATCGTGCCGTATAGCCGCAGGACCGAACTGTTGCGTGCGATGCGCGCCGTGCTCGACGATGCCCCCACGCGCAGCGCGACGCGCACGCAGGCGCAACGGCCGCAGGCGATCTTCGGCTGGGTCGAAGCCGCTCGTGAAGTCCTAGCGCTTGTCGGCGATCGTATCGACGAGGTGAGTGTCGAGCGCAGCCTCGGGCGGCTGGAATTCTTCTACCGAATCGCCCAGTTCGACATCGAACGGGCCGGCTGGGTGAACGCCGACCAGAACAAAGTCATCTTCGAGGTGGAGTTGGAGGAATGAAGTTACTCACCCTGTTCGTGCGCTACGGCGACACGGATTATGAGGGCGCATTCAAGCGGTTGTGCCAGATGTACCAGCGCGTCGGCGGCCTCGACTACGATGCGCTGCTGATCGACACCGCGTTGCCGCCTGGCGTGCATGCGAGGCTCGGGCCGCGGGCCTTGCTGATCGGCGGCGACAACACGCGCCGCGAATTCAGCGGCTGGGATACGGCACTTGCGCATCTCGGGTCGGAGATCGACCGGTACGATCTCGTCCATGTCGTGACGTCTGCGTACGAGAACGCGTACAACGGCTTCTACCCGTATATCAATTACGGGATGTTCGAGTTCGCGGCGAAGAATCGCCATGTCGTCCTCGCGCATATCGACGCGTATCCGGCGCCGGCACGCCTGGTCGGGCGGAGCTTCCAGACCTGGGGCTGCTCGAAGTTCCTGATCGCGGTGCCGGAGCGCATTCGCGCGCTGGGGACGTTCGCGGGGCAATTCCCGCCGGACCTGTTTTTCACGTCGTCCCGCACTGCGCCATTCCGGCAGGATGCGCCGTTGTCGGAGAACTATCGCCAGTACCTGATCGACTGGTTGACCGGCGAAGGGCTGCCGCATGGCCAATGGCATTCGGTGTTCGATCTGTCCGACGCGAACCTGCAGCGGTTTCGCGAGAAGGCGATGTCGATCATCGACGAACACAGCCTGTCGATGCGGCTGCGCGAGAGTGGAACTCAAATCGTCGACTACACGTGGCTGCATTCACGCGGGCTCAGCCGCGACGGGACGAAGATACCCGACGAATGCACGCAGGTCGTCGAGCGCAATCTGTACCTGTTCGGCAACCCGATCGTCGAGCCCGGTATCGATCTGACGAACCATCGAGAAACCAACGGGTTCGAGCAGATGTTCCACCTGCCGGGGCACCAGCCATTCGGCCGCACCAGCGTGATCGACGCGCTGTGGCTGGGCAATGCCGTACTGCGCCAGTATCTGGATCCCGCGCGACCGCTGCACTGCGCTGCGATTCACTTGAACCAGGGCGTCGCGATCGATGACGAACAGCGTGCGTGGCTCGCGGAGCCCGACGACGATCTGCCACAGGACGGCGTGTTGCCGCTGACGCGCGGGCTGCATGCGGTCTACCTCGCGCGCGACGACCTGCACGATGCGTTCAATTTGAACGACGCCGCGGGACGCCGCGACCTGATCCGCTGGTGGTGCAACGACGGCCGGGCGAACCCCGTCTACCGCGACTTCATTGCGTCATCCGTCTATCTGGAACCGAGCGAGTCGGTCGAGCAGGACCTGCCGATTCCGCTGACGCGCGGCCTGTGTGCGCTTTGCGATGCGCGTGACGACCTGCGCGGCCAGATCGACCTGTCGACCCGGGAAGGGTGTCGTGCGCTGGTCGCGTGGTGGGTCGCCGAAGGGAGGCGCGATGCGCGCTATCGCGGCTTCATGCCGACAAAAATTTATGCGGAACCCGCACCGGGTGTCGTGCAGGATGCATCGCTGCCGATTACGCGCGGCCTGCTGACCCTGCATATCGCCCGCGAGGATCTGGCACGCATCGACCTGTCGACGCCGGCTGGCCGTGAGGCGCTGATTTCATGGTGGATGAACGATGGCCGGCTCAACCACACGTTCAACGACTTCATGCCGGCATCGGCTTACGTGCAGCCGTCCGCTGCAGTCGAGCAGGACACGCCGCTGCCGATTACGTGCGGACTGCTGGCGTTTGCACGTGCGCGCTCCGATCTTGCCGGTCTCGATCTGGCGACGCCGGCTGGGCGCAACCAACTGATTGCCTGGTGGATGAACGAGGGGCGCAAGAAGCCCGCGATCGCGAAGCTGATTCCCGCCGACGTCTTCGACGAGGTAGACCCGGCCGTGACGCAGGATACGAGCCTGCCGATCACGCGCGGCATGCATGCCTTCCATCATTCGCGCGACGACTTGTCGCAATCGATGGATCTCGGCACGGCGGCCGGCCGGCGCGCGCTCGTCGGCTGGTGGATTGCCGAGGCGCTGCAGGATCCGGAACTGAGCAGCTTCATGAATCGCGATGTCTGCGTCGCTCCGGCACCCGACATCGTTCAGGACACTTGCCTGCCGATCACGCAGGGGTTGCGCGCGCTGCATGCGGCGCGCGCCGATCTCTCCGAGCTTGCCGATCTCGGCACGCCGGAAGGCCGCGCGGCATTTGTCGAATGGTGGATCGCGTTCGGCATGCACGACTCGCGGCTCGCGCCGCTCGTGCCGGCGAGTGCCTATGTCGAGATCGACCCGTCGATCGAACAGGATGCGCCGATGCCGATCACCCGGTTCATGCGTCAGCTGTGCGCGCGCGACGGTGAGATCGACGTGGCGCGGCCGGCTGGGCGCCGCGCGCTAACGCTGTGGTGGGCGCGCGCGGTCATTGGCGGCCGCCTGCAGTTGCCGTTCGCGTTGACGCGCGAAATGCTCGGCATCGGCGACAACGCCGATCCGGCTACGTGGCGCGCTGTTCATCCGCTTGCACAGGCCCTGCACGAGGCGCGCGACGATCTGCGCGCTGCGTTCGACCTCGAGACGGAGGAGGCGCGCGCGGGGCTCAACCAGTGGCTGATGGATTTCGGGCGCTTCGAGATCGGCCTGCCGCCGCCGGCGCAGGATGCGCCCGTCATCCAGGTCGGCCGGACGGTCCCGTGGGAAGGTGCGTGGCGTAATGGCGGCGTCAACATTGTCGGTTTCGGGCGCGGCGAACTCGGTATCGGCGAGGATGTCCGGATGGCGTCGCTTGCACTCACGGAAGTCGATTGCGATCAATGCGTACCGCGCCTGCCGCTCGCGATCGGCGCCCGCCAGGGCGACCGGACACTCGAATACTTCGAGGTCGACAAGCCGCTGTACCGGACGAACCTGATTTTCCTGCCGCACTATGAGACGATCCGGCTGCTCGGCGCGACGGGCAACGCGATACTCGGCGGCCGCTACAACATCGGCTGCTGGCAATGGGAATTGCCGCGCTATCCGGCCGGTCTGGAAGCGGCACTCGATGTCGTGGACGAGGTATGGTCCAGCACGAATTTCACGGCCGACGCGATGCGCGGGGCAACCGGCAAGCCGGTCCACGTGATGCCGATGGCCGTGTCGCTGCCGCCGCTCGCGCGTGCTTATGCACGCAATGACTTCGGCGTGCCGCAACACGCGTTCACGTTCCTGCATATCCTCGACGGCAACTCGAGCGTCTATCGCAAGAATCCGCTGGCTGTTGTGCATGCGTTCCTGCGGGCATTTCCGAGTAATGTGCCGGGCGTGCATCTCGTGCTCAAGACCATGAACATGGGGAAGTCGTCGCCGCAATGGGATGAGGTGCTCGAACTCGTGCGCAACGATCCGCGTGTAACGATCATTTCGGAGGCGTTCGAACGGGAGCGCGTGATCGGCCTGCAGTCGGTGTGCGATTGCTTCGTGTCGCTGCACCGCGCCGAAGGCTTCGGGCGCAACATCGCGGAAGCGATGCTGCTCGGCAAGCCGGTCATTGCTTCGGATTTTTCGGGCAACCGCGACTTCACGACCGAGGCGACTGCGTTTCCGGTGGGCGGTGAGGCGGTGCCCGTGCTTGCCGGGGAGTACAGTTTCGGCGACGGGCAGTTCTGGTGGGATGCCGACGTCGAGGCTGCCGCGCAGTGCATGTTGCGCTGCGTCGAAGATCCGGTGGAACGCGATCGTCGTGCCGCCAATGGCAAGGCCCATATCATCGAACACTATGCGCCGGCGGTCGTCGGGCGCAACTACGTCGGGCGTCTGCGGACGCTCGGCCTGCTGGAGTAAGGAATCGTCATGCGTCTTTTCATCGCGGCCCCCGACATTTTCCCCGGCGATGCAGTAGGCAACCACTGTTTCGGCGTCGCGCGCGTCGCGCGCCGGCTCGGCTACGACGTCAGCCTGCACGCGCAGCACTACGCGGGTGATGTCGAGCCGATGGAAGCTCTGTTCGACACGATCACCGACGACGACACGCTGTGGGTCAGTTACTCGATCCACGATCCGCTGCTCGAGCGCGTGCTGGCGTTGCCGGGGAAGAAGCTCTGCTATTTCCACGGCGTGACGTCGCCCGATCTGCTACGCGAATTCGAGCCGATGACGGCCGATCTTTGCGCAAAGTCAATCGAGCAGTTCCCGATGCTCGCCCGATTCGGCTCGCTGCTCGCGAATTCGCGGTTCACCGCCGGTTCGCTCGCGCCGCATGTCGCGTCCGAAGACGTGCGGATCCTGCCGCCAGTAGCGGCCGATATGGCGGTGTTCCGACACGTCTCGCCTCCGCGTGCCGAGCGTGCTTCGGGTGCGCCGTTCGTGCTGCTCGTGGTCGGTCGTGTCGTGCCGCACAAGCGTATCGAGGATGCGATCGATATCGTCGCCAGCGTGCGCGAACGGGGTGTCGATGTGCGACTTCAGGTGATCGGTACGGCGCCCAATGGCCAATACGCGGGTTTCCTGGTCGAGCGCGCACAGGCGCTTGGTGTGGCACCGTTCGTGGAGTTCGCGGGAATGGTCGACGACCAGAACCTGTTCGATCGCTTCGATCGCGCCGACGCATTGCTGTCCGTGAGCCGGCATGAGGGTTTTTGCGTGCCCGTCCTGGAAGCGATGCATCTCGGCCTTCTGTCGTTCGTGCGCGACGGGACGGCGGCGAGCGAGGTGGGCGCGGGCGCTGCCTTTATCTTCGATTCGGCGTCGGCGGCGGTCGATGCGATCGTTGCGGTGGCGTCCGACCCGGCGCGGGCGACGCACGCGGCGGCATCAGGCAAGCGCCGCGCCGCCGCGCTGCTGGATGAGACCAGCGACGACGTTTTTCGTGCCATTCTGGGTTCGGCACGCTAATATTGCCGGCTATTTTCGTTGGATATCAAAGTGTTGGATCCTCGCGTACTGATTACGACCTACCATCAGGCATTCCTCGTGCGTGGCGGTGGCGAGTACGAGATCTTCTCCGTTGCGGATAGCCTGAAGCAGCGCGGCATGATCGTCGATATCTACGGGCCCTATGCGCGCTCGATCGACGACTACGACGTTGTGTTGCATTTCTCGGTGCATGGCGGCGGTCTCGAATTACTTGAAGCGGTCAAGGCTCGCGGCAAGCCGGTCGCGCTGTGGCCGAACCTGTGGGTGCGTGATGCCGCCGAGACGCCGGCGGCGCTCGTCAACCGTCACGTCAGCCTGGCCGACGCGGTTATCTTCAAGTCGGCCGCCGAGCAGCAGCACTTCGCGCAACGGTTCGGGTTGCCCGCCGACAAGGCGCGCCGGATTACCGTGGGCGCCGATGCGGCGTATCGGCGCCCCGCGCCCCAGGGGCTGTTCAAGAGTCTCTATGGCGTTGATCGCTACGCGATCTGGTTCGGCGTGATCGAGCCGAACAAGAACCAGCTGGCTGCCGTGCGCGTGCTGCGCGAGAAGGGCATTCCGCTCGTGCTCGTCGGCCGCAGCCGAGACGAAGCATACTACCAGGCATGCCGGGCGGCCGGCGGCGACAACGTGCTGTTCATCAAGGGACTGCCGCAGAAATCGGAAATCGTGCGTGCCGCGCTGCAGGAGTCGTTGTTCTATGTCGAACTGTCGCATGAGCCGCCGGGCCTGTCGGCGATCGAGGCGGGCTTGGCCGGTTGCCGGCTGTTGCTGAGCGACTCCGACTGGTCGCGCGAGCATTTCGACGATGCGGCGATCTACGCGAATCCGGGCGACGAGGTCGATATTGCGCGGGGCGTCGACGCGGTACTCGCGATGCCGCCCGAGAATCCGTCGCTGGTCGACGGACTCACGCGATTCTGCCTGCCGGACGCAATCGATCCGCTGATCGATATCCTGCGAGGCATCGTGAAATGATGCTCTATCTGATCAGGCATGGTCGTTCGCGCGCGAACGAAGCCGGTCTCGTGACCGGGACGCCGGTGGACGTGCTGAGTGACGAGGGGCTTGCACAAGGCGCACGCATGGCGGCCTGGCTGGCCGAGACCGGTATCGCGGCTGACCGCCATGTCGTCAGTCAATGGGCGCGCGCGCGCCAGACGGCCGAGTTGCTGCTTCCGCAGGCGCGATGGGAGGTCGATGCGCTTCTGGGCGAAACCGACGCCGGCGAGGTGGCGGACTGGACGCTTGCGCGTTTTCTCGCTGCCGAACCGCATTTTCACGATGATCCCGCTAATCGCTATCCGGGCGGCGAATCGCATCTGGAGTTGAACGAGCGTGTGCTGGGCTGGTTGCGTACGCAACTCGAGCAGCGCTGTGAGCGCGTGATGGTCGTCGCACACTCCGGGCCGATCTCGTGCATGCTGCAGCAGGTGACGGGGATCGGTATGGCGCGCTTTCCGGCATTCCTGCCCGGTCATGCGAGCCTTTCCGTCGTCGATGTGCGGCTGCACGACGGCGAGCCGACGGGCCGGTTGCTCGGCTTTTCGCTCGGCCCCGCATCGAATTTGCCGGTTGCCATGCATGGCGCGGGCGGGCAGCGCGCATCATGATGAAAATCCTGGCTTTGCAGCGTGAGTCGCATGTCGCGTTCGGGGTTCCGTCGCTGTCGGTCGCGGCGCGCATCACCGAAGTGCTCGAATTCATGGAGGCGCGCGGTGAACTGTCATTCACCGCGATTTCGGAAAACGACGAATGTGCGCCGGCCGGTGTCGACTGGTGCGACGTGCTGATCCTGAGCAAGCACAGTTCGCGGCAGGCCGTCGAACTGGTCAAGCGTGCACGCGAACGTGGTGTGCGCGTCGTCTATGACGTCGACGACTGGATCTTCTCGTTTCCGCGCTATAGCGGCGGCCAGGGCAACAACACGAAGCTCGGCCTGATCCATGAGCTGATCGGCCTGTCCGATGCGGTGACGGTCGCGAATACCACGCTCCTGCGCAAGATCCAGCCGATCGTGCCGCACGCGATACTCGTGCCGAACGGCATGTGGGTCGAGAAATATGTGACACCTGCCTGCGCTGCCGGCGAGGAAGCGTCGCCACCGCGCATCGTGTTCACCAATGCGGATTTCCTGAAACTGCAGGCAGCGAAGGACATGCTGCTGACGGCGCTGCAGGTGTTCTTTCTGCGTCATCCCGAGTACGTGCTCGACTTCTACGGCGATCCGTTCCCGGAGATGTTCTCGCTGCCGTTCCTGCATTTCACGAACCGGATGCCGTACGCGGACTACATGCATGCGCTCGTCTCCGGCCGCTACCAGTTCGCGATTACACCGCTCGGTAGCAGCGAGGATGCGGAGGCGGCCGAGTTCAATGCATGCAAGAACCCGTTCAAGTATCTGAATTACGGTGCGGCGCAGGTGCCGGGGATCTACTCGCGCGCACCGATCTACGTCGATAGCGTGTCGGACGGCGTGACCGGCCTGCTCGTCAGCAACGACTTCGATGGGTGGGTCGACGCATTCGAACGGCTCGCCGGCGATCCTGCGTTGCGTACCGGTATCCGGACGGCGGCATTCGATGACGTGATGCGTAACCACCACGTAAGCGCGAGCGCCGATGTGCTGTCTGAAGTGATTTCGGGCAGCCGGCGGTAACGGCTCCCATTCGAGCGATGGCGGACGACGCATGATTGCAGTGACGGGAGCGAATGGATTCGTCGGCCAGGCCGTGCTGAGGCGGCTTGCCGGATACGGTCATGACGCGGCCGGTATCGTCAGGCGCGCGCAGGTACAGCCGATTGCGCGGGAATGGGTATTCGACGCGGCCGATTTCTCGGGTATCGAGGCCGCGTGGCCGGACTGGCTGCGCTGCGATGCTGTGATTCACCTGGCCGCGCGCGTGCACGTGATGGACGACGACGACGCGAACCCGCTGGCAGCCTATCGCCGGACGAATGTCGACGGCGCATTGCGTGTCGCGCAAGCCGCCCGGCGCGCGGGCGCACGGCGTTTCGTCTACGCGAGCAGCATCAAGGCGGTCGGCGAGAGCAGCGGCGGGCGGGCGCCGCTCGACGAGTGCGACGAACCGCACCCAGACGATCCGTACGGGCGCTCGAAGCTGGAGGCGGAGCAGGCGCTGCGAGAGTTCGGCGTCCGCAGCGGCATGGAAATCGTGATCGTCCGGCCGCCGCTGGTCTACGGGCCGGGCGTGCGCGCGAACTTCCTGCGCTTGATGGGCGCCGTGGCTAAAGGGGTGCCGTTACCGCTTGGCGCCGTTGACGCACGTCGCAGTCTTGTCTTCGTCGACAATCTGGCCGACGCGCTCGTACGGTGTGCCGTCGACGCCGCAGCCGCGGGCGAAACCTTTCATGTGGCCGACGATCACGACCCTGGGGTCGCGGAACTCGTCCGATTGATGGCGGCCGCGCTTGATGTCCGCCCGTGTCTGATTCCGATCCCCCCGGCGTGGCTGCACGCCGCCGGGCGGTTGACCGGGCGTTCCGCGCAAATTGATCGGCTTGCGGGCGAGTTGAGGCTCGACACGCGGCACATCCGGGAGGTGCTCGGCTGGCAGCCGCCATTCACGCTCAAGGACGGATTGCGCGAGACGGCCCGGTGGTATCGCACCACACACTGAGTCTATGCAAATCGCCCCCTTTCTTTCCCATACAACGACGCACGTAATTGTTGGTGCGGCCGCCTCGGCCTGCCTGAGTGCGGGCATTCTGTGGCTCCTGCTGCGCTCGGGGCTGGCATGGTCGCTCGCGACCGACGTTCCCAACGATCGTTCGCTCCATACGCGCCCGACGCCACGGGTGGGCGGCTGGGGTATCGTGCCGGTCGCCTGCGTACTGGTGTGGGTTGCCTCGCCGTCGCTGCGGGTCGTCGCGCTCGCAGCGGCTGCGCTCGCGCTGCTGTCGCAGATCGACGATCGGCGCGGGCTGCCGGCCCGCGTGCGATTCACCGGTCACGTCGCTGCAGTCGCCGCGTTTTTGGTGGCTTATCCGGCCGGGCTGCCGTGGTGGATGCTCGTCGGGATCGGCTTCCTAATGGTCTGGCTGGTCAATCTCTACAATTTCATGGATGGCGCGGACGGGCTCGCCGGCGGGATGGCGGTGTTCGGATTTGGCGGCTACGCCCTCGTCGCACTGACCGGCCTGCGTCCGTCAGCCGATCTCGCGTTGTGCGCGGCAGTGGTCGCTGGCGCCGCCGCCGGTTTTCTCGTGCTCAATTTCCATCCGGCCCGTATTTTTCTCGGCGATGCGGGGTCGATTGCGCTGGGCTTTCTTGCGGGTGCGTTCGGGTTCTATGGATGGCGAAGCGGTGTCTGGCCAATCTGGTTGCCCGCTCAGCTGTTCGCGCCGTTCATTGCAGATGCATCGGTTACATTGCTGAAACGTTTGTTGCGCGGCGAACAGTTCTGGCAAGCGCATCGTGAGCATTATTATCAGCGAATGGTGCGCTCCGGGGTCGGACATGCACGTACGGCATGCTGCTGGTACGCGATCATGGGAGCAGGCATAATCGCCGCTACTTGGGCGCTGCGCCTGCCGGCGCATCTGCAATGGGCTGTCGTGCTGGCGTGGTATGGCATGCTGGCGGTGCTAGGGTACATCATCGATGTGCGCTGGCGTAGATTTCAAACAACCGTTTTAAAATAAATCGAGGTGTGACGCCGATGTCTCGCCGTAAAGCGTCATGGCTGTCGTTCAGTGCATTCCTGTTCGACCTGCTGGCCGTCGTGGCCTCGTGGCTGGTCGCCTATCTAGTCCGTTTCAACGGAGATGTTCCGGCCGGATTCCTGCATGGGGCATTCAGGGCGCTCGGCTGGGTCCTGCCCGTCTACGCACTGATGTTCCATATGTTCGGCCTGTACCGTGGCCTCTGGGTGTTCGCGAGCTTGCCCGACCTGATGCGCATCTCGAAGGCTGTCATCGGTGGCAGCCTCGTCGTGATGGTCGGGGCTGTTATGTTCCAGCCGCACCCGATCATTCCCCGCTCGGTACTGCTGCTCTCGCCGATTCTGCTGTTCCTGATCATGGGGGGGGCACGTGCGCTTTACCGTACCACGAAGGAGTTCTATCTTTACGGTGGCCTCGTCGGCCAAGGCAAGCCGGTGCTGGTGCTCGGCGCCGGCACGGCCGGTGCCAGTCTGGCGCGCGAGTTGTCTCGCTCGGGCGAGTGGCGGCTCGTCGGGCTGCTCGACGACGATCTCACGAAGCAGGGTCGAGAGATCTACGGCTACAAGGTGCTCGGTTCGATCAACGATCTCGCGCACTGGGCTGAAGCGCTGAAGGTCGAATACACGATTTCCGCGATTCCGTCGGCGTCGGTCGAAACCCAGCGTCGCGTCGCGACCCTGTGCGTGCGCGCCGGCGTGAAGGCGATGGTGCTACCTTCGTTGACCGCGTTGATGCCGGGGCAGGGCTTCCTGTCGCAGGTACGGAACATCGATCTCGAGGATCTGCTCGGCCGCGAGGCCGTGACGATCGACACGCCGCACGTCGAAGCACTGCTGCGCGGCCGCGTCGTGATGGTGACGGGCGCGGGCGGCTCGATCGGCTCCGAGCTGTGCCGGCAGATCCTGCGCTTCGCCCCTGCGCAGCTCGTTGCGTTCGATTTGTCCGAATACGCGATGTACCGGCTGACCGAGGAACTGCGCGAGCGATTTCGGGATTTGCCCGTCCTGCCGATCATTGGCGATGCGAAGGATTCGCTGCTGCTCGACCAGGTGATGTCGCGCCATGCGCCGCACATCGTGTTCCATGCGGCCGCCTACAAGCACGTGCCGTTGATGGAAGAGCACAACGCATGGCAGGCGTTGCGCAACAACGTGCTTGGTACATATCGGGTCGCGCGTGCTGCCATCAGGCACGACGTGCGGCACTTCGTGCTGATTTCCACCGACAAGGCAGTCAACCCGACGAATGTGATGGGCGCGAGCAAACGTCTGGCCGAAATGGCGTGTCAGGCGCTCCAGCAGACAAGTCAGCGCACGCAATTTGAGACCGTGCGCTTTGGCAACGTGCTGGGTAGCGCCGGCAGCGTGATTCCCAAGTTTCAGCAGCAGATTGCGAAGGGCGGCCCTGTGACGGTCACGCACCCGGAAATCACGAGATTCTTCATGACGATTCCCGAGGCGTCGCAGCTCGTACTGCAGGCTTCGAGTATGGGGCGCGGTGGTGAGATCTTCATTCTAGACATGGGCGAGCCGGTCAAGATCGTAGATCTCGCGCGCGACCTGATTCGACTTTACGGTTTCTCGGAGGAACAGATCCGGATCGAATTCACCGGCCTGCGTCCAGGCGAAAAGCTTTACGAAGAGCTGCTTGCGGACGACGAGACAACGACGCGCACGCCGCATCCGAAGCTGCGGATCGCACGTGCGCGGGAAGTTCCGGATCATCTGCTCGACGAGCTATTGCCATGGCTAATGCAGCACCGCGTGCTGAGCGACGAGGAAGTGCGGCGCGATTTGCGACGCTGGGTGCCGGAATACCAGTCGGCGGCAGTGCCGCTCTTGCACAGCCTCTCGATGCGAGGCTCGTCAAGTGCCGACGAACGATCGAGAACGATCGATCGGGTATCCGGCATCGATTACGTTCGCTCTCGGTAGAGAACCGTGGCAGGGTGGGCGCCGTTGTCCGCCTTGGTGGCAACCTGTCGCTGCGTCCATGACTCCCGTCGGTAGCGCTCCTGGAGCATGGCACACGCTCCAGCGTGTGTCAGCTCGGTTGGTGGCGAGCGGAGGTTGCCGCGAACGTTGAGCTGTTGCGGGATGCATGGTAGAACCCCGATCCCCTCAAGTAGTATTACGGCCGACTGGCATACCCGTCTCAAAATGGAAAAAAAGCCCTTTCACGCGAACTACATCGATGGTTTGCGCGCCATTGCCGTCCTCTCCGTCGTCATTTATCACCTGAATGCAAAATGGCTACCTGGCGGATTTGCGGGCGTAGACGTCTTCTTCGTGATCTCGGGATTCGTTGTAGCGATGTCGGTGAGTGAACTTGGCCCGATCAAGCTGCATCGCTTCCTTGCGTACTTTTATGCGCGGCGCCTTGTCCGGATCACCCCCGCGCTCGTAGGTATGCTGCTAGTAACGTTTCTCGCCTCGGCCTTGTTCATACCGGAAGCGTGGCTATCATCGTCGAACCAGAAGACGGGGTTGTTCGCGTTCCTGGGCCTGTCAAACTTTGTGCTGTCTTCCAATACGGGTAACTATTTTTCACCAATCGCGGAATTCAATCCATTTACCCATACATGGTCACTTGCGGTGGAGGAACAGTTTTACCTGGTATTTCCCTGGTTGTTCGTTCCATGGCTTCGAGGCAAGCGGGCCCTTTCGATCAGCATGTTTTCAATCGCCCTTGTCGCGTCAGTCGCCTGTTCGATTTGGTTAGGCAAAGTCGACGAAACGAAAGCGTTTTACATGACGTGGTCCCGATTCTGGGAACTCGGCGCAGGGGTCTTGCTATTTCAGTTCATGCACGCACGCGGACACTCGTTCGATACGGAGAGTTCACCGAGTCGAGTATTTTCCGTCCTGGCAGACTTGGGACTACTGATGCTCGTCGTTGGTCTCGTGCGTGCTCGACCCGACGCGGCACCATTTCCTGCGTGTGTTTTGCCCGTCGTGGGCACAGCCGTCTTGATCGGTGTTTTGCACGGTCGCCGTGGCGGCATTGCCTATGCGTTGCTGACATGGAAGCCTGCTAGATTTGTCGGCACGATTTCCTATTCCCTGTACTTGTGGCATTGGCCGGTATTCGTGCTCTTCCGGTGGACCGTCGGTCTGGAATCGCATCGCTGGCAGATGGCTGCGCTCGCTCTTACGGCTGCGTTCTCCGTGTTGTCGTATCGATTCGTGGAGCAGCCACCGCGGCGCATGGCGCGTGCGGCCCGAAAGGCTGTCATGATTGCAGCGGGCCTCGGGCTCGTGGCCTTCGGCTATGTGGCTTCCGCGGCCATTGCGGCGAATCAGCCTGCCATTTCGCTCAGCACTGTGACGCGCCACATGGATCTTTGGTATCCCGAAGGCCCGAGCGTGGTACGTACCTCAAGCGGATGCGGCGTGACCTCTTCATCGCGCAGTTTTGACGGCGGACTTGTGTTCATGCACGAAAGAAGCGGCTGCGAGGCGCCTTCGACGTTTGCGCATACGGTGTTCGTGCTCGGGGATTCTCACGCGATGGCGTACTCCGGCTTGATGAAGCAGTTTGTCGTTCGCACGGGGGCGACAGTGTATGCGTATAACGTAGGCGGTTGCCCGTTCATCAGTTTGCAGGCTTGGGTGCCTGGTCGAGACGACACTTGCAAGAAATTCGGTGATGCAGCCATTGCCGACGTGATGTCCCGGATCAAATCGGGCGACGTCGTGTTTCTCGCTTCGTTGCGCCTTCCTCGCATGGTTGATCAGTGGGCGGTATTCGGTGTGGAAGCGGCGAGGGGCAACATGTTTAGTCAAACCGCCCAGAAGGGGCGCGATCAAGCCGTAGAGGCAGCGATTCCAGTACTTCGTGGATTGGTAGGGCGCGGCGCCCGTGTAATATTCGAGGCACCGACACCGATGCTTGAAAGCATCCCCTATCGATGTTCGGACCCGTTCAATCGCAACAACCCGATTTGCGAGAAAGGTATGTCGGTTTCGAAATCGTTGCTCGAGGAACTTCGTGCTCCTATTCTCGCGTCATATGCCAGCATGGCTCAATCCGTTCCGGGGATATCAGTTTGGGATCCGATGCCCGTGTTGTGTCCGGACAGTGAGTGCCATGCCTTTCGCGACGGGAAGCCGTTGCTCTTTGATGGAGACCACCTGAGCTATTTTTCCAATATGCTGTTATTACCGTCATTCTCTGCCTTTGTCGGAGATCGGATGCCAGTCGACAAATTGTCGGTGGGCTCGTCGCACTGATGGTCGCCGACCGGCGGGAGGATTGCTGCGCATTGGGAATTACCTAGCGTGGACAGATATCTTGGGAACTGAGAGTGTGCCTAGGTCGAAGCATCGGGAAGCATTATTCGAAGTGTTGCACGAGCATAGCCACTTACCGGACTCTGAATGGATTCGTCGAGGATGCCCCTGTGTGACGTACGACTCGTCCCACGCCGCGTCAATGCCGTCCTCGCGCCTTCCTCACCACCATCCACCTCGGCGCCTTGAATCGCACGATGCTGAGATAAAGCCACACATAAGTCACCGCGAACAGCACGACGAACGCGAACAGGTGCACCGTATGCCTCCAGAACAGCGTCGCCGGTATCACCGCGACGAGGCACAGCAACCACAGATAAGGTGAAGTCAGCGAATTCCGCCGCGTCAGGTCGTGCGCATGCTTCGTACCGACGGCCCAGCGCATCAACCGCTTGTACACGAGCATGTGCAGGTGCACGCCGTCCGGAATCCCTGGCGACATCCCGCGAATGAACTTCTTCCGGTAGATCGAGAAGCAGGTCTCGAAGATCGGATACATGAACAGCAGCACCGGGTACCACGCGGACACTTCGCGGTTGCGCATCACGAGCATGATCGCGAGTTCCGCGAGCATGAAGCCGATGAAATACGCGCCGCCGTCGCCGAGGAAGATCAGCCCGGCCGGGAAATTCCACAGGAAGAAGCCGAGCACGGCGCCCATCATGATGATCGACGCGGACATCACGACCGGGTCGTTGACGTGGAACGCGACATACGCGAGTGACGCGAACATCATGAAGCTGACCATCGACGCGAGCCCGTTGAAGCCGTCGATGATGTTGATCGCATTCGCGAGCGCGGCGACCGCGAGCACGGTGACGAACGCCGAAATGGCGACGTAGCCGAGCAGGAAGTCGAGCGGCGGCACGCTGATGCGCGTGACCGCGATGTGCATCAGCCAGAATGCGAGCGCGGCCGCGCCCATCGTGCAGAGCAGCCGCGCGCGCGGCGATACGCGCTTGGTCAGATCCTCGACGAGACCGGACAGGAAAGCCGGCATCCCGCACGCAACGATCCCGAGAATGCTGCCGGAGATCGTCGGATAGCGCCGGAACAGCACCAGCGCGGCAACGACGACGCCGGCGAGGATCCCGATGCCGCCCACCCGCGGCACCGGCCGCACGTGGAATTTCTGCACGCCGGCCAAGTCGCTGTCGATCGAGAATTTCTCGTGAAGGTGCGCGTAGCGCACGATGAACAGCGTGACGAGCAGGGAGACGATGAAGCCGGACGCGAAGCTGAGCATGGGACCGCTCGGAAAATGGACAGCGGATTATACAAAACCGCGCGGGTTCCCCTCCTGCCATCGCCAGTGGTCGGCACACATTTCCTCGATGCCGAGCGTCGCGCGCCAGCCGATGATGTCGGCCGCGGCCTGCGGGTTCGCATAGCACTCGGCGATGTCGCCCGGGCGGCGCGCGACGAGTTCGTACGGCACCGGGCGACCCGACGCCTTCTCGAACGCGCGCACCACTTCGAGCACGCTGTAGCCTTGCCCGGTGCCGAGATTCACGACGAAGCTCGCGTCGCGCTTCGCGAGCGCGTCGAGTGCGGCGATGTGCCCCTTCGCGAGATCGACGACGTGGATGTAGTCGCGCACGCCGGTGCCGTCCGGCGTCGGGTAGTCCGAGCCGAACACGCGCAGCTTTTCCAGCTTGCCGACCGCGACTTGCGCGACGTACGGCATCAGGTTGTTCGGGATGCCGGCCGGGTCCTCGCCGATCAGCCCGCTCGCGTGCGCGCCAACCGGGTTGAAGTAGCGCAGCGTCGCGATTCGCCACGACGGGTCCGAGACTTCGAGATCGCGCAGAATCTGTTCGGCGATCAGCTTCGACTGGCCGTACGGGTTCGTCGCGGACAGCGGGAACGATTCGTCGATCGGCGAGCGCTCGGGCACGCCGTACACGGTCGCGGACGAGCTGAACACGAACTGCCTGACGTTGCGCTCGCGCATGACCTTGAGCACGGCGAGCAGCCCGCCGATGTTGTTCTGGTAGTACTCGAGCGGCTTCGCGACCGATTCGCCGACGGCCTTGAGCGCCGCGAAATGAATCGTGCCGGTGATCGGATGCGCGTCGAACACTTTCGCGAGCGCGGCTTCGTCGCACACGTCGACCTGGTGGAACGCGGGCGTCTTGCCCGTGATCCGCTCGATCCGGCCCACCGATTCGGCCTTGCTGTTGACGAGGTTGTCGACGATCACGACGTCGTAGCCGTTGTCGAGCAGCTCGACGGCCGTGTGCGAGCCGATATAGCCCGCGCCGCCGGTAACGAGGATGGTGCCTTTAGCGGTCATTGCTGATGCGCTCCTTCAGAGTGTGAATCCTGTCAACGAATGGATGGTCTCCCTGTAGCGTTCGACGACCTGCTGTTCGTCGAATTCCGCCGCGACCTTGTGCCGGCCGCGTGCGCCCATCGCCGCCCGGCCTTGCGGCCCGAGCGCGATCATGCGATTCAATTGTTCGGCAAGGCTCGCGCTGTCGCGCACGCGGCACAGGTAGCCCGTTTCGCCGTCGGCGACGACGTCGCGGCAGCCCGGCACGTCGGTCGCGACGATCGGGCGGCCCATCGCCGATGCTTCCATCAGCGTGCGCGGCACGCCTTCGCGGTACGACGGCAGCACGACGCAGTCGGCCGCCGCGATGTGCGGTCGGACGTCGTGCGCTTCGCCGAGATATTCGACGATGCCTTCGTCGACCCACGCGTCGACATCCGCGCGGCCGATCGCGCTCGGATTGTCGACGCCGAGCGGCCCGAGCAACTGGAAGCGCGCGTTCGGGAAGCGCTCGCGCACGAGACGCGCGGCCTCCACGTATTCGCGCACGCCCTTGTCCCACAGCAGCCGGCCGATCAGGATGAACACGGGCGCGTCGCCGGCGGGCAGCGGCACGGGCGCGAACTGTTCGAGATCGACGCCTTCGCCGTGCAGCAGCCGTGCGCGATCGGGGTGCGCGAGCAAGCGCTCGTCGGTGAAGGTCGCGAGATCGTCGCGGTTCAGGAACCACACTTCACGCGGGAAGCGGAACGCGAACCGGTACAGGCGCTTGGCGACGCTCGCCGCGCGGCTCTTCTGGATGAACACGTAGCCGAGGCCCGTCGTCACCGCGATCGACGGCACGCGCGCGAGCCACGCGGCCACCGAGCCGTAGATGTTCGGCTTGATCGTGTAATGGAACACGAGGTCGGGCCGCAGCGCGCGATAGTGGCGCACCAGCGCGGCGAGCGTGCCGAGATCCTCGCGCGGGCTCGTGCCTTTCGACGCGACCGCGAGCGCCACGTAGCGGCAGCCCATCTGCTCGAGCAACGGCACGGTGCGGTCGTGCGGTGCGATCACGACGACCTCGGCGCCGCGCGCGACGAGCGCACGGATCAGCCCGTGGCGATACGTATGGATCGCCCAGGCCGTGTTGCAGACGAGCGCGATGCGCAGCGGGGAGGTGGCGGACATGAAAAAAAGAAAAAATAAAGCGTCGAAATTGCCGAACGGGCCGGATGCACGTCAGGCGGACGGCCGCGCGGCGAACAGCGTCTGCTTGATGCGCTGCAGCGTACGGTACGGCGTCACGAAATGCAGCAGGTTCTTGGCGAGGCCGGCCCAGTCGTACGGGTTCAGCACGTTGAAGTGGCGCAGCAGCAGCGTGAGCGTCGACACCAGCTGGCGCCGGCGTTTGGTCGCGCTGATCCCGCCCTCGTTAAGCTCGTAATACAGGCCGAGTTCCGGCAGGTTCGCGCAATCGTAGCGTTGCATTAACCGTAAAAAAAGATCGAGATCCTCGGCCGCGCGGTACTTTGCCCGATAGTTGCCCACTTCGCGCACGGCGTCGATGCGCAACATCACAGACGGATGCACGAGCGGCGAGCGCAGGAAGCGCGTGCGGCGCAGCGTGCGCGGATCGGCGGCCGGCGTGAGCATGAAGCGCGGCTCGCCGGCGCGCGACACGACCTGCGTCCACATGCCGACGCAGGCTACGCGCGGATGGGCGCCGAGATAGGCGCGCTCCTTCGCGAGGCGCTGCGGCGCGGCGAGATCGCCGGCGTCGATACGGGCCGCGTAGCGGAAGCCGCGCGCCGCGAGCGCGTCGATGCCGGCCGCCAGCGCGCGTTCGATGCCGCCGTTCCGGGGCATGCGCAGCACGTCGATCGACAGGCCCGGCAGATCGGGCGCGACGATCGGCGGCGTGCTGCCGTCGTCGACGATCAGCACGTGCACGGGCGCGTCCTCGCGAAACGACGCGAGGGTCCGGACGACGTCGTCGTGCCCGTTGTAGGCCGGCATCAGCACGGCCACGTCGTCGAGCGGGGTCGGGCAAGCAGGGGACGTCATGTTCGCAGCTTGAAACGGATGTAATAAAAGTTGACGGCGGCCGCGGCCAGGTAGCCGGCCGCCAGCCCGACGAGCGCGCCGTACAGGCCGAGCCGCGGGATCGCGAACAGGTTGACGAGCGCGGCGATGGCCAGCGCGAGCAGCCATTTCGACAGCAACACGAATTTTGCTTGATATTTGAGAACGATAAGATTGCCTATCGCCTCGATGCCGGCCGGCACGGACAGCCAGACGGCCCAGCGGAAGATGTCGACCGACGCCTCGTAGCCGCGGCCGAACACCTTGCCGACGACCAGCGGGGCGGCGGCGTCGAGCACGAGCGCGCCGGCTGTCATCAGGCCGGCCGTCATCGCGATCAGCCGGACGATGTTGCGGCGCAGCCGCGCGACGTCCTGCACGCGGTAGACGAAGGCGGGCGCGATCGTCTGCGCGAGCATCAGTGCGAGCGTGATCCAGTTCTCGTTGAGCTGCTGCGCGGCCGAATAGCGGCCGAGATCGGCGAACGACACGTGGCGCTCGAGCATCAGGCGGTCGAGCTTCAGGAACAGGTACATGCAGATGAGGCCGAGCCAGAACACGGTGCCGGCCGTTGCAAAGTGCCGGAACAGCGGCTTGTCGAACGTCCAGCCGAGCGCACCGCCGTTACGATGGCGGTAGTACAGCAGCAGCGCGAAGCCGATCGCGGCGGCTTCCAGCGCCCACAGCCACGCGAAGCGGGCGGGGCCGGCGGCCGCGCGGACCAGCAGCCAGACGAGCAGCGCCTTGGCGAGCGCGGTGACCATGCTGGTGACGAGCTGCGGCTTGCTGTAGGTCATGCTCTGCAGCCACGCGTTGATCACGCCGACGAACGGCTCGCGGAACACCATCGTGACCGCGAGGCCCGCGAGCATCGCGCCGACCAGCGGGTCGAAGGCGCCCGCGGCGATCGCGATCCAGGTCGCGGCGAGCGCGGCGGCCGACACGGCGATGCGCAGCACGAACGCGCTGCCGAGCACCGCGCCGAGCTGCGCGGGCGGGCGCTGGACGATGGTCGGGACGAGGATTTCCGCGCCGCACACCCAGGTGAGCGGCGCCAGTACCAGGAGAAGCGTATTCGCATACTGCCATTTGCCGAACACATCTGGCCCGAAATAACGGGCCAGCAGGCCGCTGATCGCGATCGCGACGCCGATCTGGGTGAGCCGTTCGAGCCCCAGCCAGACGAGGTTCGCGACGGCCTTCGCGACGTCCGGGTTGCCGAAGCGCTTCAGCATGCGCGGCAGCGGCGGCGCGCGCGAGGGGCGGCCGGAGGCGGCAGGTGGGCGGCGGCGGGGCGGCTAGGCATTAAAATGGGCGACATGCGCGTCATCGAAACCCGCGATTATAAGTGGGATCGCGGCCGCTCCAGCCGTTGCGCCCCGTGTTCCGCCGGCAGGCATGTATCATGCGCGGCACCCGCGAGCGGCGGCCACGCAAGCCAGACAATTTTTCATGCACGCAACCGAGAGAAGAGAATCGATGATCTCCCAATCCATCTTCAAGGCATATGACATTCGTGGCGTGGTCGGCAAGACCCTCGACGTCGACACGGCGCGCGGGATCGGCCGGGCATTCGGCAGCGAAGTGCGTGCGCAGGGCGGCGATGCGGTCGTCGTCGCGCGCGACGGCCGCCTGTCCGGGCCGGAACTGGTCGGCGCGCTGACCGACGGCCTGCGTGCGGCCGGGGTCGACGTCGTCGACGTCGGCATGGTGCCGACGCCGGTCGGTTATTTCGCGGCGAACGTGCCGCTCGCGCTGAAGGGCGGCGAGCGCCGCGTCGATTCGTGCATCGTCGTCACGGGCAGCCACAACCCGCCCGACTACAACGGCTTCAAGATGGTGCTGCGCGGCGCCGCAATCTACGGCGAGCAGATCCAGGCGCTGTACCGCCGCATCGTCGACGAGCGGTTCGAGACGGGCAGCGGCACGTATGAAGCAATCGACGTCGCGGATCAGTACATCGCGCGCATCGTCGGCGACGTGAAGCTCGCGCGGCCGCTGAAGCTCGTCGTCGACGCCGGCAACGGCGTCGCGGGCCCGCTTGCGACGCGCCTGTTCAAGGCGCTCGGCTGCGAACTCGTCGAGCGCTTCACCGACATCGACGGCACATTCCCGAACCACCACCCCGATCCTGCCCACCCGGAAAACCTGCAGGACGTGATCCAGGCGCTGAAGGACACCGATGCGGAGCTCGGCTTCGCGTTCGACGGCGACGGCGACCGTCTCGGCGTCGTCACGAAGGACGGCCAGATCATCTATCCGGACCGCCAGCTGATGCTGTTCGCGGAAGAAGTGCTGGCGCGCAACCCCGGCGCCCAGATCATCTACGACGTGAAGTGCACGCGCCACCTCGCGCAGTGGGTGAAGTCGAAGGGCGGCGAGCCGCTGATGTGGAAGACCGGCCATTCGCTCGTGAAGGCGAAGCTGCGCGAGACGGGTGCACCGCTGGCCGGCGAAATGAGCGGCCACGTGTTCTTCAAGGATCGCTGGTACGGCTTCGACGACGGCCTGTACACGGGCGCGCGCCTGCTGGAAATTCTCGCGAAGACGGCCGATCCGAGCGCGCTGCTCAACAGCCTGCCGGACGCGATGAGCACGCCGGAACTGCAGCTCTGGCTCGACGAAGGCGAGAATTTCCGCCTGATCGAGCAGTTGCAGAAGGAAGCGAAGTTCGACGGCGCCGACGAAGTCGTGACGATCGACGGCCTGCGTGTCGAGTACCCGGACGGTTTCGGCCTCGCGCGTTCGTCGAACACGACGCCGGTCGTCGTGATGCGCTTCGAAGCCGAGACGCAGGAAGGGCTCAAGCGCATCCAGGAAGACTTCCGCCGCGTGCTGACGGCCGCGAAGCCGGACGTCAAGCTGCCGTTCTGAGCGCCGGCGGCCGGCGGGCCGCCCGTACGACGCCCGGCTCATCGGCCGGGTTTGTCTTGAAAAGCGGCGCGCGCCCCGGGCGCGTGACCGCTTTTTGTCTGTCCGGCCCTCCGGGCGGGATAAAATCCCCCCTTTATGTCTGTCGCCGGCTGCCAGCCGGCGTTTTTTCAGCGTGCAAAAGATCCTGATCGTGCGTGTGTCGTCGCTGGGCGACGTCGTGCACAACATGCCGGTGATCGCCGATATCCGGCGCCGCCACCCCGATGCGCAGATCGACTGGCTCGTCGAGGAAAGCTTCGTCGACCTCGTACGGCTCGTCGACGGCGTGCGCAACGTGCTGCCGTTCTCGCTGCGCCGCTGGCGCAAGAAGCCGTTCTCGGGGGCCACGTGGCGCGAGATCCGCGCGTTCCGCCGGCGCCTCGCGGCCGAGCAGTACGACCTCGTGATCGACTGCCAGGGCCTCATCAAGACCGCGTGGGTCGCGAGCTGGGCCCGCGGCCCGCTCGTCGGGCTCGGCAACCGCACCGACGGCGCCGGCTACGAGTGGCCGGTGCGCTTCTTCTACCGCAAGCGCGTGCCGATCGCGCCGCGCACGCACGTCGTCGAGCGCTCGCGCCAGTTGGTCGCGGCCGCGCTGGACGACCCGGCGCCGACCCCGGCCGACCCCGTCGCGTTCGGCCTCGACACGCGGGCGGCAGCGCTCGCGGTGGCCGCGCTCGGCCTGAACTTGCCGGTGCCGTACGTCGTGTTCGTCCACGCGACGTCGCGCGCCGACAAGCAGTGGCCGGACGCCGCGTGGATCGAGCTCGGCCAGGCGCTGGTGCGGCGCGGCGCGTCGCTCGTGCTGCCGTGGGGCAACGACGCGGAACGCGCGACCAGCGAGCGGCTCGCGAAGGAATTCGGCGCGGCGGCGATCGTGCCGCCGAAGCTGTCGCTGCCGGCCGTGGTCGGGCTGATCGACGGCGCGGCCGCGACGGTCGGGGTTGATACAGGTCTGGTTCACATCGCGGCCGCGCTGAAGCGCCCGACGGTCGAACTGTACAATTTCGCGACGGCCTGGCGGACCGGCGGCTACTGGTCGCCGAACGTCGTCAATCTCGGCACGGCGGGGCAGCCCCCGTCGATCGCGCAGGTGAAGTCGGCGCTCGCGGGCTTCGGCCTCCTGTAACGCTGTCCACACGCGAACCGATCATGAGCGAATCCCAGATCATCGAAGTCCCGTCCGCCGACTGGAGCGGACACAACCTGTCGGCGCCGCGCGAGCAGTTGCTGGCCGCGGTCGAGGAAGGCAAGGTGCTGTATTTCCCGCACCTGCGCTTCGCGATCGAAGGCGGCGAGGAAGCGCTGCTCGATCCGGCGCTCGCCGATCCGAAACGCAAGAACATCAGCCTCGCGCCGAACGGCGGCGCGCTCGCCGGCGTGCTCGGCGACAGCGTCACGCAGTCGGCCGTGCGCGCGCTCGTCGCGCGCTTCCAGCAGCAGGCCGGCACGCTCGTCGACGGCCTCTTTCCCGAATACCGCGGCAAGCTGCGCGTCGCGCCGACGAGCCTGCGGCTGATGCAGGTCGAAACGCGCCAGACGTCGTGGCGCAAGGACGACAGCCGGCTGCACGTCGACGCGTTCCCGTCGCGGCCGAACTACGGCGAGCGCATCCTGCGCGTGTTCACGAACGTGAATCCGGCCGGCGCACCGCGCGTGTGGCGTGTCGGCGAGCCGTTCGAGGACGTCGCGAAGCGCTTCCTGCCGAAGATCCGGCCGCAGTTCCCGGGCTCGGCGTGGCTGCTGAACCTGCTGCACGTGACGAAATCGCCGCGCAGCGCATACGACCACCTGATGCTGAACCTGCACGACGGGATGAAGGCCGACCTCGACTACCAGAAGACGTGTCCGCAGCAAACGATGCCGTTTCCGCCGGGCAGCGTGTGGATATGTTTTTCCGATCAGACTTCGCACGCTGTGATGTCGGGCCAGTTCATGCTCGAGCAGACCTTCTTCCTGCCGGTCGACGCGATGGTTCGCCGCGAATGCGCGCCGCTCGGCATTCTCGAACGCCTGACGGGCAGGGCGCTGGTTTGAGCGCGCGCCTGCTTCGACGCAATACCCGGGCGGCCGCATGCTGAGGGCGATCTATCGCGCGCTGTGGTGGCTCGTCGCGCCGGCCGCGGTCATCCGGCTCTACGTGCGCTCGCGCAAGGAGCGCGGTTATCGCGAGCATATCGCCGAGCGCTTCGGTCACGTCGCGGGCCGCTCGCGCGACGACCGCGCACCGCTGATCTGGGTGCATGCGGTGTCGGTCGGCGAGACGCGCGCCGCGCAGCCGCTGATCGATGCGCTGATGCGCGCGCGCCCCGATGCGCGCATCCTGCTCACGCACATGACGCCGAGCGGCCGCGCGACGGGCGAACAGATCTTCGGCGATCGCGTGCTGCGCTGCTACCTGCCGTACGACATGCCGGGCGCGGTGCGGCGCTTCCTGCGTGCATGGCGGCCGACGCTCGGCCTCGTGATGGAAACCGAGGTGTGGCCGACGCTGATCGACGAGTGTCGCCGCGCGGACGTGCCGCTGGTGTTGACCAATGCGCGGATGTCCGCGCGTTCGTTCCGGCGCGCGGCGAAGTTCGGCGCGGCGACGCGCGACGTGTTCGGCGGCTTCTCGCGCGTGCTCGCGCAGAGCCCGGCCGATGCGGAGCGGCTGACGTCGCTCGGCGCCCGCAACGTGACCGTGCTCGGCAACCTGAAGTTCGACATGACGACGCCGCCGGAACTCGCGGCACGCGGCCATGCGTGGCGCGACGCGATCGGCGCGCGGCCGGTGTGGGTCGCCGCCAGCACGCGCGAGAACGAAGAAGCGCTGGTGTTGCAGGCGTTCGCGGAAATGCGTACGCCCGGCGCGCTGCTGGTGCTCGTGCCGCGTCATCCGCAGCGCTTCGCCGAGGTCGAGGCGCTCGTCGCGCGCAGCGGGCTCAAGTGCGTGCGGCGCTCGGTGTGGGCGGCCGATGCGGCCGCGCTCGCAGCGGGCCGGCCGGCGGCCGACCCGCTGCCGGACGACGTCACGGTGTTGCTCGGCGATTCGATGGGCGAGCTCGGTGCGTACTACGCGGCGGCCGACATCGCGTTCATCGGCGGCAGCCTGCTGCCGCTCGGCGGGCAGAACCTGATCGAAGCGTGCGCGGTCGGCGTGCCGGTGCTGATCGGGCCGCACGTGTTCAACTTCACGCAGGCGACCGCCGATGCGGTCGCGGCCGGTGCGGCGATGCAGGTCGAGGATCCGCTCGATCTCGCACACGTGCTCGACGCGCTGTTCGCCGACAACGCGCGGCGCATCGCGATGGGCGCGGCCGGCGCGGCCTTCGCATCGCGTCACCGCGGCGCGACCGCGCGCACGGTCGACGTGCTCGCCGCGCTGTTGCCGCCTGCCGCAACCGGCGCGCGCGCGCTGCCGGACGTGCAGGACGCTCCGGACGACGACGCATAGACGGCGCGGGCGGCGCGATGCCGCCCGGACTCGCGTGGCGGCGTCGCTGGGCGCCGCCGCGCCGCTCACACCGTCAGCAAACCCTTCTTCTCGATGAACGCGATCACGTCCGCGACGCCGTCGAGCGCCTTCAGGTTCGTCATCACGTAAGGCCGCTCGCCGCGCATCTTCCGCGTGTCGGACGCCATCACGTCGAGGTTCGCGCCGACCAGCGGCGCGAGGTCGGTCTTGTTGATCACGAGCAGGTCGGACTTCGTGATGCCGGGGCCGCCCTTGCGTGGAATCTTCTCGCCGCCGGCGACGTCGATCACGTAGATCGTCAAGTCCGACAGCTCGGGGCTGAAGGTCGCCGCGAGATTGTCGCCGCCGGACTCGATGAACACGATGTCGGCATCGGGAAAGCGCGCGAGCATCCGGTCGACGGCTTCGAGGTTGATCGATGCATCTTCCCGGATCGCCGTGTGCGGGCAGCCGCCCGTCTCGACGCCCATGATGCGTTCCTCGGGCAGTGCGCCCGCGACCGTCAGCAGTCGCTGGTCTTCCTTCGTATAGATGTCGTTCGTGATCGCGACGAGGTCGTAGCGGTCGCGCATCGCCTTGCACAGCATTTCGAGCAGCGTGGTCTTGCCGGAGCCGACGGGGCCGCCGATGCCGACGCGCAGCGGCGGCAGTTTCTTCGTGCGGCGGGCGGGGGAGGGAGCGGGTGCGTTCATGGTCGGGCGAAGAGGTTCAGGAGCGGAACAACCGCGAATACTGGGTTTCGTGCCGCGCGGACAGGATGCCGAGCTGCGGTGCGAACGTGTTGACGGCGTCGGGCGGTGTCGCGAGCGCGCGGCGCACGGCCGCGTCGATCGCGCCGCGCAGCGCGACGATGATGCGTTGCCCGGCGAGCTGGCCGAGCGGTACGGCCTTCAGCGCGGCGGACGTCTGGTTCTCGACCCAGCCGAACGCATACGCGGCGAGCGTCGCGTCGGCGCTGGCATCGTGTGCGGCGGCCGCGTACGCGAATGCGGTCGGCAGCGCGATCGGCGACAGCGACGCGAGCGTCGCGCGGCGTGCGGCGTCGCCCCATTCGAGCGACGCGCACAGCTGCGCGAGCGACCAGCCCATCTGTTCGGTTTCGCGGCGCAGCTCGGCCGATTCCCGGCTCGCGACGAACCACGCGTTTTCGGCGGTGAGCGCGCGCGTGTCGTGGGTCTGCCAGCGCGCGAGCTGGTGTGCGAGGAACGGCAGTTCGCCGTGCGCGAGCACATCGGTCAGGCCGCTGGCAATCCAGTCGCGCGCGGAATCGGCATCGCGGATCAGGTTCGCGTCGAGCGCGGCTTCGAGGCCCTGCGAATAGCTGTATGCGCCGATCGGCAGCGCCGGCGACGCGAGGTGCAGCAGCGCGACGAGTTCAGTGGTGGTCATGACCGTGGTGACCGTGCGTGCAGCCGGGACCATGCTGATGATCGTGATCGTGATCGTGATCGTGATCGTGATCGTGCGAATGCGCATGCCCGTGATGTTCGCCGAACACCTGCTGCGCGAGCGCGTAATCCTCGGCGAACGTCGCGTCGTGCCCGTGCTTGTGGCCGCCGCCGTACGCACCGGCTTCCGGCTGGAACGGCGCGCGTGCCTCTTCGACCCGCGTGCCGAGCCGGCGCAGCATGTCCGCGAGCACCGGATCGGCTTCGAGCTTCAGGTAGCCGTCGCCGATCTCGACCGGCGTGTGACGGTTGCCGAGATGGTACGCGGCGCGCATCAGCGTGAGCGGGTCGGTCGCGCGCACGAGCAGCACGGTTTCGGGCGCCGCGGCGATGCGCACGAGCGCGCCGTCGTCGGCGACGAGCACGTCGCCGTCGCGCAGCACGGTGCCGCGCGGCAGCAGGACCGCGACGTCCTCGCCGGTATCGAGCGTCGCCGCGAGGCGGCTCTTGCAGCGGGCGTCATAGGCGAGCGTGAGCGTCGGCGCGCGCGCGACGAGCGACGCGGCGAGTTTCACGTTCGGGGCAATACGTTTGTCGAGGGTGCGCATGAAACCGAGGATCTCGAATCAGAACAGGAAATAGCGCTGCGCCATCGGCAGCACAGTCGCCGGCTCGCAGGTGAGCAACTGGCCGTCGGCGATCACGTCGTAGGTTTCCGGGTCGACGCTGATCGACGGACGCCAGGCGTTGTGAATCATGTCGGCCTTCGTCACGTTGCGGCAGTTGCGCACCGGCACGATCCGCTTCGCGAGGCCATAGCGCTCCGCGATGCCCGCATCGGCCGCCATCTGCGACACGAAGGTCAGCGACGTGCGCGCGAGCGCCCCGCCGCGCGTCGCGAACATCTCGCGATAGTGAACCGGCTGCGGCGTCGGGATCGACGCGTTCGGGTCGCCCATCTGCGCGAGCGCGATCATGCCGCCCTTGAGGATCATCGACGGCTTGATCCCGAAGAACGCGGGTTCCCACAGCACGAGGTCTGCCCATTTGCCCGGTTCGATCGAACCGACTTCGTGCGCGATGCCGTGCGTGAGCGCCGGGTTGATCGTGTACTTCGCGACGTAGCGCTTCGCGCGGAAGTTGTCGTTGCGCGCGGTGTCCTCCGGCAGCGCACCGCGCTGCACCTTCATCTTGTGCGCGGTCTGCCAGGTGCGGATGATCACTTCGCCGACGCGGCCCATCGCCTGCGAATCGGACGACAGCATCGACAGCGCGCCGAGATCGTGCAGGATGTCCTCGGCCGCGATCGTCTCGCGACGAATGCGCGATTCGGCGAATGCGAGATCCTCGGCGATCGACGGATCGAGGTGATGGCACACCATCAGCATGTCGAGATGCTCGTCGAGCGTGTTGATCGTGTACGGGCGCGTCGGATTGGTCGACGACGGCAGCACGTTCATCTCGCCGCACACCTTCAGGATGTCGGGCGCATGGCCGCCGCCCGCACCTTCGGTGTGGTACGTGTGGATCGTGCGGCCCTTGAACGCGGCGACCGTCGATTCGACGAACCCGGCCTCGTTCAGCGTGTCGGTGTGGATCGCGACCTGCGTGTCGGTGTCGTCGGCCACCGACAGGCAGTTGTCGATCGCGGCGGGCGTCGTGCCCCAGTCCTCGTGCAGTTTCAAACCGATCGCGCCGGCCGCGATCTGCTCGACGAGCGGCTGCGGCAGGCTCGCGTTGCCCTTGCCGAGAAAGCCGAGATTGATCGGCCAGCCGTCGGCGGCCTGCAGCATCCGCTCCATGTGCCACGGGCCCGGCGTGCAGGTCGTCGCGTTGGTGCCGGTGGCCGGCCCCGTGCCGCCGCCGAGCATCGTCGTGACGCCAGACGCGAGCGCCTCGTCGATCTGCTGCGGGCTGATGAAGTGAATGTGCGTGTCGATGCCGCCCGCGGTCACGATCAGCCCTTCGCCGGCGATGACTTCGGTCGCGGCGCCGATCGCGATCGTCACGCCCGGCTGGATGTCGGGGTTGCCGGCCTTGCCGATCGCGGCGATGCGGCCGTGCTTGATCGCGATGTCGGCCTTCACGATGCCCCAGTGATCGAGGATCACCGCGTTCGTGATGACGGTGTCGGGCACGTCGGCGGCCACGCGCTGCGACTGGCCCATCCCGTCGCGGATCACTTTTCCGCCGCCGAATTTCACTTCCTCGCCGTACGTGGTGAAGTCGCGTTCGATCTCGATCAGCAGTTCGGTATCGGCGAGCCGGACGCGGTCGCCCGTCGTCGGCCCGAACATTTCCGCGTACGCGCGGCGGCTCAAGCGTAGTGTCATGTTGCTGTTCCTGAAGAGCGGGGCGCGGCTTACAGCGGCCCCATCACCTTGCCCTGAAAACCGTAGACGGCGCGCTCGCCCGCGAGCGCGACGAGCTCGACGGTGCGCGTCTGGCCGGGCTCGAAGCGTACGGCCGTGCCGGCCGCGATGTTGAGCCGGAAGCCGCGCGCGGCCGCGCGGTCGAACGACAACGCGTCGTTGACTTCGAAGAAGTGATAGTGCGAGCCGACCTGCACCGGGCGATCGCCGGTGTTCGCGACGACGAGCGAGCGCGTCGCACGGCCCGCATTCAGTTCGTGTTCGCCGTCGTCGGTGAGGATTTCGCCGGGGATCATGCGGGGCCTCACGGAATCGGGTGGTGGACGGTCACGAGCTTCGTGCCGTCGGGGAAGGTCGCTTCGACCTGGATGTCGGGAATCATTTCCGGCACGCCGTCCATCACGTCGTCGCGCGTGAGCAGCGTCGTGCCGTAGTGCATCACCTCGGCCACCGTCCTGCCGTCGCGCGCGGCTTCCATCAGCGCCGCGGTGATGAAGGCGACCGCCTCCGGATAGTTGAGCTTCAGGCCGCGCGCACGGCGGCGTTCGGCGAGCAGCGCCGCCGTGAAGATCAGCAGCTTGTCCTTTTCGCGGGGAGTCAGTTTCATGAAGGCAGACGTTCAGGAAAACGTAATTTTTATCGGTGCGCACGCAACGGGCGGGCGCGCGGTTCATCGTAGCACCGCGCTGTTTTGCGTGCGTCGTGTATCGCTTATGTAAGGAGCAAGGTGCGTGCCATGTGCATCGCACGCGGTGCGATGCGCGTTCGTGGTGCGCGATGCATGGAGAGGGTGCGGCGCGTGTCGCGCGTTGCGCCGAAACGGTGCGTGATGCGCGCGTTCAGGTTTGCCAGAGACGCAGCGGCCGCGCGTCGACGCCGTGCACGACCGGCCGCAACTGCAGCCAGCAGTCGGTGAAGTGGCGCTGCAGCGCTTCCATCGACGTCGCGAGCGCACGCACGAGCACGACGCCGGGCGTCACGCAGGTGGCGCCCGCGCGCAGCGTGTCGTCGAACGGCATGCGCGCGGCGAGCGCTTCGGCGAGCGTGGCGTCGCACGCGGCGCCGGCGGCCCACAGCGTGCCGTAGACGGGAAAGCCGGCGAGGCCCTGCAGCGCGCCGCGCAGCGGGTCGCGCGCGTCGAGCAGCGCGCGCTCGGTCCACAGCGGCCGGCCGTCGGCATCGACGAGCGCCGAGGTCGACGCGATGCGTCCCGCCGACCAGGTTTCGCCGGCCGCCTGCCGGCCGAGCTGCGTCGCGTCCCAGCCGATCGCGCTCGCGCCTGCGCCGAGCGTCACCGTGAAGTCGAGCGCCGCGTGCGCCGCGTCGAAGAACAGGTTGTTCTGCGGTAGCCAGTCGAGCTTCGCATGCGCGCCGACCGCGATGCCGATACGCTGTGTCGCGTCGAGGCCGTTCGACTTGTACCACTTGGTCGCGCCGGGCGTCGTCAGCACCGCGTGCGTGCCGTCGCCGAGCGCGATGTCGATGTCGAGCCGGTCGCCGCCCGCGACGCCGCCCGGCGGATGCACGATCACCGCGTGGCAGATCGCGTCGCTTTCCGGGTACAGCGGCCGCTGCACGCGCAGCGGGCCGTCGTGCAGCCGGTGCGCGAGCATCGTGCGCGCACCATGCCGCTCGAAGCCGAGTTCGAGGCGGCCGCGCCACGACTTGGCGACGGCGGGGCGGGACAGCGAGGCGTGGGAGTCAGGGGCGGACATCTTTGAACGTGGGGGGCTCGAGCAGGGATGCTACAAGAACATTAACCAAGGCGCGCGCTACTGCTGCGCATTCGAATAGCGTTGAGATGGGTCCGTGAGCGGTTGCATGTTGTCTCCGGTTACCGTCGCAACCCGAGCTCATGCAGCAGTGCGTCGACTTGTCCGAACGCATCCTGCTGCCATTGGTCCGGCGTTCGATCTCCGAGTATGCGTGTGTCCTCGACGAAGCGTCGCACTGAAGTAGGGCCGAAGCCATCTGGCGTGTCGAACTTTTCCGCAATGTAGCGGAATCCGGTGGCGCCGCTGTCGAAATCGAGCAACGGACGGCAGGCCTGCGCAAGGCCGTCGATGCCGTTGGTGTAGTTTCGAATGCAGAAATATACGTCGTACGCGTCCTTCTGCTTGAGTCGACCATTCAGTGCATAGCCTTTCATCGCAAGCAGCGCCGGAATCGAGCAAACGGCAACTTCGACCGTATTCATGCCGCCGTTCGGCATTGGTCCCGAGATTGCCGTCATCTGGTAGAAGCGAGTCGCGAGATCTGCACCGTCTGCGCGTTGGACCGCGAAGTTGCCGAGCAGCGGTGGAATGCGCTTTTCGATTTCGGCATGTCGAGGCATCAGAAAATCGACGATGACGTCGATCGACGGACCACCGTCAGTTGTTGTCACGTTCCGTACAAGCTGAAAGCGCCGCAGCGTTTCGCGTTGCTCGTAGCCGTTGCCCATCAGCGCGTCGATTAGGGCGACATACGCGGTGTCCGCGAGTGCTTCCGCATCCAGACTCAGATCAATGTCGATCGTGCCCACGTGATGCATTTCATCGTTATCGAGCAGCAGCCAGGGCACGGCTCCGCCAATCACCGCAAATTTCCCTTTGAAACTGCCAAGAATCTGACCGATTTCGATCAGCACGGATTTGACCGCGGCAGTCGTTCGATCATCATAATGCGCCGCAGATTGCGGCTCCTGCGGGGTCATTGCGGCCATGTCATCGTCGCTTCACGTAAATGGTGGGCGGCTTCTTCGCCACGCTCGCCAGTGAGGGTAAGGTCGAGATAGGTCTGAACGGGGCTTGTGCAAATGGCGCCGGTAGCCGGCTCGATCGTGTCAGCAAGCAGCCCTTCATCCTTGACGAGCGTGATGACGACGTTTTCGCCGCGCGGCACGGGCTTTAGTTTCAGCGCGGCCGTCAGCCGGCCGAGGCCGGCCTGCGTTGCATAGAAGTACTGGATGGACGAGCGAGCGTAGGGCGCGATCCAGTTTGCGGCTGAGAACGATGCAAACGCTGCTGCACCAGGTATTTCCTTGTTGACCATACCGAGCGTTTCGCGCGCGTCATTTTCGAGTGCGGCACCATGCAGTGTCGTGTAGAGCGCGTGACGCTCGCCTGCCGGCGCTTCGTAGCTGTCGCGCCATGCATCGATCACGGCATCAGGTCGCGACAGATAGATTCCATCACGCGTCGTCGCAGCCCATTCTCGATTGATCAGGGCCGTGCGCACGTTGCTGACTTGCCCGATGCTCACACCGGTGACATCGGCCAGTTCCGCGACTTTCCAGGCACGGTGCGGGTCGCGCAGCATCGCCCGAAGTATCTGTGCCGCCTTTGGCTTGAAAAGGGATTTGAGTTCACGACGTTCGATGACGGGGCGTTCGGTCATCTGACGCTCGATGAACACGCCGCCAAAGGCGATCTGCGCGTTTCCTTCCATGTCCAGGTACCCGACCTGATATTGCTGGCACAGCGCACGCGTACCTGGTGAAAAATAAGGGGCGATGAGGATCGGCACTGCGTCTAGTGCGCCGTATGCCGCATGTTCACGGATTTGCAGCAGTGCGTTGTTGACGTAGCGGGGTTGTCCGTTCGGTAATATTTCACAGAGCAGCTGATAGGGCGTACCGTCCGCCCGGACGTGGGCGACGAGATCGACCGGGCGACTGCTCGTCGGCAGGTCCGAGCGGATGTTGTCGATGACGACGATCGGCACACGCGACAGCACCTGTTCCAGCACGCTGCGCGCCTGGATTTCGATCCTGTTCATTGATTGGATGGATTTCAACATTCGCTGAAGAATAGCATTTCAGTGAAATCGGTCAAGTTTTCACTGGAATCCGAAGCTTCAGCGGTTGTTGAAATGGCCTATTTTAATGAAATCGTTATCGTCTCTCGACATTCGTCTAAGCCTTCACTACACCGCGATCAGCTCCCGCACGCCGTTCGTCTCCATGTCCTGTGCCTCCCCGCCCGCGACGATCTCGCCACGGCTCATCACCCAGTAGCGATCGGCGATCGATTGCGCGAAATCGTAATACTGTTCGACGAGCAGCACGGTCATCCGCGATTCGTCGACGAGCTGGCGCAGCGTGCGGCCGATGTCCTGGATGATCGACGGCTGGATGCCTTCGGTCGGCTCGTCGAGGATCAGCAACTGCGGCTCGCTCATCAGCGCGCGGCCGATCGCGAGCTGCTGCTGCTGGCCGCCCGACAGGTCGCCGCCGCGCCGTGCGCGCATGTCCTTGAGCACCGGGAACAGGTCGTAGATGCGATCGGGCACTTTCGACGGCGCCTTGCGGCTCGCCGCGCCGACGAGCAGGTTTTCCTCGACGGTGAGCCGCGGAAAGATGTCGCGGCCCTGCGGCACGTACGCGAGCCCCGCCGCGACGCGCGCATACGGCGGCAGTGCGCCGAGCGCGGTGCCGCGCCACGACACGCTGCCGCTTTTCGCGGCGACGACGCCCATCAGGCAGCGCAGCAGCGTGCTCTTGCCGACGCCGTTGCGGCCGAGCAGCACGGTGAGCTTGCCGTCGTCGGCGACGAGGTTCACGTTGCGCAGGATATGGCTGCCGCCGTAGTACTGGTTCAGCGCTTCGATTTTCAGCATCGCATCATCGTCCGAGGTAAGACTCGATCACCGCGTCGTCGCGTTTGACCTGGTCGAGCGTGCCGTGCGCGAGCACCGCGCCTTCGGCCATCACCGTCACGCGTCCCGTGTCGCCCGCGAGCGCCGCGACGAATTCCATGTCGTGCTCGACGACCATCATCGAGCAGGTGCCGCGCAGCGTGTTCAGCAGCTCGGCGAGTTCCATCGTCTCGTGGTCGGTCATCCCGGCCGCCGGCTCGTCGAGCAGCAGCAGCGCGGGGCGCTGCATCAGCAGCATGCCGATTTCGAGCCGCTGCTTCTGGCCGTGCGACAGTTCGCCGGCCGCGCGATACGCATGGCTTTCGAGGCCGATCAGTGCGAGCGTCTCCTCGATCTTCGCCTGCGCGGTGCGGTCGAGCCGCGCGCGCAGCGACGCGAGCCAGCCCTTGTCGGTCTGCATTGCGAGTTCGAGGTTTTCCCATACCGGATGCTGTTCGAACACGGTCGGCTTCTGGAACTTGCGGCCGATGCCCGCCCGCGCGATCTCGGGTTCGTTCATCCGCGCGAGGTCGATCGTCTGGCCCAGAAACACCTTGCCCGCATCGGGCCGCGTCTTGCCGGTGATGACGTCCATCATCGTCGTCTTGCCCGCGCCGTTCGGGCCGATCACGCAGCGCAGCTCGCCCGCGTCGATCGAGAGCGACAGCTTCTTCAGCGCACGAAACCCGTCGAAGCTCACCTCGATGTCCTCGAGATAGAGAATCGTGCCGTGCGACGTATCGATGCCGGGCGGCACGACGCGCCCCATCGACGCGCTGCCGCTGACGGTCAGCTCGTCCTCGGGGGGCGGCGTGAACTGGTAGAGCGCCGTTCCATTCATGCGCGTTTCCCCTTCGCGAGCACGGTTTCGACGAGGCCCATGATCCCGCGCGGCAGCAAGAGCGGCACGAGCACGAAGATCAGACCGAGGAAGAACAGCCAGTATTCGGCGAAGTACGCGGTGAAGACGCTCTTCGCGCCGTTTACCGCGAACGCGCCGACGATCGGCCCGATCAGCGTGCCGCGTCCGCCCACCGCGACCCAGATCGCCATTTCGATCGAGTTGCCGGGCGACATCTCGCCGGGATTGATGATGCCGACCTGCGGCACGTACAGCGCGCCGGCGATGCCGCACAGCACGGCCGACACGGTCCACACGAACAGCTTGTACGCGAGCGGGCTGTAGCCGAGGAACATCAGCCGCGTCTCGCCGTCGCGCACCGCGGTCACCACGCGCCCGAGCTTGCTCGTGACGATCGCGCGCGCGGCGATGAACGCGAGCACGAGGGTCGCGAACGTCAGCAGCAACAGCACCGTGCGCGTGCCCGGCGACGTGATCGCGAAGCCGGCGATGCGCTTGAAGTCGGTGAAGCCGTTGTTGCCGCCGAAGCCCGTCTCGTTGCGATAGAACAGCAGCATCGCGGCGAACGTCAGCGCCTGCGTGATGATCGACAGGTACACGCCCTTCACGCGCGAGCGGAACGTGAAGAAGCCGAACACCCACGCGAGCACGGCCGGCACCAGCACGACCAGCGCGAGCGCCCACGCGAGATGTTGCGTGCCGCTCCAGTACCACGGCAACTGGTGCCAGTCGAGGAACACCATGAAGTCGGGCAGGTCGCTGCCGTACTTGCCGTCGCGGCCGATCTCGCGCATCAGGTACATGCCGATCGCATAGCCGCCGAGCGCGAAGAACAGGCCGTGGCCGAGGCTCAGGATGCCGCAGTAGCCCCACACGAGGTCGAGCGCGAGCGCGGCGATCGCGTAGCACATCAGCTTGCCCGCGAGCGTCATCGCGTACGCGGACAGGTGGAACGCGCTGGCTTCGGGCGCGACGAGTGCGGCGAGCGGCACGCCGATGCCGATCGCCACGCACAGCGCGACGAGCGCGAGCCATGCGCGGCGCGACAGCAGCGCGGGGCGGAGCGGCAGGCCGAGCGCGAAGCCGTCCGCCGCGCGTCCGGCGGCAGCGGGCTTCGACGTGTCGGCGACCGGGTTCGATATCGAATCGGTGAATGAAGTCACGTCAAGCCTCCGCGCTGCGGCCCTTCGGGGCGAACATGCCCTGCGGGCGTTTCTGGATGAACAGCACGATCATCACGAGCACCGCGATCTTCGCGAGCACGGCACCCCAGAACGGTTCGATCGCCTTGCTCGCGAGGCCGAGTCCGAAGCCGCCGAGCACGGTGCCGGCGATCTGCCCGACACCGCCGAGCACGACGGCCATGAACGAGTCGATGATGTAGTTCTGGCCGAGATCGGGGCCCACGTTGCCGATCTGCGACAGCGCGCAGCCGCCGAGGCCGGCGATGCCCGCCCCGAACGCGAACGCATACGCGTCGACCCGCGCGGTCTTCACGCCGACGCAGGCGGCCATCCGGCGGTTCTGCGTGACCGCGCGCACGAACAGGCCGAGCCGCGTCTTCGTCAGCACGGCCCACGCGACGACCACCACCGCGAGCGCGAACGCGAGGATCGCGAGCCGGTTGTACGGCAGGATCAGGTTCTGCATCACCGTCACGCCGCCACTCATCCACGACGGGTTCACGACCTGCACGTTCTGCGCGCCGAACAGCATGCGCGTCGCCTGGATCAGGATCAGGCTCACGCCGAAGGTCGCGAGCAGCGTTTCGAGCGGGCGGCCGTACAGGTGCCGCAGCACGAGCCGTTCGAGCACGATGCCGACGAGCGCGGCCACCGCGAACGACACCGGCACGGCGACGAGCGGATACCAGTCGAATGCGCCGGGCGCGTAGCGCTGGATCAGCGTCTGCACGACATAGGTTGCGTACGCACCGATCATCAGGAATTCGCCGTGCGCCATGTTGATCACGCCGATCAGCCCGTACGTGATCGCGAGGCCGAGCGCGGCGAGCAGCAGCACGCTGCCGAGCGACAGGCCGGCGAACACCGTGCCGACGATTTCGCCGCGGCGCTGCAGCGCGTGCAACGTATCGAGACCGTGTTGCGCGGCGTCGCGCACGCGCGCGTCGGGCTCTGCGTAGCTGCCGTCCGCGTTTTTCGCGACGAGCGGGCGCAGTTGTTCGATCATGTCGAGATCGCTGCGCGCGGCTACCACCTGCACGGCTTCGAGGCGCTTCGCCGGATCGGGATCGTGCAGCGCGGCGATCGCCCACAGCGCATCGAGGCGGCGTTTCAGCGCCGGATCGGTTTCCTTCGCGCGGGCGCGGTCGATCATCGGCTTGAGCGCCGGGTCGGGCGACTTCAGCAGCGCGTCGATCGCGTCGCGGCGCGCGGCGATGTCCGGCGACGCGAGCGCGAGACCCGACAGTGCGCCGGCGATCTTCGTGCGCAGCAGGTTGTTCAGCATCACCGGCTGCGCGTCGCCGGCCGGCGTCGCGGCTTGCGTGAGCGCGTCGTGTGCGGAGTCGCCGGCCTGGATCAGCAGGCGGCCGTCGCCGGTCGCGAGCGCATCGCCGCTCGACAGTGCGTTGAGCACCGCAACGGCGCGCGGATCGGTGTCGGCGGCGAGCCGTTCGATCGCGGCCGTCTTCGCGTCGAAGTCGTCGCCGGCGAGCGCGGCGGTATCGGCCGCCGTCAGCGCGAACGCGGCGTGCGGCAGCAGGCCCGCGAGGGCGGCGCATGCCGCGATCGCGCGGGCGGCTCGGCGAAAGCGTGTTGGCATCGGGAAATCCTGTCGGGCGTGGGAAGCGGAGTGGGGCGGCGCTGCGCCGTTGCCGACGGTCCGTCACGGCAAGCGTGGCCGGCGCATCGGCAGCGGGCGGGCGGCACGTCGCACACGAAGCGCGACGCGCCGCTCGACGTCAGGCCAGCGCGGCGCGCTGCCGGCGCAGGAACGCCGGAATCGAGCTGACGACGTCCGGCTTGCCCTGGTTGCCCGCGATGAACGGGCTCCACGGTTGCGCGCGCACGGCCGTCTTCGTCTTCCACACGACGTTGAACTGCCCGTCGCCACGGATCTCGCCGATCATCACCGGCTTGTGCAGGTGATGGTTGCCGTCCATCGCGAGCGTGAAGCCCGACGGCGCGGCGACCGTCTGGCCGATCATCGCGACGCGCACCTTGTCGACGTCGGTGCTCTTCGCCTTCTCGACGGCCTGCTTCCACATATGGATGCCGACGTAGGTCGCTTCCATCGGATCGTTGGTCACGCGCTTCGCGCCGCCCGGCAGGTTGTTCGCCTTCACCCATGCGGCGAACTGGTCCTTGAATTTCGTGTTGGTCGGGTTCTTCACCGACATGAAGTAGTTCCACGCGGCGAGGTGGCCGACCAGCGGCTTCGTATCGATCCCGCGCAGCTCTTCCTCGCCGACCGAGAACGCGACCACCGGCACGTCGGTCGCCTTGATCCCCTGGTTGCCCAGCTCCTTGTAGAACGGCACGTTCGAGTCGCCGTTGATCGTCGAGACCACGGTCGTCTTGCCGCCCTGCGCGAAGGTCTTGATGTTCGCGACGATGGTCTGGTAATCGCTGTGGCCGAACGGCGTGTAGACCTCCTGAATGTCGGCGTCCTTCACGCCCTTCGATTTCAGGAACGCGCGCAGGATCTTGTTGGTCGTGCGCGGATACACGTAGTCGGTGCCGAGCAGGAAGAAGCGCTTCGCGCCGCCGCCTTCCGCGCTCATCAGGTACTCGACGGCGGGAATCGCCTGCTGGTTCGGCGCGGCGCCCGTGTAGAACACGTTGCGCGACATTTCCTCGCCTTCATACTGCACCGGGTAGTAGAGCAGCCCGTTCAGCTCCTCGAACACCGGCAGCACCGACTTGCGCGACACCGACGTCCAGCAGCCGAACACGCACGCGACCTTGTCCTGCGTGAGCAGCTGGCGCGCCTTTTCGGCGAACAGCGGCCAGTTCGACGCCGGGTCGACCACCACCGGTTCGAGCTTGCGGCCCATCACGCCGCCGCTCTTGTTGATGTCGGCGATCGTCATCAGCGCGGTGTCCTTCAGCGACGTCTCCGAGATCGCCATCGTGCCCGACAGCGAATGCAGGATGCCGACCTTGATCGGGCCGGTGCCCGCATCGGCCGCGTGCGCGAACGGGCTCTTGCCCGCCAGCGCGAGCGCGCCGGCCATCGAACCGAACTTCAACAGACTGCGACGTTTCATCGGGATCCCCTTGTCGTGTTGGATGTGCGTGCGCCGTGGCGGCGCCGGCCATCGTGTAACGCAAGGCATGTGCCAGTCGCGCGGATGCACGTCCGGCGTGCCTGCGCGGGGCATCGGCGGGCATCGGGGCGGTGCGGATGACGCGTCGTGCAGCATGCGCGGTCCGTTGCGGTGCAGACGCGCGGGCGCAAATGGTGCACGGCGGTGCCGCGGCGCCGCGACGCGGGAAACGACGGAACGGCGCGCGGAAAAGAGAAACGGGCGCGCAATGCGCGCCCGTTCGGCGGATCGGTGCGGCCGGCGGCGGGGGCCGGGCGGCGCGGCCGCGCGTGATGCGCGTGATGCGCGTGATGCGCGGCCGGAAGGATCGGTCAGTAGCGCGGCACGGACGGATCGACGTCGCGCGACCACGCGTCGATCCCGCCTTGCAGGTTGTACAGCTTGGTGAAGCCGCGCGATTCGAGGAACATCGCGACTTGCGCGCTGCGCATCCCGTGATGGCACACGCAGACGATTTCCGCTTCGTCGTCGAGCTCTTCGCTGCGCGCGGGAATCTGCTGCATCGGAATCGACACGCTGCCGGCGATCTGCGCGGTCGCGATTTCCCACGGCTCGCGCACGTCGAGCACGACCGGCGCGGGGCGCGCCGTGTCGCCGAGCCATTCCGCGAGCATCGCGGGCGTCAGGATCTGCATGGAGGCTCCGCCGCTCAGAACTTGAAGCGCGACGGCTCGATCGCGTTGACGAGGTGGTCGATGTACGTTTCAAACACGTCGGCCACGCGGTACTGCTTGTCGTCGATGCGCGTGATGATCTGCGCCTTCATCACCGGACGGCCGCCGACGAACGCCGACAGGCGGCCGCCGACCTTGAGCTGTTCGAGCATTTCCTGCGGCACGACCGGCAGGCCGCCCGCGACGCAGATCACGTCGTACGGCGCCTTCGCGGCCCAGCCGCGCGAACCGTCGCCGAGCACGACTTCGGCGTTGGTCACGCCGTCGTTGCGCAGGTTGTCTTCCGCGAATTTCGCGATCGCCGGATCGATCTCGACGGCCGTCACGTGCTGCGCGCGATGCGCGAACAGCGCGGCGAGGTAACCCGAGCCCGCGCCGATCACCAGCACGTTCTCGTGCTTCTTGACGCCCAGCTCCTGCAGCACGCGCGCTTCGACGCGCGGGAACAGCATCTTGCTGGCGCCGCCGGGCAGCGGCAGTTCGAGATCGGCGAATGCGAGATCGCGGTATTGGGCCGGAACGTAGTTTTCACGCTTGACGATCGACAGCAGGCCCAGGACATCCAGATCCAGCACGTCCCACGGACGGATCTGCTGTTCGATCATGTTGAAACGCGCGTTTTCGATATTCATGGTGTGGTCACGCAGCCAGGTCGGCCATCAGCGGGGATAGAGAAACTTCGTGATTGTACCAAAGGGCACGGCCGCGAAGCCTTCAGGCGGCCTGCAACAGACCTTTACCCCTTGCTCTTCTTGATCTGCGCCTCGAACGCGAGGTCGAGCTTGCTCGCCTTGCGCGGTTTTTTGGGGCCGAATTCGTCGACGAACTTGACGAATTCGTCGAGCGGCAGCGGCTCGCAGCGCTTCTCGGCGGTGCCGCCCGAGCGGTCGACGAGATAGAACAGGCCGCCCGCCATCGCGACGGCCGCGAATTGCGGGTTGCCGGAGCGGGTCTTCAGGCGTTCGACCGCGTGGGTCGCTTTGGTGGTGCGCATCTTGGGGGCTGGCGAAGCGGGTGTAAGCCTCACACTGTATCAAACCGGCCGCCTGCTTGCGGCCGGCGGCCCGCCCGTGGCCGGCGCGAACCGGCCCTAAACCGTGCGCGAGTAGCGCTGCCGCGGCGTCTGGCCGAGGTACGCATCGAACGCCATCGCGATGTTGCGTACGACCATCCGGCCGGCCGGGTGGATCGTCAGGCGGTCGCGCGCGATCGTCAGCAGCCCGTCGCGCTCGAACGGGCGCAGCGCGTCGAGCTCGCGTGCGAAATGATCGGCGAAGCGGATGCCGTGCGCGGCCTCCACATGCGAGAACGGCAGTTCCAGGTTGCACATCAGTTGCGTGATCACGTCGCGGCGCAGCCGGTCGTCCGGCGTGAGCCGCACGCCGCGCGCGATCGGCAGCCGGCCCGCGTCGAGCGCGGCGCCGTACGCGGGCAGGTCCTTCGCGTTCTGCGCGTAGACGTCGCCGACCTTGCCGATCGACGACACGCCGAAGCCGATCAGGTCGGTATCCGCACGCGTGCTGTAGCCCTGGAAATTGCGCTGCAGCGTGCCGTTGCGCTGCGCGCGCACCAGCTCGTCGGACGGCCGCGCGAAGTGGTCCATCCCGATGTACACGTAGCCGGCCGACGTCAGCATGTCGATCGCGAGGCCGAGCAGCGCGATGCGCGTTTCGGGCGGCGGCAGCGTCGTGTCGTCGATCTGCCGCTGCATCTTGAACAGGTGCGGCATGTGCGCGTAGCCGAACACCGACAGCCGATCGGGCGCGAGTTCGATGATCGTCTCGAGCGTGCGCGCGAACACCGCGACCGTCTGGTGCGGCAGCCCGTAGATCAGGTCGACGCTGACCGAATGAAAGCCCGTCGCGCGCGCGGCGCCGAGCAGGTCGGCGGTCATCGCGAGCGGCTGGATGCGGTTGATCGCCTGCTGCACGACCGGGTCGAAATCCTGCACGCCGAGGCTCAACCGGTTGAAGCCGATCGTGCGCAGGTGCACGAGCGTGGCCGGCGTGACCGTGCGCGGGTCGATCTCGATCGAGAACTCGGCGTCGGTATCCGGCGCGAGCGAGAAATGCTCGCGCGTGGCCGCCATCAGCTCGGCCGTTTCGTCGTCGGACAGGAAGGTCGGCGTGCCGCCGCCCCAGTGCAGTTGCGTGACGGGGCGGGACGGATCGAACAGCGCGGCCTGCAGCGCCATTTCGCGCTTGAGCTGGTCGAGATACGGGCGCGCGCGGCGGCGGTTGTTGGTCGCGATCTTGTTGCAGCCGCAGTAGAAGCACGCGGTGTTGCAGAACGGGATGTGGAAGTACAGCGACAGGTCGCTCGACGATGCGCCGGGGTCGCGCGCCGCGCGACCGTAGTCGGCCGGGTCGAAATCGTCGCGGAACTGCAGCGCGGTGGGGTACGACGTATAGCGCGGCCCGTTCGCGCCGTATTTCGCGACTAAATCGGGACGGAACATCGTGTCGGCAGAACCAGAACGCATGGCGGTCTCGCGCTTTTTGGGATGCTTCCGAGTATATGAACGCGCGATCGGGCTGCATTGTGTAATAACGTCGCAGCGGGCGATGGCACAATGCGGGGTGGGGCTGCCGGACGCCGCGTCCGGTTGCCGCACCGTTTTTCGTTGTTCGTCGAGAGAGCCGAGTGTCCGTCGAAATGCCTGTCCGCCTGGCGCCCGCCGAAGTCCCGCCGCCGCATGCGTGCCGCGAGGGCTGCGGCGCGTGCTGCATCGCGCCGTCGATTTCCAGCCCGATTCCGGGCATGCCCGACGGCAAGCCGGCCGGCGTGCGCTGCGTGCAGCTCGGCGACGACTTGCGCTGCATGATCTTCGGCCGGCCCGAGCGCCCCGCGTGCTGTTCCGGGCTGCAGCCGTCCGCCGACATGTGCGGCGCGTCGCGCGACGACGCGCTCGCGTGGCTCACGCGCCTCGAGGCCGCGACGCGGCCGGCGCATCCAGGAGAGAGTTCAGCATGACCGTTGCTCGCGCGCCCGGCCGGCGCCGTTTTCTCGCTGCCGCCATCGGCGCCGTCGGCGTGTGCGTATCGCTTGCCGCCTGCGCGTCGACGTTCCCGTTCATTCCCGATCACTACACGTTCTCGCGCGGCGACGTGCAGAAGGCCGTCGCGCGCAAGTTTCCTTACCAGAAGACGGTCGCGCAGGTGGTCGACGTGTCGCTCGCGAACCCGGCCGTCAACCTGCTGCCCGACCAGAACCGCGTCGCCGTGCAGCTCGACGCCCATTTCGCGAGCCCGTTCCTGCGCGGGCCCGTCAGCGGCAAGTTCACCGTCTCGGGCCAGCTCGCGTACGACGCGCCGAGCCGCTCGGTCGTGCTGAAGGCGCCGGCCGTCGACAACCTCGTGCTCGACGGCGATGCGCAGATGTACGCGCAGCAGGTCGGCGCAGCCGCCGGCCTGCTGGCGACGCAGCTGCTGACCAACTATCCGATCTACACGTTCAAGCCCGAACAGCTGCAATTTGCCGGGGTGAACTACGAACCCGGTACAATTACGATTCTTACAAACGGCATACGCGTGGCGATCGTCGAAAAGTGACGACGGCGCGCGCACGGCCGGGCGGGCCGCGCGCGCAAGAGTGGCCTTTTCTTTCGACCATTTCGGAGTTGGGCCACGGATGGACTGGATCCTGATCTGCAAGGCATTGATCCTCGGCGTCGTCGAGGGGCTGACGGAATTCCTGCCGGTGTCGAGCACCGGTCATCTGATCGTCGCGGGCAGCTTCCTGAATTTCAACGATTCGCACGCGAAGACGTTCGACGTCGTGATCCAGTTCGGCGCGATCCTCGCGGTCTGCTGGGAATACCGGCAGCGGATCGTGTCCGTCGTGTCGGGGCTGCCGAGCCGGCCGGATGCGCAGCGCTTCACGCTGAACGTCGTGATCGCGACGATTCCCGCGATCGCGCTCGGTCTCCTGTTCGAGAAGAAGATCAAGGCCGTGCTGTTCTCGCCGGTGCCCGTCGCGTTCGCGCTCGTCGTGGGCGGCGCGATCATCCTGTGGGCCGAGGCGCGGCAGCGCGAACGCAGCGAGCCGCCGCGCGTGCTGTCGGTCGATGCGCTGACGCCGCTCGACGCGTTCAAGGTCGGGATCGCGCAGTGCTTCGCGCTGGTGCCCGGCATGTCGCGCTCGGGCTCGACGATCATCGGCGGGATGTTGTTCGGGCTCGACCGCCGCGTGGCCACCGAATTCTCGTTCTTTCTCGCGATCCCGATCATCTTCGGGGCGACGCTGTACGAAACCGTCAAGGACTGGCAGGCGTTCACCGTCGATTCGCTCGGGCTGTTCGCGCTCGGGCTCGTCGCCGCGTTCGTCAGCGCGTTCGTGTGCGTGCGCTGGTTGCTGCGCTACGTCGCGACGCACGATTTCACGGTATTTGCGTGGTACCGGATCGCGTTCGGGTTGTTCGTGCTGCTGGTCGGTTACAGCGGCTGGCTGAACTGGGCGTGATGCCGAGCATGGGCCGACGCGCGGGCCCATGAAAAAGCCCGACCGGCGCGAGATGCCGGTCGGGCTTTTTTATTTTGCGCGGGGCGAAGCCGCTCAGTCGGCGCGCTTGCGGAACACCAGGTCCCACACGCCGTGGCCGAGCCGCAGTCCGCGCCGTTCGAACTTCGTCACCGGGCGGTAGTCGGGGCGCGGCGCGTAATCGGCGGCGGTGTTTTCGAGCGTCGGTTCCGCGCCGAGTACTTCAAGCATCTGCTCCGCGTAGTTCTGCCAGTCGGTCGCGCAGTGCAGGTACGCGCCGGGTTTCAGGCGCGATGCGAGATGCGCGACGAGCGGCGGCTGGATCAGCCGGCGCTTGTGGTGACGCGCCTTGTGCCACGGATCCGGGAAGAAGATGTGCACGCCGTCGAGGCTTGCCGGCGCGATCATGTGCTCGAGCACCTCGACCGCGTCGTGCTGGATGATGCGGATGTTCGACAGATCCTGCTCGCCGATCAGCTTCAGCAGCGCGCCGACGCCCGGCTCGTGCACCTCGACGCCGAGGAAGTCGTCGCCCGGGCGGTGCGCGGCGATTTCCGCGGTCGACGCGCCCATCCCGAAACCGATCTCGAGGATACGCGGTGCGCTACGGCCGAAGATCGCGTCCCAGTCGGGCATCTCCGGCGCATACGGGACCACGAAGCGCGGGCCGAATTCGTCGAGCGCGCGGCGCTGGCCGGTCGATACGCGGCCGGCACGCGTCACGAAGCTGCGGATGCGGCGGTGGTGCAGCGGGTTGACTTCGTCGGCGCCTTCGGTGGCTTGGTCGGCTTCGTCGGGAATGGCGTCGTCGTGCGGCGGCAGGCCGGCTTCGTTCGGATCGTCGTGCATCATCGGTACAGAGAAAGGCTCGGTTCGGGCGAGGACCCGTTGCGCAGCAGTGCTGCCGGGCGATTCGGCGCGTGGTACAAAAAAGCCGCCTTCGACGAGGCGGCTCATGCGCAGGCTGTTGTGCAGCCGGAAAGTGGAGCGGGCGATGGGAATCGAACCCACGTCATCAGCTTGGGAAGCTGAGGTAATGGCCATTATACGACGCCCGCAGAACGCGTGATTGTACAGGGTTTGGCGTGGGGATGGCAAGCGGGGCGGTTTTGGGCGCGGCATCGCTGGATCACCTGACGGTGGCAGTGCTGGTCGCGACCCGAGCTTGGCCCGCAGCGACACTGTGCCGGGCAGCCGTTTTCCTTCGCCGAAGCGAACAGGTGCTTATCTCGAGCATGTCCCCGAAAGTAGAGGCTGCGGGTTGCCGGAGGGGTTAAGCGGCAATGGCGCGACCATTCTCTACCAGGCCGAGTTCGTCCAGGCGGATGGCCATCGCTGTCGGTGACATACCAAATAACTCGCTGAGCGGCTTGAAACAGTTGCCCGGGCCGAACGCCTTTGCCGTTGCCACCGCACGGGCGAATTCCAGTGAACCCGTCGATGACCGGAGAAGGTCCTGCATCTCGCGGCAACCAACCAAATAGAAGGCAGTCGTGTCGTCGAGGTGCAGAGTCGAGGTGTGGAAACGTGCTTCGAAAGCTTGTCGAACCAGCTTTTCGGGAGCAAGGAAACACGCCGCAAAATGATTCGCTTCGCGCTCGCGTTTGTCAGATGACGACCATTCTCCTGTCAGAGGGCGGTCGCGGTGCAATGACATGCCCGGATGCAGGACCATATGACCGAGTTCGTGTGCAGCAGTAAAGCGCTGCACTTCATACGTTAGGTTGCCGGCGATTTTGATGATGTTGTTCGCCGGGTCGACGAGGCCGGCCACTTGGTATCGGTCCTTGCCAACGCCGTGAATGCCCAGCGAACCCTCAGCAATCTCATATTCATAGCCGTGGACGTAAGCGGCATGGTCCGGCCGAAACAATTGCAGGAAGTGCGGCACGGTGTTGTGAGTCATGCCAGCGCGTTGCCAGATTTCGTATTGAAAGCGCTTCACCTCTTTGGCAATCGCCTTCTTGTCGATCTCTTCCATGCGGGATCCTCCCCAAGCTATGTGGGAAAGAATAGGCACAATTTATGGTGCGTGCAAGCTGGGTTTGTACTACATGTTGTGTGCGCTGCAACGAGCATCGCTCAAGATGGAGGGTGGTGGCGGTTGCAAGCGAGGCGCTTTTGGCCGCTGGCAAACGGTTTCGCGTTCTCCGATGGCGCCTCATCCGGCTGGCCGGCTCCGCGAACGGATGATCGGCCGAAACGTGGGGCGGTACCATGACGCCCAAGCCGAACGAAGCGCGCCGGGAGGGGCCTGCACGCTAACCGCTGGCGAAAATAGACGAGTCGGTGTCGGAAGCATGCAAGCCCGGCTAAAGCTTTCGAACTAACGTGACAGACCTCTCACACGATCGTCAGTCTGGAGCCGACATGTCCGATTTCATCACCGTTCTGCGCAAAACCTGCCCGACGCCTGTCCTCGATGCGACCAAGTGGAAGCGCATTGGCGGCGATCCGCATACCGTCAACCTCAACGCGTACGTCTCGAAGGACGGCAGCAAGATCATGGGCACCTGGATCAGCACGCCGGGCAAGTTCGAGGTGAACTACGAAAAATGGGAGTACTGCCACTTCCTCGATGGTTACTGCATCATCACGCCGGAAGGCGAGGAGCCGCAGCACCTGAAAACCGGTGACGTATTCGTGATCGAACCCGGCATGAAAGGGACGTGGGAAGTGGTGGAGACGGTGCGCAAGTACTTCGTCTTCGCCTGAGCGGGCTGGTCGATCCAAGCATACCGTCGTCGCTCGACATCCTTCCGGTTCACGGAGCCGGGAGGGCAAGCGGCGGATGCCGGTTCAATCGGACTCGATCCGGTTCGAAAAATGGCGCGCCGAGCATGGTCACCCGCTCGGCGGCTCTCGCTATCCGACCGTACCCGGTGCTGAATTCAACGCGCGGTTGTCCGGCGGCGACACGATGACGCTCGCCGGTCGTGCACGCGGTCGCGCAAACCCCTAAGATGCAGCGATCCGCCCACCGTTTCCGCTGCAGCGCACGAATCTCCCGCCTGCGCCGGACGCCCCACCGGAACCCCGACCATGCGCATCACCGCCGTCCACGAACGCGCGATTCCCGTATCCCGCTATGCCGATCCGGCGATCCCGTCCGGCGGCCTGACCACGAGCGTCGTCGCGGTCGTCACCGACGTCGTGCGCGACGGCCACCCGGTGATGGGCTACGGCTACGCGTCGATCGGCCGCTTCGCGCAGAGCGGCCTGATCCGCGAACGCTTCGCGCCGCGCCTGCTGGCCGCCGCCGATACGCTCGCCGACGAAGCAGGCACGAACCTCGACCCGTTCGGCGCGTGGCGCGCGATGATGGCCGGCGAGAAGCCGGGCGGGCACGGCGAACGCTGCGTTGCGGTCGGCACGCTCGACATGGCGATCTGGGACGCCGCCGCGAAGATCGCCGACCTGCCGCTGCATCGCTTTCTCGCCGAGCGCCTCCAACGCGCGGCGGCGCCGCGCGTGCGCGTGTACGCGGGTGGCGGCTACCGCTACCCGCATGACGACCTCGCGCGCCTGTCGGACGAGATGCACCGGATCGTCGATCTCGGCTACACGCACGCGAAGATCAAGATCGGCGGTGCGGATTTCGATCAGGACCGGCGCCGCATCGAAGTCGCTGCCGCGCAGTTGGCAGGCCCTTCGCATCTCGCGGTCGACGCGATGAACACGTACGACGCGACGACCGTCGACCGGGCCGTCGACATGCTCGCGCCGTTCGGCCTCTGGTGGTTCGAGGACATCTGCGACCCGCTCGACCTGCCGCTCCAGGCAGACGTCGCCACGCGATACGCACCGCCGATCGCAGCAGGCGAAGCGCTGTTTTCGCTCGCGGAAGCGAAGCTGCTCGACCGCTACGGCGGCCTGCGTGCCGACCGCGACGTGCTGGTGTTCGATCCCGTGCACAGCTACGGGCTGCCGGGCTATCTGCAGATCGTCGATCACTTCGTGTCGCGCGGCTGGCGGCGTGACGCGTTCTGGCCGCATGGGGGCCATCTGTTCTCGTTGCACGTCGTCGCGGCGCTCGGGCTCGGCGGCGCGGAAGTCAGCCCGTTCGCGTTCCAGCCGTTCAGCGGACTGGCCGATGGCGAAATCGTCGACGCGGGATACGCGCGCGTGCCGCAGGCACCGGGTATCGGATTCGAGCTGCATGCCCACGCGCACGACGCGTTCCGCGCGATATCGCTATCGGGCTATCGGGCCGCTGACACCTAAAGCGCGTCGATCGCGAAACGCACCGCGAAGCCGAGCATCATCACCGCGACGAAGCCATCGAGCACGCGCCACGCGAGCGTACGGGCGAACCACGCACGGCACGCGCGTGCGCCATAGGCGAGCATCAGGAACCACGCCAGCGAAGCAGTCATCGCGCCGATCGCAAACGGTGCGCGGGCAGACGGCGCGTGGCTCACGATCACGGTCCCGAGCAGCAGGACCGTATCGATCCATGCATACGGATTGAGCAGCGAAACCGCGGCGGTCGCGAGCAGCGTGCGCGACCGCATGGGTTCGCTAGCGACGCATGAGCCATCTACATGCTCAGGCTCCCGTCCGACGATCGCCGAGCGCAGCGCGAGCAGGCCGTAGCCGGCGAGATACGCGATACCGGCCCACAGCGCGGCTGCCACCACGGCGGCATGGCGCGACAGCAATGCCGACAGCCCGTGCGCGCCGAGCACGATCAGCAATGCGTCGCTGCCTGCGCAGACGAGGGCGATGGAGAGCAGGTGAGGGCTCGAAAGCGAGCGCTTGATGACGAAGGCGTCCTTGGGACCGACCGACGTGAACAGGCCTGCGCCGAGCAGCAGGCCTTCGAGGAAGGCAGAGGTGTCGAGCACGAGCGGGCCGACAACCTCTTAAGCTGAACCGGTGATGGTTACGATGGAGCCACGTTAAGGGGCGCTGGGGGGCGTTGTCAATGCCCGGCCGGCCGCCCATTCCGGCCGCTGCCCGAGCGTGTCGAACAGCCGGACGATTTCACCCTTCACCTTCTGCACCGCGTTGCTGACGAGCGCCGTGTCGTGCCAGCACAGCGACAGGTCGCGCGCGAACAGCCGGTGCGCGACCGTCGACAGCTTCAGCTTGCGCTCCTCGATCTCGACGTGCGCGGCCGTCCACGGCAGGATCGTCACGCCGAGTTGCGCCATCACGGCCGCGAACAGCAGCCCGGTCGAACTTGCCTCGAAGCTGATCTCATACGACAGGCCGGCCTCGCGCATCGCCCAGTCGACGCGGTTGCGGATCGTGTTCGGCGCGCTCGGCAGCACGAGCGGCATTCGCGCGATCGCGTCGAGCGGCACGGGGTCGTCCGGCACCGGGAATTCGGGCCACGTGATCAGGTACAGCGTTTCCGTCAGCAGCCGGTGGATCGCGATCCCGCGCGTACCGACCGCATCGACGACGATCGCGAGATCGAGCCGCGCGCGCTCGAGCAACGTGTCGAGATCGGCGCTCGGCGCTTCGATCAGCTCCAGCATGATGCCGGGAAAGCGGTCGCGCACCGCGCGGGCGAGCGGAATGGCCAGCACGCGCGCGGTGCTCGACGGCATGCCGACGGTCACGCGGCCCTGCGGCGTATCGGCGTCGCGGCGCAGCAGCTCGCGCGTGCCGTCGGCCTGGCGCAGCAGTTCGAGCGCGTGCTGGTACAGCGTGCGGCCGGCGGCGGTCGGCGCGACGCCGCGCACGCTCCGTTCGAGCAGCTGCATCCCGAGATCCTGCTCGAGATTGCGCATCTGCTGGCTCACCGCCGGCTGCGCGACGTGCAGCGCCTCGCTCGCATGCGTGACGTTGCCGCATTCGACGACCTTCACGAAATAGCGCAACTGTCTCAAGTCCATCGCCGCCGTCTCCCCGATTCACGCGCGTTTCGAGCCATAAGCCAATCCGATCGAACAAGATGAATATCATATTTTTCAGCGATCGATGGTGTTTCTATACTCGTCTCACAAAAGAGCCCGACTGCCGGCCATCCCGGACCGGACGCGGCGACGGAGCCGGCCCCCGCCGGCAAGGAGACGAAGATGTTCAAGGCGATCGACGCGCCGGCGGCCGGCGCGAAGCCGCGGCGCACGCCGCTCACGCGCGAGCAGGTCAAGGGCTTCTGGGCCGTGTACGCGGGCTGGGTGCTCGACGGCGTGGATTCGGTGATCTACGCGCTCGTGCTGATTCCCGCGCTGACCGAATTGCTGCCGGCCTCCGGCATCGCGGCGACGCCCGCGAACCTCGGGATGTACGGCTCGATCCTGTTCGCGCTATTCCTGATCGGCTGGGGGCTGTCGTTCATCTGGGGGCCGCTCGCCGACCGCTTCGGCCGCGTGCGCACGCTCGCCGCGAGCATCCTGATCTATTCGGTGTTCACCGGCGCGGCCGCGTTCGTGCACGACGTGTGGGCGCTGGCCGCGTGCCGCTTGATCGCCGGGATCGGCGTCGGCGGCGAATGGGCGCTCGCCGGCACCTACGTCGCCGAGAGCTGGCCGGAAGACCGCCGCAAGATGGGCGCCGGCTACCTGCAGACGGGCTACTACTTCGGCTTCTTCATCGCGGCCTGCCTGAACTACACGATCGGCGCGACCTACGGCTGGCGCGCGATGTTCCTGTGCGGGCTGGCGCCCGCGCTGCTCGCGGTGTTCACGGTGATGCGCGTGAAGGAGCCGGGGCAGTGGCGCCGGCACGATGCGCGCGACGGCGACGTGGCCGACACGCGGCGCGCGCATCCGCTGCGCGAGATCTTCGCGCCGGCGTTCCTGCGCCGCACGCTGACGAGCGCGAGCCTCGTCGGCGTCGCGATCGTCGGGCTGTGGGCCGGCTCCGTCTACGAGGCGAGCGCGGTCACCACGCTGGCGGCGCGCGCGGGCATCGATCACGTCGGCGCATTGCGGCTTGCGTCGATCGGCGCGGCGATCCTGTCGTGCGCGACGATCGCCGGCTGCCTGGCGGCGCCGTGGCTGTCGGAACGGCTCGGCCGGCGTACCGCGCTCGGCGTGTATTTCGCGGGGATGGCCGGCTCGATCGTGTTCGCGTTCGGCTGGGCGTTCTACCAGCCGAACGGGCTCGCCGCATTCATGGTGTCGCTCGCGTTCCTCGGCTTCTTCGGCGGCAACTTCGCGATCTTCTCGCTGTGGCTGCCCGAGCAATATCCGACGCGCGTGCGGGCCACCGCGTTCGCGTTCAACGCGTCGGTCGGCCGCTTCATCGGCGCGGGCGTGAACTTCCTGCTCGGCGCGGCGATACACGGTTACGGATCGCTCGGCGTGCCGGTCGCGTGGACCGCGGCCGTGTTCGGGCTCGGCATCCTGATCCTGCCGTTCGCGGTCGAAACGCGGCATCAGACGCTGCCCGAATGAACGGCGCGGCAGTCGTTCGCAAACAACACACATCTCGTCATCCCTATCAGGAGTCCGGAATGCAGGCATTAACAGGAATCAGGGTCGTTGATCTGAGTCGCGCGCTGTCGGGGCCGTTCTGCTCGATGGTGCTCGCCGATCTCGGCGCCGACGTGATCAAGGTCGAGTCGGGGCCGCACGGCGACATGAGCCGCGCGTGGGGGCCGTTCGATCGCGGCGTGAGCACGTACTACCTGTCCTGCAACCGCAACAAGCGCGGCATCTGCGTGGACTTCCGGCAGCCGGCCGGCCTCGACGTCGTGCGGCGGCTGATCGCGCAGGCCGACGTCGTGATCGAGAATTTCAAGGCCGGCACGATGGACGCGATGGGGCTCGGCTACGAAGCGCTGAGCGCGCGCGACCCGCGGCTCGTGATGGGCAGTGTCACCGCGTTCGGCCCGCGCGGCCCGCTGCGCGACTGGCCGGGCTTCGACCAGATCGCGCAGGGCTATGCGGGGCTGATGAGCGTCACCGGCTTCCCGGACGGCGAGCCGACCCGCACGGGCACCGCGATCGGCGATCTCAGCTCGGGGATGTGGGTCGCGACCGGCGTGATGGCCGCGCTGTTCGAGCGCGAGCGTACCGGGCGCGGCCAGCATGTCGGCACGTCGCTGCTCGAAAGCCTCGTTGCGTTGCTGAGCGTGCACGGACAACGCTACCTGAGCCTCGGCGACGTGCCGCGCCGCACCGGCAATGCGCATGCGGTGATCGCGCCGTATGGCGTGTTCGAGACGGCCGACGGCCCGCTCAATCTCGCGCCGATCACGACCGACATGTGGTTGCGGCTGTGCCAGTTGCTGGACCTGCCCGAGCTGCCGAACGATCCGCGCTTCGCGACCAACGACGCGCGCGTCGCGCATCGCGATGAACTCAAGGCGCTGCTCGAAAACCGGCTGCGCACGCGCGGCAAGCGCGACTGGACGCAGCGGTTCGTCGAGGCCGGGCTGCCGGCCGGGCCGATCCATACGCTCGACGAAGTGTTCGACGATCCGCAGCTCGCGCATTGCGGGCTGGTCGAGCCGGTCGCGCATCCGACGCTCGGTACGCTGCGCCAGGTCGTCACGCCGCTCGGCGGGATGGGCGACGCCGTGCCGGCGCCGCGCACGCGCCATGCGCCGCCGCTGCTCGGCGAGCATACGGTCGACGTGCTGCGCGAAGCCGGCTACGGCGACGAGGCGATCGACGCACTGCTGGCCGCGCGCGCGATCTTCCAGGCGGATGCGGTGGCGGAGGCCGTGCAATGACCGACATGACGAAACACGACGCGGCGTCGACCGTGACGGTGGACCTGATCGATGAGCGGATCGCGCGCGTGCGGTTCGCGAATCCGGCGCGACGGCATGCGCTCGACGCACCGTTGCTCGATGCGCTCGTCGCGCACCTCGATGCGCTGGCCGCACGCCGTCCGCCGCCCGTCGTGATCCTGTCGAACGACGGCAGCGGCGACGTGTGGAGCGCGGGGCACGACCTGCGCGAGCTGGCCGACGACCGCGATCCGCTCGCGTACGGCAAGCCGCTCGAACGCGCGCTGCGGCGCGTGCGGACCTATCCCGGCGCGGTGATCGCGGCGGTGGCGGGATCGGCATGGGGCGGGGCGGTCGATCTGGTGATGAGCTGCGATCTCGTCGTGGCGGCGCGCGACGCACGCTTCGCGATGACGCCGGCGAACATCGGCCTGCCGTATTCGACGAGCGGCCTGCTGCGCTTCTACGACAACCTGCCGATCCACGTGCTGAAGGAGATGTTCTTCTGCGCGCAGCCGCTCGATGCGGAACGCGCCGCGCATCACGGGCTCGTGAACCGGCTGGCAGACGCCGGCGGGGTCGACGACGCGGCACTCGACGTCGCGCGCACGATCGCCGCGAAGGCGCCGCTCGCGGTGCACGCGGTGAAGGAGCAGTTGCGCGTGCTGCAGGATGCGCGGCCGTTGCCGGCCGATGCGTTCGAACGGATCGCCGAGTTGCGCCGGCACGCGTGCGAAGGCGCGGATTTCGACGAAGGGCTGCGTGCGTTCGCGGAACGCCGCGCGCCGGCGTTTCGCGGGATTTAGGCGGACCGGCGGGGTTTCGGTGTGACGATGGCGGCACGCGTTATGCGCCGCCGAGTATGCGCACGCCGGGGGCGATCAGCGGTCGCGCCTGAACGCGCGCGTATCGATCACGCACCGCGTCGACGCATTCGCAGTTCGATTGCGCGGGCGGCCCGCCTGTACCGCGCGCTACGCGCGCACCACCGTCACGCCCGCGGCCTCGATCGGCTTCGTCAGAGCGGCGTCGGTTTCCTGTTCGACGACGACCGTCTGCGCGAGCGTGATGTCACCGATCACGAACTGCGACGCCGCACGCAGTTTCGACTGCGACGCGAGCACCACCGTCTCGGCCGCGCGTTCGGCCAGCGCGCGCTTGATCGCCGCTTCCTCGAAATCGCCGGTGCTCAGGCCGGCGACCGGATGCACGCCCGTGACGCCCATGAAGTACAGGTCCGCATGGATGCGCGCGATGCCTTCCATCGCCGCCGCGCCGACCGCGACGATCGAGTGCTTGTAGAGCCGCCCGCCGATCAGGATCACGTCGATCGACGGATGCGCGGCCAGCGCAACCGCGACGCTCGGGCTGTGCGTGACGATCGTCGCGCGCAGGTCGGCCGGCAACTGGCTGACGAGCAGCGCGGAGGTCGTGCCGCCGTCGACGATCGCCACCTGCCCGGGCGCGATCATCTGCGCGGCCCGCCGTGCGATGCGCCGCTTCTCCTTGGTTTCGAGCGCCTCGCGCTGCGCGAACGGCGCGATGGCCGGCGACGCCGGCAGCGCGCCGCCATGCACGCGCTGCAGCAGTCCTTCGGCCGCGAGTTCGCGCAGGTCGCGGCGCACCGTGTCTTCGGATACACCGAATTGCACGCTCAGCTCGGCGGCCAGTACCTGGCCGTCGCGTGCGAGCGCATCGAGGATCGCTTTCTTGCGTTGCGTCGTCAGCATCGTGATTGCACGAAAATTCTTGAAATTGCACGAATCTGCACGTTACCATGGGCGCCGTCCTTTGTCGAACCGGAGGCTGCAATGGCTGCAACGCGGGAGCGGGTGCGCATCGTCGATACGACGGTGCTGTCCGACGACTGGTATGTGCTGCGGAAGGTGACGTTCGATTTCCTGCGCCGCGACGGAACGTGGCAGCGCCTGAGCCGCGAGACCTACGATCGCGGCAACGGCGCGACGATCCTGCTGCGTCATGCCGAGACGGGCGACGTGCTGCTGACACGGCAGTTCCGGATGCCGGCGTTCGTGAGCGGGCACGACGGCATGCTGCTCGAAGCGGCCGCCGGGCTGCTCGACGACGCCACGCCCGAAGCGCGCATCCGCGCGGAAGCCGAGGAAGAGACCGGCTACCGCGTGCGCGGCGTGCGCAAGGTGTTCGAGGCGTTCATGAGCCCGGGTTCCGTGACGGAGAAGCTGCATTTCTTCGTCGGCGAATACGATGCGTCGCTGCGCACCGGCGCGGGCGGCGGCGTCGCGGCAGAGGGCGAGGATCTGGAGGTCGTCGAGATGCCGCTGCAGGCGGCGCTGGACGCGGTCGAGCGCGGCGAGATCGTCGATGCGAAGACGATCATGCTGCTCCAGTACGTCGCGCTGCGGGAAACCGCTGGGGCACGCGCCGCATGACGCCGCAACTCGTGCTGGTCGCCGGCCCTTATCGCAGCGGCACGGACGGCGACCCCGCGCGCATCGCCGCGAACCTGCACCGGCTGGAAGCGGCAGCGCTCGCCGTGTATCGCCGCGGGCACGTGCCGATGATCGGCGAATGGCTGTCGTTGCCGCTCGCGGCCGCGGCCGGGTCGACGCAGGTCGGCGACGCGATCGGCGAAACGTTCCTGTATCCGGCCGCGCACCGGTTGCTGCGCCGCTGCGATGCGGTGCTGCGCATCGACGGCGCGTCGCGCGGCGCGGATGCGGACGTGGCGCTGGCGCGGCAACTCGGCAAGCCGGTCTATTTCTCGGTCGACGAGATGCCGGTCGCGCAGGACGATGCGGCTGACTGAGCAAGCGTGGGCGCCGGGTCGCGGCATCGCCGGTGCGATGCTTGCGGACGGCCGGCGGTCGCATTGCCGGTAGCCGTACGCGCACGGCGTCACGCGATTGCTGGGTCGATGCTGCGCGACGCGCGAACCGGCGTATGATCGCGACGCCACTCGCGCAACGTTCGACGCCACCGCTTCTCCATCATGCCGTTTTCCGATCCCGCCGATTCCGCCGCCGCCGCGTCGCTTCCCGCCGCTCTCGTCGCGTCCGCCGTCGACGCGCTCGCGCGCGCCGACGCCTTGCTCGTCACGGCCGGCGCGGGCATCGGCGTCGATTCCGGGCTGCCCGATTTTCGCGGTACGGACGGTTTCTGGCGTGCGTATCCGGCACTGCGCCACGAGCGTTTCGAGTTCCACGAGATCGCGTCGCCGCACGCGTTTCGTGCGCGTGCGCCGCTCGCATGGGGGTTCTACGGGCACCGTCTCGCGCTCTACCGCGCGACGGTGCCGCACGCGGGCTTCGCGATCCTGCGTCGCTGGATCGACGCGATGCCGAACGGCGGCTTCGTGCTGACGAGCAACGTCGACGGCCAGTTCCAGAAAGCCGGCTTCGATCCGGCGCGCATCGTCGAGATCCACGGTTCGATTCATGCGATGCAGTGCCTGCGACCGTGCACGGACGACACGTGGAGCGCGGCGCCGTTCGTGCCGGTGGTCGACGAAGCGACGTGCCGCCTGGTGGGCGACATGCCGCGCTGCCCGCACTGCGGCGGGCTCGCGCGGCCGAATATCCTGATGTTCGGCGACACCGGCTGGCTCGGTGCGCGCTACGACGCGCAGGAGCGCGCGCTGGAAGACTGGATCGCGCAGGCGGGGCGTGTCGCCGTGGTCGAGATCGGCGCGGGCACCGCGATTCCGACTGTGCGCCTGCTGAGCGAACGGCTCGGTGCCGACGTGATCCGCATCAACGCGCGCGAAGCGCATGCGCGCCGCGCGGACGTGATCGGGCTGAAGGGCGGTGCGCTGGCGACGCTGAACGCGCTCGATCGCGCGTGGCGCGGCGGCTGAGCACCGCGCCTCGTATCGATCGGCCGACGTCGCGCGATTGCGGCCGCGCGACGAGCGCCTGCACGAGCGCCGGCGCGCTGCCTGCCGGTTCGGGCCGCCGGCATTGCCGGTGCGGCGCGATTCCGCATACAGTTCAGCGTAGGCCGCGTCCGCCGCGCGGCGCCGTCAGTGAGGAGTGCCCTTGTTCTATTCGATCGTCGCGATCTTCGTCGGCGCCGGGCTCGGCGCGTTGCTGCGCTGGTGCCTGAGCCTCACGCTCAACGCGTTCTTTCCCGCGGTGCCGCTCGGCACGCTCGCGGCGAACCTGCTCGGCGGCTACGTGATCGGCGTGGCTGCGGTCGTATTCACGGTTCGCGTCGGGTTGCCGCCGGAGTGGCGGCTGTTCGTGATCACGGGCTTTCTCGGCGGTCTCACGACGTTCTCGACCTATTCGGTCGAAGTGATGACGCACGCGCTCGAGGGCGAATTAGGATGGGCGTTGGCGGTGGCTGCCCTACACTTGACTGGATCGTTCGCGCTGACGGCGCTCGGCATGTGGACCGCGCGCGCGTGGCTGGCTGCGGCCTGAGCGGGGCCGCCATCGGAGGGAGCGATGGACAGGGTCTTGTTGCGCTTCTATGTGCACGAGCAGCACCGGCTGCACTGGAAGCCGCTGTGGGAATGGCTGCTGGAAGAGGCGAACCGGATGGGCGTCGCGGGCGGTTCCGCGTTTCGCGCGATGGCCGGTTTCGGCCAGCATCGCGTGCTGCACGAGGATCGCTTCTTCGAGCTGCAGGGTTCGCTGGCGGTCGAGGTGGAATTCATCGTCACCGAGGACGAAGCGCAGCAGCTGCTCCAGCGGCTGTCGCGCGAGAAAGTGCGGGTGTGCTACGCGATGATGCCCGCGCAGTTCGGCGTGATCGACACGCTCGGCGCACCGCCGGCGCAGGGGCCGGCGGCGTAGGGCGCCGCGCCGATCAGATGCCGAACATCGTCAGCGACACGGCGGCGCGCGTGACAATCATCAGCAGCACCTGCACGATCACGAACAGCAGGATCGGCGACAGGTCGATGCCGCCGAGATTCGGGATCACGCGGCGCAGCGGGTTCAGGAACGGCGCGGTGAGCTGGTAGAGGATCGGCATCGCCGGCGAGCGCGGGTTGAGCCACGACAGCAGCGCCATCAGGATCGTCATCCAGATCACGAGGTTGAGCGCCCACTTCACGACGGTGAGCAGCGCGACCACGACGAGCGTCGCGATCACGGCGGCCGGATCGAAGCCGGCCATCACGACCATCAGCACGACGTAGACGAGCGCGGTGAGCAGCGCGGCGACGACGCTGGCCCAGTCGATGCCGCGTACGCCCGCGATCACGCGGCGCAGCGGCAGCACGAGCCAGTTGGTCGCCTGCAGCACGGCTTGCGTGACGGGGTTGTACGGCGGCACGCGGACGGCCTGCATCCAGACGCGCAGGATCAGCGCGGCGCCGAATAGCGTGAAGACGGTATTGAGCAGAAAACGGGCGATCTCGCCGAACATCGTTGGCATCCTTTTTATACAGTCAGTAGCGTGCGGCCGCCAACGCCGGTTGGCGGCGCATCGGCCGACACCTTATCACGCCTCGTCGCGCGACGGGGAGGGGCGCGCGGCCACCCGTGCGAGCGAGGTTTCGACGGCTTCGGCCAGCGCCGGCAACGACGCCGGCGGCGTCGCGCGCTTCGCCGCGAGCGCGACCGCGCGGCGCGTCAGCAGCGCATACAGCGCCGCGTGATCGCCGCCGCGCGCCTCGAGCAGCGCGAGCTGGCGCTCGACGATGCCCGTGTCGCCGCGCGACACCGGGCCCGACAGCGCATTCGCGAGCCCCTTGTCGCGCGCGGTCTCGATCGTGCCGGCGAGCATCGGCAACAGCGCACGCAGCGCGGCGTCCTCGTCGAACCCGAGGCCGCGCCACAGCTCGACCGCTTCCGACAGCCCGCACAGCGCGAAGCTCGCCGCGTAGTGCGCGGCCGCGTGATACAGCATCCGGCCGCCGGCCGGGATCGACAGCGGATGGCAGCCGAGTGCGGCGGCAAGTCGCATCAGCGCCGCGTGCAGCGCGCCGTCCGCTTCGATCGTGACCGAGCAGCCGTCGATGCGCGCGAGGTCGGCGTCGGTGCCGCCGAACAGATAGAGCGGATGAAAGCCGCCGGTGGCCGCGCCTTGCTGCTTCGCCGGATCGAGCAGCGCGACCGCCGACGCGCCGCTGCAATGGACGAGCGCCTGACTGGCGGCGCGCGATGCGTCGAAGCGCAGTGCGGCGGCGCTCGACGCGAGATGATCGTCGGGCGTCGTCAGGAAGATCAGGTCGGCGGCGTCGACCACCTGCTGCGCGGTGTCGACCGCGCGGCAGCCGTCGATGCGCGCGGCGAGGCCGGCGGCCGACGCGGGCGTGCGGCTCGCGATCGCGACGACCGGGAAGCCGGCCTGCGCGAAGCGCTGCGCGACACAGCGCGCGAGGCGGCCGGCGCCGATGAAGCCGAGGCGGGGTGGGTCCGGAAGGGGCATGGCAGCGGATGTAAGCAAAAACGAAGCAACCGCCAGTATCGCAGGAATGACGGCGGTGTCGTGGAAGGCCGGTTGCGGAGCGGTCGCATGTATGAATTACCGGTAGGCGCGGCGATCTGTACGCAGGCCGACGGCCGGTATCGCAGCGGCGTCAGCATCATGGAATCCGACCCCGAAATGCCACGCGCCTGCCTCCCGCTTGAAACGTCGGCATCTTGTCTCGAATTTGTAATCGTTCATTACGCATGCCGGCCGGTTGCACGCGCCGGATCCGGTAAGACTGACCGGCCGTCGTGTTGCGACCCGACTCCTCGGACGGAATCGCGCGACCCGCAAGGGTCATCGCCCGCACCGGGCGCCGCGCCGCGCGGCGGCTCCGGCCGCGTGCAATTGCAATTTGCAACAAATGCACGATACGCGCGGGGCGGGTTTTCGCTACATTGCTTGCATGCGACGTGCATGCCCGCCGTTGCCGACAGGAGCGCCTAAAATACCGCTCCAGCAGGAGAATCGAAGTGAAAAAGCTCATTCCGTTCATCGCCGCCGCCGCGCTGGGCCTGGGTGCCGCAAGCGCCGCGCAGGCTCACGTGTCGATCGGGGTCGGCATCGGTATCCCGGTCGCACCCGCGTATCCCGTCTATGCACCGCCGCCGCCCGTGTACTACGCGCCGCCGCCTCCGCCCGTGTACTACGCGCCCGCGCCGGCCTACTATGCGCCGCCGCCCGCCGTGGTCGTCGGCGGTTACTACGGTCGCCCGTACTGGCGCCATGGTTATGGCGGCTGGGGCCATCACGGCTACTGGCGTCGCTGATTCGTCCCGCGCGGCCTGACCGCGCGTGGCAAAACGGCGCAACGTCCCGCGAGGGGCGCTGCGCCGTTTTTCTTTGGGGGCTGCGATACCGTGCCCGGCTCGCGCAGGGCGGCCGCGATTACACCGCGTGCACGATCAGGTCGCGGTAGCCGCCGACGATCACGCTGTACGAGAAGTACGCGAACAGCAGCGCGGACGCGATGTGGCAGGCCCGCATCAGCCCGGCGCCCGCGCGCTTGCGGCCCTGGCTCGCGAGCGTGCACATGAACAGCGTCCATGCGAGGCCGCCGAGGAAGAAGCCCGACAGGAACACCGACGCGGTCGCCGGGGTGGTCGCACCGGCTTTCGCGATCAGCGCGCCGCCGACCGCCGCGAACCACAGGATCGCGCTCGGCGACGACATCGCGAGCAGCATCCCGCGCAGAAAGCTGCGCCGCGCGCTCGCCCGCGGCTGGGGGGCGTCGTCTGCTTCGTCGCCAGCTGCCTTGACCGGCGTCAGCGCTTCACGCGCCATCTTCCACGTGAGGAACAGCAGCACCGCGCCGCCGCCGATCCACACGATCCAGCGCACGGGTTCGAACTGCAGCAGCACGGCCATTCCCGCGAGCGCGAGCGCCGCATAGACGAGATCGCCGACGCACGACCCGAGGCCGAGCCAGAAGCCCGGCCGGAAGCCGTGCGATAGCGTGAGCGACAGCATCGCGACGTTCACGAGGCCGATGTCGAGACACAACGATAGCGACAGAAAGAATCCGTCGGACAGCATGGACGCGGGCGGAAAGCTCATCTTCTGGGTGCTTGCGGCGATTGCGATGCGCGAGCCGGCGGGCGCCGGCCGCCTGGCGTCAGAGGCCGATCTCCTGCCACAGCCGGTCGACACGCGCCTTCACGGCCGCGTCCATCTCGATCGGGCGACCCCATTCGCGGCTGGTTTCGCCCGGCCACTTGTTGGTCGCGTCGAGCCCCATCTTCGAGCCGAGTCCGGCCACCGGCGACGCGAAGTCGAGATAATCGATCGGCGTGCTGTCGACCATCACAGTGTCGCGCACGGGGTCGACGCGCGTCGTGATCGCCCAGATCACTTCCTTCCAGTCGCGGATGTTCACGTCCTCGTCGACGACCACGATGAACTTCGTATACATGAACTGCCGCAGGAAGCTCCACACGCCGAACATCACGCGCTTGGCATGGCCCGCGTAGCTCTTCTTCATCTGGACGATGGCCATCCGGTAGCTGCAGCCTTCGGGCGGCAGGTAGAAGTCGGTGATTTCCGTGAACTGCTTCTGCAGCAGCGGCACGAACACCTCGTTGAGCGCGACGCCGAGCACCGCGGGTTCGTCGGGCGGCTTGCCCGTGTAGGTCGAATGGTAGATCGCGTCGCGGCGCATCGTGATGCGCTCGACGGTGAACACCGGAAACCACTCCTGCTCGTTGTAATAGCCGGTGTGGTCGCCGTACGGCCCTTCGAGCGCGTGCTCGTACGCGGCCGCCGCGTTGCCGGCCGGGCGCGGCGGCGCGCCGGCCGGAGCGGGGGCAGGGGCGCCGTCCTGCGGATGAATGAAGCCTTCGAGCACGATCTCCGCGCGCGCGGGCACCTGCAGCGTGTCGACGCCGGGCGTCAGGCACTTCGCGAGCTCCGTGCGACTGCCGCGCAGCAGGCCGGCGAACTGATACTCGGACAGCGAATCGGGCACCGGCGTCACCGCGCCGAGCGTGGTGGCCGGATCGGCGCCGAGCACGACCGCGACCGGATACGGCTTGCCCGGATTCTGCAGCGCGAACTCGCGGAAATCGAGCGCGCCGCCGCGGTGCGCGAGCCAGCGCATGATCAGCTTGTTGCGGCCGATCAACTGCTGGCGGTAGATGCCGAGGTTCTGGCGCGACTTGTTCGGCCCGCGCGTGACCGTCAGGCCCCACGTGACGAGCGGCCCCGCATCGCCGGGCCAGCAGGTCTGGATCGGCAGCTTGTTCAGGTCGACGTCCGCGCCTTCCCAGACGATCTCCTGGCACGGCGGCGACGACACCGACTTCGGCGCCATGTCCCACACGGCCTTCGCTAGCGACAGCAGCTTGCCGGCATCCTTCAGGCTCTTCGGCGGATCGGGCTCCTTCAGCGCGGACAGCAGGCGCCCGAGGTCGCGCAGCGAGCCGAGCGCGGCATCGTCGCCCGCATCGACGCCCATCCCGAGCGCGACGCGGCGCGGCGTGCCGAACAGGTTGCCGAGCACCGGGAATGCATTGCCGGGCGGCGCGTTGAACAGCAGTGCGGGGCCGCCGGCGCGCAGCACGCGGTCGCACAGCTCGGTCATTTCGAGCACGGGCGACACGGGCTGCGTGACGCGCCGCAGTTCGCCGAGCGCCTCGAGGCGCTGAATGAAATCGCGTAAGTCTTTGTATTTCATGAAGAAGGTCCGGGCCGCCCGTATGCACGGGCAGCGATGGGCGGGCGCAGCGGCCGGCTGCGACCCCGAATCGACCGACGATTTTACCCGGGCAGCCGCACGACCGCCCGGCGGAGAAAAAAGTCGACCGCGCGCAAACCCCCTACGGCACGGGGCTTGCGTTCTGAAGAGGGGTTTTAAATTACTTTTTGTTATAATTTCGAGGTTTTATAGTGTTGACGATCTATAAAACCCTGCTAGAATCCGCTCACATTGGTTGCAGGGTAAAAGGCTTCGAGCCGCCAATCACCGATCTTTGACGCAGCGCGTCACCGTCCGCCGAATCCTGCACGGCGTCTTCGACGGCCTTTGTCGTAGTCCCAGCCAGCGCCACCAGACGCTGGTTTTTTGCGTGGGTGCCACCGCGTATGCCCGCCTCGCCAGTGTGCGAAGGCGCCGGCCCTCTTACACCGTGGCCTCGAACGGTACTTATACCGTTTCCCCGATGCTTGCGCGTCCCAACCAAGGCGCGCGGCGTCGTGATTCCGCGGCGCGTTTTCTGTCTCGCCATCGAGCTGAGCGAGCCGCACGAGTCATGTTCATGGGAGATGATCTGAATGAACGCTTGGTTATCGTGGCGTCCCACTGAGCAGCATGCGCAAATCGTGCGCAACTTGCTGCGTCGCGGGACGCGTGTCAGTCACCATCTATTCAGCGTTGTCGGCTGTCTTGCTGTCGCGGTTGCGCTTGCGCTGTGGCTGCTGCCAACCGTCCGCGGCACGCTCGCCGCGAAGCTGATGCCGGTCGTATCCGCGGCCGTGCAGGCCGGTCCGGCCCGTCTGCTGTCCGGCCATCCGCTGCCGAACTTCGCGCCTGCCGGTGCGCAGCCGCAGCAGGACGATGCGCCCGAAACGGATGCGCTTGCGGTCGGCCTCGATGTCGCACCGGAAGCCACCGCGCAAGGCGTCCAGGGTGATGCGTCCGATCCGGCCCGCAACGGTCCGTCGCCGGTCGCACTGGCCAAGCTGATTCCGATCCAGCGCGTGGCGGCCGATGCCCGCGACGATCGCGCGCTCGCGTCGAACCGGGAACAGGCGCTCGTCGCCACGTATTTGTCGCGCCGTTACCGCGTCGCCCAGGAGCCGCTCGGCCAGCTCGTCAAGGCGGCGTTCCAGACCGGTCGTGACGTCGGCCTCGATCCGCTGCTGCTGCTATCCGTGATGGCGATCGAGTCGGGCTTCAACCCGTACGCCGAAAGCGGTGTCGGCGCGAAGGGCCTGATGCAGGTGATGTCGAAGGTCCATTCCGACAAGTTCGAGTATTTCGGCGGCACCGACACCGCACTGCAACCGCTCGCAAACCTGCAGGTCGGCGCACTCGTGCTGAAGGACTGCATCGCGCGCGGCGGCTCGCTCGCGAACGGCCTGCGCCTGTACAACGGCTCGACGAATCCCGACGACAACGGCTACGGTTCGAAGGTGATGGCCGAGCGCGGCCGCCTGCGCGACGTCGCGCGTGGCCGCAGCGTGCCGATCAACGCACCGCAGGCGCCCGCGCAACCCGCGAAGCCGATTGTCACCGCCGCAGCCGTGACGGCCGCGGCAGGCGGCGCGAAGCGCGTGCATGCGACGCTCGACGGCGCGACGACGGTCAAGGCAGCGCCGAAGGAAGCGGCCCCGCAGGACGACGCGAGCGTCGATACCGCGAAGCAGTCGCACGGCGATCATTCGGAGCTCGGCGCGTAACGTCGCGTTCCGTGCGGCTCCGACTGGCGCAGATGAAGAAAAGGCACCCGATTCGGGTGCCTTTTTCTTTTGCGGTGCGGGAAGCGGCCGGCGTGCTCGCCGCGGCGTCAATGCTCGCCGAACAGCGTCGCGAGCCGGTCGACGGCCTCTTCGAGCCGCGAGTAGGCCGTCGCATAGGACAGGCGGATATAGTCGCGCGGGGCATGGACGCCGAAGTCCATGCCCGGCACCAGCACCACGCCTGCGTCGTGCAGCATCGCCTGCGTGAGCGCGGCGCTGTCGCCGGCCGCCGGGTGGGCGACGCCGCCGCAATGCGCATACACATAGAACGCGCCGTCCGGCATCACCGGCACCGTGAAGCCGAGCCGCTCGAGCGCCGGTGCGATGAAATCGCGGCGGCGCTTGAATTCGAGCCGGCGCGTTTCGTAGATGTCGAGCGTGGCCGGTTCGAAGCAGGCGAGCGCCGCGTGTTGCGCGAGGGCGGACGGGCAGATGAACAGGTTCTGCGACAGCTTCTCGAACGTGCCGACGAGGGCTGGCGGCACGACGAGCCACCCGAGCCGCCAGCCGGTCATGCTGAAATACTTCGAGAAGCTGTTCACGGTGATCACGTCGTCGCCGAACGACAGCGCCGACACGGGGGCGGCGTCGTAGCTGAGCCCCTGGTAGATCTCGTCGACGATCGTGAAGCCGCCGCGTGCGCGCACTGCTTCGACGATCCGCTTCAGTTCGTCCGGTTCGAGCGACGTGCCGGTCGGGTTCGACGGCGACGCGAGCAGCACGCCGCGCGTGCGGTCGTTCCAGTGCGTGCGGACGTCGTGCTCGGTGAGCTGGAAGCGCGCGTCCGGGCCGCTCGGCACGAGCACCGGACGGCCTTCGGCCGCCGCGACGAAGTGCCGGTTGCACGGGTATGACGGGTCGGGCATCAGCACTTCGTCGTCGCGGCCGACCAGCGCGAGGCACGCGAGCAGCAGCGCGGCCGATGCGCCGGCCGTCACGACGATCCGCTCGGGGCTGATCGTGAGGCCGTACGCGTGTGCATAGTGCGCGGCGATCGCCTCGCGCAGCGGCGCAATCCCGAGCGCGCTCGTGTATTGCGTGACGCCGCGGCGCAGCGCGGCCGCCGCGGCCTCGACCACCGGCTCCGGCGCGGTGAAATCGGGCTCGCCGATGCCCATGTGGATAACATCGCGCCCCAAGGACTCGAGCCGCTGTGCCTCCTTCATCAGTTCCATCACATGAAAGGGCTGGATCGCGTCGACGCGTGCGGCGAGCGTGACGAGCGAATCGGCGGTGGTATTCATCGGCGGGCAGGGCGGAGGGAGAAAGGAATGAAAAACGGGCGCTTGCGCGCCCGTGGACCAACCAACGGTATCAGCCGTTGCGACGCGCCTGCGTTTCGGCGGGGCGCAGCTTCGCGGCCAGCTTGTCGAGCACGCCGTTCACGTACTTGTAGCCGTCGGAGCCGCCGAACGTCTTCGCGAGTTCGACGGCTTCGTTGATGATCACGCGGTACGGCGTTTCGACGTGGTGCGTGAGCTCGAACGTCGCGATCAGCAGCACCGCGCGTTCGACCGGCGACAGCTGATCGATCGGACGGTCCAGCGACGGCGCCAGCGCTTCGACGAGCGTCGCATGCTCGCGGATCACGCCGTGCAGGATCGCTTCGAGCAGTTCCTTGTCAGCCTTGTCGTAACCGAGCGCGCCGCGCAGTTGCGCGTCGATCTCGCCGGAGGGCGCGTTCGACAGCAGCCACTGATACAGGCCCTGCGTCGCCAGCTCGCGCGATTGTCGGCGGGCGCTCTTCTTCATGCGCGCTCCTCTTCGTCGTCTTCGTCTTCCTCTTCGTCCTCGTCGTCGCCGAGCTGATCGAGCGCCATCGTCAGGTTGGCCATCTCGACGGCCACGCGTGCGGCGTCACGACCCTTTTCGGTCATGCGCGCGACGGCCTGCTCGTCGTTTTCGGTGGTCAGGACCGCGTTCGCGATCGGCAGGTTGAAGTCGAGGCCGATGCGGGTGATGCCCGCGCCGCTCTCGTTCGACACGAGTTCGAAATGGTAGGTCTCGCCGCGGATCACCGCGCCGAGCGCGATCAGCGCGTCGAACTGGCCGCTTTCGGCGAGCTTTTGCAGCGCGAGCGGGATTTCCAGCGCGCCGGGCACCGATACGAGCAGCACGTCTTCACCGGTGACGCCGAGGCGCTCCAGTTCTTCGACGCACGCGTCGGCGAGGCCGTTGCACACGGGTTCGTTGAAGCGCGATTGCACGATGCCGATACGCAGGCCGTCGCCTTCGAGATTCGGTTGGTATTGTCCGATTTCCATGATCTGGTCCGTGGTGTGGATGAACGGTTATAGGGCGAAAGCGCCGTGGCGGATTACGCGTGGGACGCCGGGCAGGACTTGGCTTCGCCGCCGGGCATCGGAATGAAGCCCGTGACTTCGAGGCCGTAGCCGGACATGCTGCCCAGCTTGCGCGGATTCGACAGCACCTGCATCTTGCCGACGCCGACATCGCGCAGGATCTGCGCGCCGATGCCGAACGTCTTGAAATCGACCGGCCGGCGCTTGAGCGCAGCGGCCTTTTCTTCCTCGTCGAACGCCTTGAAGACGTCGATCAGGTGTTCCTTCGTATCGCCGCAATTGAGCAGCACGATCACGCCGAGGTCGCGCTCCGCGATGTCGCGCATCGCGGCGTCGAGCGTCCACGAGTGGGTCGACACGCCCGTTTCGAGCAGGTCGAGCACCGACAGCGGCTCGTGCACGCGCACCGGCGTATCGACGTCGGGCGACGGGGCGCCGCGCACCAGCGCGATGTGTGGCGAGCCGCTCGGCTGGTCGCGGTACAGCACCGCGCGGAACGTGCCGTGCGCGGTCTGCATCGTGCGCTCGGCGATCCGCTCGATGATCGATTCGGTGCGGCTGCGGTACTGGATCAGGTCGGCGATCGTGCCGATCTTCAGGTTGTGTTCCTTCGCGAATTCGATCAGGTCCGGCAGGCGCGCCATCGTGCCGTCGTCCTTGATGATCTCGCAGATCACCGCGGCCGGCGTGAGGCCCGCGAGCGCGGTGAAGTCGCAGCCGGCCTCGGTGTGGCCGGCGCGCACGAGCACGCCGCCCGGCTGCGCCATGATCGGGAACACGTGGCCCGGCTGCACGATGTGCTCGGGGCGCACGTCGTGCGCGACCGCCGTGGCGATCGTGTGCGCCCGGTCGGCGGCCGAGATGCCGGTCGTCACGCCTTCGGCCGCTTCGATGCTGACCGTGAACGCGGTGCCGTACTGCGTGCCGTTGCGGTAGGTCATCAGCGGCAGGTGAAGCTGCTTGCAGCGTTCCTGCGTCAACGTCAGACAAACCAGGCCGCGGCCGTACTTGGCCATGAAGTTGATCGCTTCCGGTGTGACGAATTCGGCGGCGATCACGAGGTCGCCCTCGTTTTCGCGGTCTTCTTCGTCGACCAGGATCACCATCCGGCCGGCTTTCAGCTCGGCGATGATGTCGAGCGTGGAGGCGAGCGTCATAAGGGGGCGAGAAAGAGGAAAGTGCGTATTTTACGCCAGCCGGACGGCGTTTCGGCTGGCGCGGGCCGCGCGGGGCCCGCGCGTGCTCCGGAAAGCGCTGCGGCCGGCCTGCGCGCAGGCGCGGACGGTTGCGGGCCGGGCGTCACGCTTGCTCGTTGCGCCCGCCGAGGTAGTCCAGCTTGCCGAGCTCGACGCCGCTGTGGCGCAGGATGTCGTACGCGGTCGTCACGTGGAAGAAGAAGTTGGGCAGCACGAAGTTCAGCAGGTACGACTGGCCGGTGAACTCGATCGGGCCGACGCGCATCTTCAGCACGATCTGGCGCGTCTCGCTGCCGTCGATCTGTGCGGCGTCGAAGCTTTTCAGGTAGTCGATCGTCTTCTGGATGCGCGCGTGCAGCTCGTCGAAGCTCTGCTCGACGTCCGGGTAGCTCGGGATCTCGGCGCCGGCGAGCCGCGCGGCGCAGCCCTTCGCTGTGTCGGTCGCGATGTAGACCTGACGGGCGAGCGGCAGCATGTCCGGGTAGAGGCGTGCGCCGATGAATACCGACGGGTCGATCTGCTTTTCGGCCGCATGCGCCTGCGCCTTGCCGAGGATGTGCTGCAGGTTGGTGAGGCCGCGGATCAGGACGGGCAGCGAAGCCTGGTACATCGAGATGGACATGGGGACGAACTCCTGTGGGAAGATGCGCGGCCGCGATGCGGCGCGTCGTGCGTGGCGGCGTGGAAACCGCTGTCGACGCATCTTAGCGCGACGGCATGACCCGTGCGCGTCGTTGGCTGTTCGGCCAGGTGTCGGCTGGCCCGACGGCCATCGACCGAACGCGATTCCGATGCAAGCGTGTCGGATGGCCGGCGACGGAGTGGCGCGGCACGAAGTAGGGCCGGATTCCTGCTCGGCGCGGCCCGCTCGGCCGACGCCGACGATTGATGCGGCGGCCGGCCGCACCGTCGGCCGTCATTCCCTGTACAGGACGCGGCGGCGCTGCCCGGTCAGTCCTGATGCACGCCCTGCGACGCCGACAGCATCCGCTCCACATAGCGCGCGATCATGTCGACTTCGAGGTTGACCTTGTCGCCGGCCTTCACATGGCGCAGCGTCGTGACGTCGACCGTATGCGGAATCAGGTTGATCGAGAATTCGCAGCCGTCCGCGCGATCGTCGACCGCATTCACGGTCAGGCTCACGCCGTTCACCGTGATCGAGCCCTTGTACGCGAGATAGCGGCCGAGTTCGCGCGGCGCGACGATTCGCAGTTCGTGCGACTCGCCGACGGGCGCGAAGCGCGACACGGTACCGAGTCCGTCCACATGGCCCGATACGATATGCCCGCCAAGGCGGTCGTGCGCGCGCAGCGCCTTCTCGAGGTTCACCTCGCCGGGCTGCGCGAGGCCGACCGTCCGGTTCAGGCTTTCGCGCGACACGTCGACGTCGAACGTGGTGTCGGTCTTCTCGATCACCGTCATGCATGCGCCCTGGATCGCGATGCTGTCGCCGAGCGCGACATCGGCCAGGTCCAGCCCGCCGGCCTGCACGGTCAGGCGCACACCGGCGTCGGCCGACGTGCCGAGCGGGGCGATCGATTCGATGCGGCCGACGGCCGCGACAATTCCGGTAAACATCGTGACGATTCCGTTCAGTGAGAGGCGTCGGGCGGCACGACACGCGCGAGGATCCGCAGATCGTCGCCGATCCGCTCGATACCGTGGAACGACAACCGGGTACGTGCATCGAGACTGGCCGGCGCGGCGAGATCGAACATGCCGGCCGCGTCGGCGCCCAGCAGGCTCGGCGCCAGATACACCAGCAATTCGTCGACGCACCGTTCGCGCAGCAGCGAACCGTTCAGCTTGTGGCCGGCCTCGACGTGCAGTTCGTTGACGCCGCGCGCGCCGAGCGCCGCCAGCATCGCGGGCAGGTCGACCTTGCCGTGCGCATTCGCGAGCGGCACGATTTCCGCGCCGCGCGACTTCAGCACGTTCGCGCGTAGTTCGCCTGCGGCGTCGAGCCGGCCGCAGAAGATCAGCAGCGGCGCGCCTTCGAGCAGCCGCGCGTCGAGCGGCAGGTCGAGGCGGCTGTCCACCAGGATGCGTTGCGGCTGACGCGGCGTGTCGATACCGCGCACGGTCAGCAGCGGATTGTCCTCGCGCACGGTGCCGATGCCGGTGAGGATCGCGCACGCGCGGGCGCGCCACGCGTGGCCGTCGAGGCGCGCGGCCTCGCCGGTGATCCACTGGCTTTCGCCGGACGGCAGCGCGGTGCGGCCGTCGAGCGACGCGGCGGTCTTCATCCGCACCCACGGGCGGCCACGCGTCATCCGCGACACGAAGCCGATGTTCAGTTCGCCGGCCTCATGCGCGAGCAGCCCGCAGCGCACGTCGATGCCGGCGTCGCGCAGCATTCCGAGGCCGCGCCCCGACACCTGCGGGTTCGGGTCTTCCATCGCCGCGACCACCTTTGCGACGCGCGCGTCGATCAGCGCGTTCGCGCACGGCGGCGTGCGGCCGAAATGGCTGCACGGTTCGAGCGTCACGTAGACGGTCGAGCCCGCGACGTCGTAGCCGCGCGAGCGCGCGTCCTTCAGCGCCTGGACTTCCGCGTGGTCCTGGCCGGCCGGCTGCGTGAAGCCTTCGCCGATCACGTCGCCGTCCTTGACGATCACGCAGCCGACGCGCGGATTCGGCGCGGTCGTGTACATGCCGCGCGCGGCGAGCGCTAGCGCGCGCTGCATGTGGGCGAAATCGGTATCCGAGAACATGCGCGCGGCCCCGGGTCAGGCGGCGAGGGCCGCGAACGCGCGGCGCGCGGCCGCGAGCGTCGCGTCGATCACCGCGTCGTCGTGCGTGCTCGACACGAAGCCGGCTTCGTACGCGGACGGCGCGAAGTACACGCCCTCGTCGAGCATCAGGTGGAAGAAGCGGTTGAAGCGCGCGACGTCGCTCTTCGTGACTTCCGCGAAGCTGGTCGGCACGCGCTCGGCGAAGTACAGGCCGAACATCGCGCCGATCGAGTCGGCCGCGAACGGCACGCCGGCCGCGCGCGCTTCCGCCGCGAGGCCGTCGGCGAGCCGCTTCGTCTGCGCGGTGAGCGCGTCGTAGAATCCGGGTGCCTGGATCAGTTGCAGCGTCTTCAGGCCCGCGGCGACCGCGATCGGGTTGCCCGACAGCGTGCCGGCCTGGTAGACGCCGCCGAGCGGCGCGAGGTGGGCCATGATGTCGCGGCGGCCGCCGAACGCGGCGGCCGGCATCCCGCCGCCGATCACCTTGCCGAGGCAGGTGAGGTCGGCCGCGATGCCGTAGTACGCCTGCGCGCCGCCGAGCGCGACGCGGAATCCGCACATCACCTCGTCGAAGATCAGCACGGCGCCGTGCTTCGTGCACAGCGCGCGCAGTGCGTTCAGGAATTCGGGCGTGCCGCGCACGAGGTTCATGTTGCCGGCGACCGGCTCGACGATCACCGCGGCGATCTCGTCGCCGAACGCGCCGAAGGCTTCTTCCAGCGCGGCGACGTTGTTGTATTCGAGGACGGTCGTGTGTTTCGCGATGTCGGCGGGCACGCCGGCCGACGTCGGGTTGCCGAACGTCAGCAGGCCCGAGCCGGCCTTGACCAGCAGGCTGTCCGCGTGGCCGTGGTAGCAGCCTTCGAACTTGACGATGCGGCTGCGGCCCGTGAAGCCGCGCGCGAGACGCAGCGCGCTCATCGTCGCCTCGGTGCCGCTCGACACCATCCGCACCTGCTCGATCGACGGCACGAGCTTGCAGATTTCCTCCGCGATCTCGATCTCGGCTTCGGTCGGCGCGCCGAACGAGAAGCCGTCGGCGAGCACGTTCTGCACGGCCGACAGCACTTCCGGATGGACGTGGCCGACGATCATCGGGCCCCACGAGCCGATGTAGTCGATGTACTGCTTGCCGTCGGCGTCCCAGAAATACGGGCCTTGCGCGCGCGCGACGAAGCGCGGCGTGCCGCCGACCGAGCGGAAGGCGCGCACCGGCGAGTTGACGCCGCCGGGAATGGTCTTCTGGGCGCGTTCGAAGAGGATCTGATTGTTGGACATGGGCGAAACCTGCGAGAGAAGGGCGCGGAGGCCTGTGCACGGGCCGCGGCGCCTGGGCGGAACGATCGTCCGATTGTACCGGAGACACGCGCGGCAGGCCCGCGGGCCGGTCTGCGGCCTTTCGGCGCGCGGGGAGTCGGCCGCGCGAAAAAGGGCGCGCGGGATTCGACCCGGTTTTTGGCTATCGCGGCGGCTTGCGCTTGCCGGTCAACTCGGCCCAGCGCTTTTCGAGCGGACCTTCGACCATCGGCTTGATCGACGTGCCGGACGTCTGTGCATCCCAGGTCTGTACCGAATACGGGTGAACGCCCAGCGCGTCGCGCGCGATCACGACGTCCTGGTGCGCATCGACCAGCCAGTCGTACACGAAGTCGATGCACAGCCGGTAGCCGCGCTTCGTCGACGGATCGGGCACCTCGTACGGCGCGCGCGTCACGTAGCCGGAGCCGAATACACCCTTGGGCTCCTTAGCGACGCGGTGCAGGAACACGCGGTCGCCCGGCAGGATGCCGCGCGCGAAGCCGCAGCCCCACACGTCATGCACGGCCTCGCCGGCCTTCACGCGCGCGGCGACGTCGGGCAACTCGGGCCACGGCCATTTCTTGGGGCTCCAGATCAGCAGGAAAGCGGTCATCGGTTCGGTCGTACGTCGAATGGGTCAGACAAGAGAAACAAGCAGCAGCAAGCTTAATCGAATCCGCCCGCGCGTTCGTCCGGCAAACGGCAGGCGCGGACGTCGCCGCGCCCGCCGCCGGACGCGGCCCGAGGCAGGCAAAAAAGTTGCGCGTACAATCATGGGCCTGAACGCGCCGCTTGCGGCGCGGCTTCCCGTCTTCACCGCCACGCGCGCCCCGATGCGCGCGGGCTCCCATTCCGGATACCCATGTCCCACGTCGTCCGGCGCCGGCCCGATGCCCGGCTGATCCTGTTGCTCGGCGCGCTCGCGGCCTGCGGGCCGATCGCCACCGACATGTACCTGCCGAGCCTGCCGTCGATCGCCGGCAGCTTCTCCGTGAGCCCCGGCGCCGCGCAGCGCACGCTGACCAGTTTCATGGCGGGCTTCTCGATCGGCATGCTGCTGTACGGCCCGCTGTCCGACACGTGGGGCCGCCGTCCCGTGCTGCTCGGCGGGATCGCGCTGTTCACGCTCGCGAGCATCGGCTGCTTCGTGTCGGGTTCGATCGACATGCTGATCGTCGTGCGCTTTCTGCAGGCGCTCGGCGCCGGTGCCGCGTCGGTGCTCGCGCGGGCGATCGCGCGTGACGCGCACGAGCCGAGCGACGCGGCGAAGGTGTTGTCGATGGTCGCGATCGTCACCGCGGTCGGGCCGCTGCTCGCGCCGCTGATCGGCGGCCAGATCCTGCGCTTCTCCGGCTGGCGCGGCGTGTTCGTCGTGCTGGCCGTGTTCGGCGCGATCTGCGCGACGACCGCGTACTTGCGCGTGCCCGAAACCTGGCCGAAGGAGCGGCGCAAGAGCGCGGCCGTGCTCGCGTCGTTCGCGTCGTACGGGCGCATCCTGTCCGACCCCGTCGCATGGGGGCACATGCTGTGCGGCGGGATGGCGTTCGCGTCGATGTTCTCGTACATCACCGCGACGCCGTTCGTGTACATCGAGTATTTCCACGTGTCGCCGCAGCACTACGGGCTGCTGTTCGGCCTGAACGTCGTCGGGATCATGATCGGCAACTTCGCGAATACGCGCCTCGTCGGCCGCATCGGTTCGCTGCGCATCATCGCGGCCGCGTCGCTCGTGAGCTGCATCGCGTCGCTCGCGGTCGCGCTCGTCGCGCTGACGGGGTGGGGCGGGCTGTGGTCGATCGTCGTGTGCCTGTTCTTCGTCGTCGGCGTGGTCGGGATCCTGTCCGCGAACTGCACGACCGACCTGATGCACCGCTATCCGCACAACGCGGGCGCGTCGGCGGCCGTGTTCGGCGCGATGCAGCTCGCGCTCGGCGCGCTGGCGAGCGTCGCGATCGGCGCGCTCGCGGACGGCACGCCGTTCGCGATGGGCGTGACGATCGGCGTTTGCGGCGTGCTGTGCTTCGCCGGGCGCTATCTCGTGCTGCGCTGGCACGGCCGGCCGGCGAAAGCGGGCGCCTGAGCCGCATCGCCCGGCGGGCCGCACGATGAAAAACGCCACCGCGCGCGATGCGCCGGTGGCGTTGTTCGTCGGGACGCGTGAAGCGGCGGACGCCGCGCGATGCGTCAGTCCCGCGCGACGTCCTTCGCCGCCGGCGACGCGCCGTGGCTCAGCCAGTCGAGCACGTCGGCCGTTTCGTCGTCGCTGGCGCGCGCCTTCGCCTGGGCAACGGCCTCGGGCAGCTCGCCGTTCGTCGACGCGCGACGGATCGCGACGCCGACCGCGAGGATGTCGATCATCAGCAGATGCAGGATCCGCGAGATCATCGACAACTGCGACTCGCGCATCTCGATGTGGTCGGTCTCGAGCGCGACGGTCGCGCGCTTCGCGAGCGGCGTGTTGCTCGACGTGATCGCGATCACCTTCGCGCCGGCCTGCATCGCGACGTCGAGCACGCGCAGCAGCTCGGGCGCGCGGCCCGACTTCGACACCGCGACGATCACGTCGCCCTTGCCGAGCAGCGCGGCCGACGCGGCCTGCATGTACAGGTCGCCGTACGCGATCGTCGGAATCCCGAAGCGGAAGAACTTGTAGTGCGCGTCCTGCGCGACGATGTTCGAGTTGCCGAGCCCGTAGAACTCGATGCGCCGCGCGCCGTTCAGGATCTCGATCGCGTTCTCGACGTGCTCGAAATTCAGGTGCTCGCGCAGTTGCAGAATCGCGGACACCGTGTTGTCGAGCACCTTCGCGCCGAAGTCGGTGGCCGTGTCGCCGAGATGCACCTGGCTGTGGCTCATCGGGATCGTGCCGGTGAGCCCGGTGGCGAGCTTCAGCTTGAAGTCCGACAGCCCCTGGCAGCCGAGCGAGCGGCAGAAGCGGATCACGGTCGGCTGGCTCACGTCGGCCTTGCGCGCGATGTCGACGATCGGATCGTTGATGATCGAGCGCGGATGGTTCAGCGCGAGATCGGCCACGCGGCGCTCGGCCGGCGTCAGCGCGTCGCGCATCTGGCGGATCCGCTCGAACACGGCCGACGACGCGCCGCCGGAGCGGTTCGACAACTGCTCCGCGAGAATCGCCGACACGCCGAGGAACGCCGGGTATTCGGCGGTGATCAGGTAGGTCGGGATGTTCTCGAGATAGTGCGTGAAGCGGCCCTTCGCCTCGAAGCGCGCGCGGAACGACGAGCGCGTGAACAGCTCGCCCAGCTTCAGCGCGACGCCGCCGCCGATGTACACGCCGCCGAGCGCGCCGAGCGTCAGCGCGACGCTGCCCGCGAACGCGCCGAGAATTCCGCAGAAGCATTCGACCGTCTCGAGCGCGAGCGCGTCGCCCGCATGCGCGCGCTCGACGATCTCGACCGTGTCGACGGTCGCGGCGACGCGCTTCTTGTCGCGCGCGGCGAGCGCGCGATAGATGATCTCCATGCCGGGGCCCGCGCACACGCGTTCGAACGACACGTGCGGAAACTTCTTGCGCGCGTACTGCAGCACCAGATCCTCGCGCTCGTCCTGCGGTGCGAACGATGCGTGGCCGCCTTCGCTGCCGAGCGCGATCCAGCGGTCGTCGGCCGGAATCAGCCCCGACACGCCGAGCCCGGTGCCCGGCCCGAGCAGGCCGATCACGCTGTTCTGGCGGCGCGTGCCGCCGCCGATCTGCACGCGCTGCGCGTCGGTCAGGCCCGGCAGCGCCATCGCCAGCGCGGTGAAGTCGTTGACGACCAGCAGCGTGTCGAAGCCGAGCGCGCGGCGCGTCGCCTCGATCGAGAAGCTCCAGTCGTGGTTGGTCATCGTGACCTGATCGCCGTCGACCGGATTGGCGATCGCGATCGCCGCGTGGTTCACGCGGCTGATCTTCACGTCCTTCAGGTATTTGCGGATCGCGTCGGTGAGCGTCGGATAGTCGGCGCCGGGATAGACGCGGATCTGCGTGATCTCGCCGGGGCCGGTTTCCAGCGCGAAGCGCGCGTTGGTGCCGCCGACGTCCGCGAGCAGGCGCGGGCCGTCGGCATGCTGACCCGCGACGACCGCCTTACTTTGCGCACCAGTAGACATCGAGCTGGGTCCCCTTGTCGTTGGCCAGTTGGGAAATCGCGTTCTTCTGCAGCGACGCGGCCGCGGCGTCGAGCACGTCGCGTTTGCGGGCGCCCGCGATCAGCAGGAACAGCCGGTCGACGCGCTTGAGCGCATCGAGCGAAAAGCTCACGCGGGCATGCGGCGCCGCGCCCGGATGCACGGCGACGAAGCGCTCGGGCGTCGTGATCGCGTGGTCCCATTCGGGTGCGTCGGCGAAGATCGACGCGGTGTGGCCGTCCTCGCCCATGCCGAGCACGGCGACGGTCGGCACGCGGTAGTCGGGGTTCGCGTTCAACGCGGCGACGTGCGCGTCGAGCGTGCTGCGCGTGTCGACGAGCGGCAGGAAGCGGGCAGGGGCCGCCGCGTGCTGCAGCAGCGTGTCGCGCACGAGTTGCGCATTGCTGGCCGCGTCGTCGTCCGGCACCCAGCGGTCGTCGACCAGCGTGACGTCGACGCCGGCCCAGTCGAGCGCCGCATGCGACAGCGTGTGCAGGAACGGGCGCGGGCTGGTGCCGCCGGACACCGCGAGCGTCGGGCGCGCGGGGCCGGCGAGCGCCGCGCGCAGCGCGTCGCCGACGGCGCGCGCGAGCGCTTCGCTTTGCGCTTCCTGGGTGTCGAAAGCGTGGATCTCGATCACATCTCCTCCGGACTGCTTTGTCTGTTCAAATCGTACGAATCGTGGGGCACGTTGCCGCGCACGGTGGCGTATGCGGCAACGGTCTGCATCAGTTTTCTTCTTCGAGCCAGCAGGTGTCGTGCTGCGCGAGCATCGCGCTCGACGCGGCCGGCCCCCACGTGCCCGCCGCGTACGGCTTCGGCGGCTTCAGCGTGCGCGCCCATTCGTTCAGGATCGGCTCGACCCACTGCCATGCGGCCTCCTGTTCGTCGCGCCGCACGAACAGGGCGAGCCGGCCGTTGATCACGTCGAGCAGCAGGCGCTGGTACGCCTCCATCTGCCCTTCCTTGAAGAACTGGTCGAACGCGAGGTCGAGGTGCACGCTCGCGAGGTTCATCCCTTCGCCCGGCTGCTTCGCGAGGCAGTACAGGCGGATCGTCTCGTTCGGCTGCAGCCGGATCACGAGACGGTTCGAACCGGGGCGCAGCGCGGTCGGGCCGAGCGCCGAATGCGGCACCGGGCGGAAGTTGACGACGATCTCCGCGACTCGGTCGGCCAGACGCTTGCCGGTGCGCAGGAAGAACGGCACGCCGGCCCAGCGCCAGTTCTCGATCTCGACCTTCAGCGCGACGAACGTTTCGGTCTGGCTGTCGGGCTTCACGCCCGGCTCGGTCGCGTAGGCCGGCACCTGCGCGCCCTTGATCACGCCCGCATGATACTGGCCGCGCACCGCGACCTTGCCGATGTCGCGCGGATCGACCGGCTTCAGCGCGCGCAGCACGCGCAGCTTCTCGTCACGCACCGAGTCGGAATCCATCGAGTGCGGCGGCTCCATCGCGACGATCGACAGCAGCTGCAGCAGGTGGTTCTGCACCATGTCGCGCAGCGCGCCCGTATTGTCGTAGAAATCGCCGCGCGCCTCGACGCCGAGCTCTTCCGCGATCGTGATCTGGATGCTCTCGACCCATTCGCGGCGCCACAGCGGCTCGAACAGCGCGTTGCCGAAGCGCAGCGCGAGCAGGTTCTGTACCGGCTCCTTGCCGAGGTAGTGGTCGATCCGGTAGATCTGGCCTTCCGCGAAGATCTCGCCGACCGCGTCGTTGATCGCGTTCGACGACTTCAGGTCGTAGCCGAGCGGTTTCTCGAGCACGATGCGCGAGCCTTCGTTCAGGCCGACCGACGCGAGCGCCTTGCAGATCGGCACGAACAGCGACGGGCCGGTCGCGAGATAGAACACGCGGATGCCGGGCAGCAATGCGATCGCGTCGCGCAGCACGACGTAGTCCTCCGCACGGCCGAGATCGAGCTTCACGTATTCGATGCGCTCGAGAAACGACTTCCATGCCGCGTCGTCGAACGCGTTGCCGGCCGCCTTCGCCGCATGCGGCTTCACGTGCGTATCGACCCATTCGAGATAGCCTGCCCGATCCGATTCGTGCCGCGCGACGGCCACGATCCGGCCGCCGTCCGCCAGCATGTTCGCGCGGTGCGCTTCGAACAGCGCGGGCAGGATCTTGCGCATCGACAAATCGCCGGTGCCGCCGAAAAGTACGAAGGTAAAGCTGGAATCGGTATGCATGTGTCTCCGCCGTGTTGGGGGTGCTGGGAAGCGATCCGTAGTGCGATAAAAATATTTTTGACACTGAATTGTAGTTTAACTACAATCCGCCGCAAGGGGTAGCACCTGGGTGAAGAAAAAAAGAAGTGCGGTCGATGAACTGCGCGAGCTTCGCCTTCGGGAACGCCTTGTGCCGAATGGTATCGGACATTGACGGAGCGCATCATCGCGCGCCGTCGCCCCCGGGCTCGCGCCGCGGCATCGCGGTGGGCCAGAAACACAAAGAGGAGACACGCCGTTGAATCTCGATTCACGCTTTCTGTAAGAGCCCGGCCGGTCATCGGCCCCGTACGCTGCATGCGTCCCGCGGCTCGATTTCCCCGTCGTTTATCAAGAAGCCGGTTCCCCGTCGGGGAACCTCACGAGTTGATTCAGTCTGGAGGAGATAAGTAATGAAAGTTCGCTCGATCATGGGCGCGCTCTGCGCCGCGGGTCTGATGGCTGGCGCCGTGGCGGCGCAGGCAGCCGAGAACGTAACCGTGCTGCACTGGTGGACCTCGGGCGGCGAGTCGAAGGCCGTCGGCGTGCTGAAGGACGACCTGCAGAAGCAGGGCTACGTGTGGAAGGACTTCGCGGTCGCGGGCGGCGCTGGCGCCGCGGCGATGACCGCGCTGAAGACCAAGGTGATCAGCGGCGATTCCCCGTCGGCCGCGCAGATCAAGGGCCCGCTGATCCAGGACTGGGCTGACCAGGGCGTGCTCGTCAACATCGATTCGGCCGCCGGCGACTGGAAGCAGAACCTGCCGCCGGAAATCGACAAGATCATCAAGTACAAGGGCCATACGGTCGCCGCGCCGTTCTCGGTGCACCGCGTCAACTGGCTGTACATCAACAAGGCCGCGCTCGACAAGGTCGGCGCGAAGGTGCCGACCACCTGGCCCGAATTCTTCGCGGTGGCCGACAAGCTGAAGGCCGCGGGCATCCAGCCGGTCGCGATGGGCGGCCAGCCGTGGCAGGACCTGACGCTGTGGGAAGACGTCGTGCTGTCGCAGGGCCCGGCGTTCTACAAGAAGGCGCTGGTCGACCTCGACCAGGCGACGCTGACGTCGCCGCAGATGCTGTCAGTGTTCGACACGGTGCGCAAGATCCAGGGCTACTTCGACACCGGCCGTAACGGCCGCGACTGGAACCTCGCGACCGCGATGGTCATCAACGGCAAGGCCGGCATGCAGTTCATGGGCGACTGGGCGAAGGGCGAGTTCGAGAACGCCGGCAAGAAGGCGGGCAAGGACTACGTCTGCGCGCCGGTGCCGGGCACCGCGAATTCGTACACGTTCAACGTCGATTCGTTCGTGTTCTTCCAGCAGAAGGGCGAGAAGAACGCGACGCCGGGCCAGCTCGCGCTCGCGAAGACGATCATGACGCCGGACTTCCAGGAGCAGTTCAGCCTGCTGAAGGGCTCGGTGCCGGTGCGTCTCGGCGTGAAGATGGACAAGTTCGACGACTGCGCGAAGAAGTCGTATGCCGACGAGCAGACCGCGATCAAGTCGGGCGGCTTCGTGCCGTCGCTCGCGCACGGCATGGCGCAAGGCGACGCGACCGCCGGCGCGATCACCGACGTCGTGACGAAGTTCATGAACTCGCAGCAGGATTCGAAGAGCGCGGTCGCCGCGCTCGCGAAGGCCGCGAAGGTCAAGTAACGCGCGCCAGGCGCCCGGCCGGACACGCTTCATCGGCCGGGCGTTTTTGCATGTGCAGCAAACGGGCTCGCCCGCGGGTCCGTGCCGTACCCGGCGCCGGCCCGGCCTGCGCCGCCCTCGTTCCAGGAGTCGAATCAAGTGGCTGCCCCTCTTAGCGGAAACGGATCCGGCGCTGCCGCCGCACGGCGTACGTCGCCGATGTCGGCCTTCGCCGATCGCTGGATCCCGAAGCTCGTGCTCGCGCCGAGCGTCGCGATCGCCGTGGTGTTCATCTACGGCTTCATCCTGATTACCGGCTATCTGTCGCTGACCCGCTCGCGGCTGTTGCCCAACTACGAATTCGACGGCTTCGGCCGTTACACGGACCTGTTCCAGAACGACGTGTGGTGGACCTCCGCCGCGAACCTCGGCTGGTTCGGGATTCCGTTCATCGCGATCTGCGTCGGGCTCGGGCTGTTCCTCGCGATCCTGCTCGACCAGCGGATCCGCAACGAAGGCGCGCTGCGCGCGATCTTCCTGTACCCGATGGCGCTGTCGTTCATCGTCACCGGCACCGCGTGGCAGTGGATCCTGAACCCGGGCCTCGGCCTCGAGAAGGTGATGCACGACTGGGGCTGGACGAGCTTCTCGTTCGGCTGGCTCGACGATCCGGACAAGGCGATCTTCTGCGTGGTGATCGCGGCCGTGTGGCAGTCGACCGGCTTCGTGATGGCGCTGTTCCTCGCGGGGCTGCGCGGCGTCGACGGCGAGATCTTCAAGGCCGCGCAGGTCGACGGCGCGACGCTGCCCACCATCTACCGCAAGATCGTGATCCCGAGCATGCGCCCGGTGTTCTTCTCGGTGCTGCTGATCCTCTGCCACATCACGATCAAGACCTTCGACCTCGTCGTCGCGCTGACCGCGGGCGGCCCGGGCACGTCGTCGTCGCTGCCGGCCATGTTCATGTACACGTTTTCGTTCAACCGCGGCCAGCTCGGGCTCGGCGCGGCGTCCTCGGTGATGATGCTCGCGACCGTGGTCGCGGTGCTGGTGCCGCTGATGTATATGGAATCGAGGAGCACCCGCAATGCAGCCTAAGATGACGATCAGCCGGGCAGTGATCTATGCGGCACTGATCCTGTTCGCGCTGTATTTCCTGTTCCCGATCTACGTGATGCTGTCGACGTCGTTCAAGGACCTCGACCAGCTGCGCACCGGCAACCTGCTGACGCCGCCCACCACGTGGACCGTCGAGCCGTGGGTGAAGGCCTGGAGCGGCGCCTGTACCGGCGTGCGCTGCGACGGGATGAAGCCGTTCTTCCTGAACTCGCTGCAGATGGTGATCCCGGCCGTGCTGATCTCGTCGCTGATCGGCGCGTTCAACGGCTACGTGCTCACGCACTGGCGCTTTCGCGGCGCGGACGCGCTGTTCACGATGATGCTGGTCGGCTGCTTCATTCCGTTCCAGGTGATCCTGCTGCCGATGGCGCGCCTGCAGGGGATGCTCGGCCTCGCCAACACGATTCCGGGCCTCGTGTTCGTGCACGTCGTGTACGGGATCGCGTTCACGACGATGTTCTTCCGCAACTTTTACGTGAGCGTGCCGGCCGAACTCGTGAAGGCCGCGCGCATCGACGGCGCGGGCTTCTTCACGATCTTCACGAAGATCCTGCTGCCGGTGTCGCTGCCGATCTTCATGGTGTGCCTGATCTGGCAATTCACGCAGATCTGGAACGACTTCCTGTTCGGGATCGTGTTCTCCGGCGTCGATTCGATGCCGATCACGGTCGCGCTGAACAACCTCGTCAACACGTCGACGGGCGTGAAGGAATACAACGTCGACATGGCCGGCGCGATCATCGCCGCGCTGCCGACGCTGCTCGTCTACATCGTCGCCGGCCGCTACTTCGTGCGCGGGCTGACGGCAGGCGCGGTGAAGGGGTAAGCGCGGCTTCATCCGATACGACGAACCGGCCGCGCAGGACGCGCGGCGCATCGAAACGAACCCGACGCGGCGCCCGAGCGCGCCGCGCGAGACGAGACAGAGGATTCACAGCATGGCAAGCCTTTCCATCCGTGACGTGTACAAGACCTACCCGAACGGGGTGCCGGTCCTGAAGGGTGTCGACATCGAGATCGAGGACGGACAGTTCCTGATCCTGGTCGGCGGCTCGGGCTGCGGGAAATCGACGCTGCTCAACATGATCGCCGGGCTCGAGACCGTCACGAGCGGCGAGATCTGCATCGACGGCAAGGTCGTCAACGACCTGTCGCCGAAGGATCGCGACATCGCGATGGTGTTCCAGTCGTACGCGCTGTATCCGTCGATGACGGTGCGCGAGAACATTTCGTTCGGGCTGAACATCCGCAAGGTGCCGAAGAGCGAGCAGCAGCAGATCGTCGACCGCGTGTCGGCGATGCTGCAGATCCAGCACCTGCTCGACCGCAAGCCGGGCCAGCTGTCGGGCGGCCAGCGGCAGCGCGTCGCGATGGGCCGCGCGCTCGCGCGTGATCCGTCGCTGTTCCTGTTCGACGAACCGCTGTCGAACCTCGACGCGAAGCTGCGCATCGAGATGCGCGCGGAAATCAAGCTGCTGCACCAGCGTCTCGGCACGACGATCGTCTACGTGACGCACGACCAGATCGAGGCGATGACGCTCGGCGACCGGATCGCGGTGATGAAGGACGGCGTGGTCCAGCAGTTCGGCGCGCCGCAGGAGATCTACGATTCGCCGTCGAACCTGTTCGTCGCGGGCTTCATCGGCGCGCCGCCGATGAACTTCATCAACGGCAAGCTGGTCGAGCAGGGCAGCGGAATCGCGCTCGAGATCGACACGGGCCTCGCGCGCAGCGCGCTGATTCTGCCGTTCGACGCGGCGAAGCTGAAGTCGCACGTCGGCCGCGAGGTGATCCTGGGCCTGCGTCCGGAACGCATCACCGACGCACGCAACGCGCACAACGGCGAGGCGTCGAACCTGCAGCCGATCGACGTGCGCGTCGACGTGACCGAGCCGACCGGGCCGGACACGCACGTGTTCGCGCAGGTGAACGGCAAGCGCATCGTGAGCCGCGTGCATCCGGCCGCGAACCCGCAGCCGGGGCAGACGCAGTCGCTGCTGTTCGACGTGTCGAAGGCCGTGCTGTTCGATCCGGCATCGGAAGAGCGGATCGCGTGACGCGGCGCTTGGGTTGAACGAAACAGAAAGGGGCCGTATCGAACGGCCCCTTTTTTCGTTTCGGCGCTGCGGCTGACGCGTCCGCGGACGCGTCGGTCAATGCGGCAATCGCACGTCGAACTTGAACGTCGCGAGCCGCGCGACGAGGATGAAGCCGGTCGCGAGCAGCACGCTGTACACCGAGTCGAACTGCAGCCACACGAGCAGCAGGTAGAACCAGCAACCGACGAACGCGCAGGTCGCGTACGGCCGCGAATCGCGCAGGATCAGCGGAATGTCGTTGCACAGCACGTCGCGGACGATCCCGCCGACCACACCGGTAATCACGCCCATCATCACCGCGATGAAGCGCGGCATCTCGGCGTCGAGCGCGATCGCCGTGCCCGAGATGCTGAAGATGCCGAGCCCGATCGCATCGGCGATCAGCAGCAGCCGTTCGGCCGACAGCCGCGACAGCATGCGCAGCACGAACGGCGCGAACAGCGCGAGCACGAAGATCGCGATCACGTAGTCGTCGTGCACGACCCAGTAGAACGGCCGGCGCTCGAGCAGGATGTCGCGCAGCGTGCCGCCGCCGAACGCGGTCGCGAGCGCGACGACGAACGTGCCGACCGAATCGAGACGGTTCTTGCGCGCCTCGATGAACCCCGAAATCGCGAAGGCCAGCGTGGCGATCGCCTCCAGTACCGCGATCGCGAGCGTCAGCCTAGGATGCGGCACGCGGCCCCCGGTCGGCCGGCGCCGCGTGCGGCTGCAGCAGCACGAGCACCGCGCCCGCGCCGCCGTCGTGGCCGCGCGCCTCGCAGAATGCGATCACTTCTTCCTTCTGCACGAGCCATGCGCGCACCTTGCCCTTCAGCACGGGTTCCTTGCCGATCGAGCCGAGCCCCTTGCCATGGATCACGCGCAGGCAGCGCAGCCCTTTCTTGCCGGCTTCGCGGATGAATTCGGCGAGCGCATCGCGCGCCTCGTCGCGCCGCATCCCGTGCAGATCGATCTGCGCCTGCACGATCCACGCACCGCTTCTCAGCTTGCGCACGACGTCGCGGCTGATGCCGGGGCGGTGGTAATACAGCGAGTCGTCGCTGTCGAGCAGTGTCTCGGGATCGAATTCGTCGGACAGCGTCGCGTTCAGCACGGCTTCCTCGTCGCGCTGCGTCTGTTTCGGCACCGGGTCGGGCGGCATGCGGCCGGACGACGCGCGCGGCGGCGCGTTCAGCGGCCGGATCGTGCCGATTTCGTTGCGGAACAGGTTCGCGTCGGCTTCCGCCTTGCGCTCGGCCTGCGCGGCTTCGATGCGCGCGCGTTCGCGACGGTCGGCTTCGCCTTGCAGCGACTTGCGCAACGCGCCAAGGCCCGCGAGGCCCTGGCCGCGCAACGCGGCCGCATCGAGGGCGGGCGGCGGCGCCTCGGGCGCCGGGGTCACGGGACGGGCAGCGATCTTCCGCTTCGCGGGATCGCTCGGATGGGGCTGGTTCTTCGCCATGATTCGATAACAGGGCAGGCGCGTTCGGGCGCGCGGGCACAAAAAAGCCGCTGCGCGGCGGCAGCGGCTTTCCGGTCGAGCCCGCTTCGCGGCAGCGGACGCCATTGTAGCGCCCGCCGCGAAAAGGCTTCCGGCTTACTTCTTGTCGTGCAGGCTTTCGAGGTAGCGCTGCGCGTCGAGCGCGGCCATGCAGCCCGTGCCCGCGCTGGTGATCGCCTGGCGGTACACGTTGTCCTGCACGTCGCCCGCGGCGAACACGCCCGGCACGCTCGTCGACGTCGCATTGCCCTGCAGGCCGCTTTTCGTCAGGATGTAGCCGTCCTTCATCTCCAGCTGGCCCTGGAACAGGTCGGTGTTCGGCTTGTGGCCGATCGCGACGAACACGCCCTGCACCTGCAGGTCTTCCGTCGCGCCGGTCTTCACGTTCTTGATGCGCAGGCCCGTGACGCCCGACTCCTCGCCCGTCACCTCGTCGAGCACGTGATCCCACTTAATGTCGACGACGCCTTCCTTTTGCTTCTCCAGCAGGCGGTCGATCAGGATCGGCTCCGCGCGGAACTTGTCGCGGCGGTGGATCACGGTGACCTTTTTCGCGATGCCGGTGAGGTAAAGCGCTTCCTCGACGGCCGTATTGCCGCCGCCGATCACCGCGACTTCCTGGTTGCGATAGAAGAAGCCGTCGCAGGTCGCGCAGGCCGACACGCCCTTGCCCATGAACGCTTCCTCGGACGGCAGGCCGAGATACTGGGCGGACGCGCCGGTCGCGATGATCAGCGAATCGCACGTGTACTCGCCCGAGTCGCCGATCAGGCGGATCGGCTTTTCGTGCAGTTTCGCGGTGTGGATGTGGTCGAAGACGATTTCGGTGTTGAAGCGCTCGGCGTGCTCCTGGAAGCGCGCCATCAGCTCCGGACCCTGCACGCCTTTCGCGTCGGCCGGCCAGTTTTCGACGTCGGTCGTGGTCATCAGCTGGCCGCCCTGCGCGATGCCGGTGATCAGCACCGGGGACAGGTTGGCGCGTGCCGCGTAGACGGCAGCCGTGTAGCCGGCGGGGCCGGAACCGAGAATCAGGACTTTGGCGTGTTTGGGCGTGGACATGTGCGAATCCGTAAAAGGCGGCCGCGGCGGGCGGGGTGGGGCTCGCCGTACGATCCGGGATTGACCGGTATGCCGTCATAGATGGGTATCAGACGCGCATTATAAAGGCCCCGTTGCTGCGCTGCCGAACGAGAGTTTCAATCGTGCCGATAGCGTTTCGCGGCGCCTCGCCCACACGGGGCCGCGGGCCGGACGGCAGGCGGCCGGGGTGGCGGCGCGTTGCCGCACGCGCGGACATCCGGCCGGCTTGCGGCCGTCGGCGGCGCCGGTTCGGCGCTCCGTCTCCGTGATGTAACCGTCATTTACACTTGGCGGCGCGGTGCAGCGTTTACAATAAGCGCGATCGAACGACAGGCGGGCGCACGGCCCGTCCTCTTTATACGGATTCATGGCAAAAGCTCCTTATTCCGCCCAGGCACAGGCGTTGCCGCACCGGATGTCGAAGCTCCTCACGGAGATCCGCTGGATTCTCCAGGTCGCGCTCTGCGCCTTTCTGGTGATGGCCCTGCTGAGCTACAGCCGGCGCGATCCGAGCTGGACGCACGCCGCCCAGGTCGATCACATCTCGAACTGGGCCGGCCGCGTCGGCGCGTGGACGGCCGACATCATCCTGCTGCTGTTCGGCCTGTCGGCCTACTGGCTGATCGTGCCGCTCGGGCGGCGCATCGCCGTCAACTACCGCCGCATCACGCGCCACGAGGCGATTCCCGACGAACCGGAGCGGCCGATCGGCTGGCTCACCGAAATCTTTGCGTTCGTGCTGGTCGTGCTCGCGTGCGACGGCATCGAGGCGCTGCGCATGTGGTCGCTGAAGGTGCAGTTGCCGCGTGCGCCGGGCGGCGTCGTCGGCGAAGCCGTCGCGGGCGCGATGTCGCATGCGTTCGGCTTCACGGGCGGCACGCTGTTGCTGCTGATCGCGCTCGCGATCGGCCTGTCGCTGTATTTCCGCTTCTCGTGGCTGTCGGTCGCCGAGCGCGTCGGCGGTGCGATCCTGTCCGCCGTCAACGTCGCGAAGCTGCGCCGCGAGGCCGAGCGCGACCGCAAGCTCGGCGAGGCCGCGGCGGTGCGCCGCGAAGGCAAGGTCGAAGAGGAGCGCGTGCGCATCGAGGACCACGAGCCGGTGACGATCGTGCCGCCGGTCGTCACGCCGGCGAAGTCCGAGCGCGTCGAGCGCGAGCGCCAGGTGCCGCTGTTTACCGACCTGCCGGGCGATTCGACGCTGCCGCCGGTGTCGCTGCTCGACCCCGCGCCGAAGACGCAGGAAGCGATTTCCGCCGATACGCTCGAATTCACGTCGCGCCTGATCGAGAAGAAGCTGAAGGACTTCGGCGTCGAGGCGAGCGTCGTCGCCGCGTATCCGGGCCCGGTCGTCACGCGCTACGAGATCGAGCCGGCCACCGGCGTGAAGGGCAGCCAGATCGTCAACCTCGCGAAGGATCTCGCGCGTTCGCTGTCGCTCGTGTCGATCCGCGTCGTCGAGACGATTCCCGGCAAGAACTACATGGCGCTCGAGCTGCCGAACCAGCGCCGCCAGACGGTGCACCTGTCCGAGATCATCGGCTCCGAGGTGTATGCGGCCGCGTCGTCGGCGCTGACGCTGAGCCTCGGCAAGGACATCGGCGGCAAGCCGGTGTGCGCGGATCTCGCGAAGATGCCGCACCTGCTGGTGGCCGGTACGACCGGCTCGGGCAAGTCGGTCGGGATCAACGCGATGATCCTGTCGCTGTTGTACAAGGCCACCGCCGAGCAGGTGCGTCTGATCCTGATCGATCCGAAGATGCTCGAAATGAGCGTCTACGAAGGCATTCCGCACCTGCTGTGCCCGGTCGTCACCGACATGCGCCAGGCCGGCCATGCGCTGAACTGGACCGTCGCGGAGATGGAGCGCCGCTACAAGCTGATGAGCAAGCTCGGCGTGCGCAACCTTGCGGGCTACAACAACAAGATCGACGACGCGGCGAAGCGCGAGGAGAAGATCCCGAACCCGTTCAGCCTGACGCCGGAAGATCCCGAGCCGCTCGGCCGCCTGCCGAACATCGTCGTCGTGATCGACGAGCTGGCCGACCTGATGATGGTCGTCGGCAAGAAGGTCGAGGAACTGATCGCGCGGATCGCGCAGAAGGCGCGTGCGGCCGGCATCCACCTGATCCTCGCGACCCAGCGTCCGTCGGTCGACGTGATTACCGGCCTGATCAAGGCGAACGTGCCGACGCGGATCGCGTTCCAGGTGTCGTCGAAGATCGACTCGCGCACGATTCTCGACCAGATGGGCGCCGAATCGCTGCTCGGGATGGGCGACATGCTGTACCTGCCGCCGGGCACCGGGCTGCCGGTGCGCGTGCATGGCGCGTTCGTCGCCGACGACGAAGTGCATCGCGTCGTCGAGAAGCTCAAGGAGCAGGGCGAGCCGAACTACGTCGAGGGCCTGCTCGAAGGCGGCACCGCCGACGGCGACGAGGGCTCGGCCGGCGCGGGAACCGGCGAAGGCGGCGGCGAGTCTGATCCGCTGTACGACCAGGCGGTCGAGATCGTCATCAAGAACCGCCGCGCGTCGATCTCGCTCGTGCAGCGTCACCTGCGGATCGGCTACAACCGCGCGGCGCGGCTGCTCGAGCAGATGGAGCAGTCGGGGCTCGTGTCGGCGATGTCGTCGAGCGGCAACCGCGAAATTCTTGTGCCGGCGCGCGACGCGGAATGAGTCCGCGGCGCCCGCAGCGCCGGCCACCCAGGGAGAAAACCGCAATATGCAGCAACTTTCGTTCGTCCCTTTCCTTCGTTCGACGCGGCGCTGGCTCGGCGCGGCGCTCGCCGGCGCATCGCTGATGCTCGCGGCGACGCACGCGTTCGCGGGCGGCACCGAGCAACTGAAGGCCTTCGTGTCGCAGGTGCGTTCGGCGAAGGGCGATTTCACGCAGCAGATCGTCAAGGCGCCGGCCAAGGGCGCGAGCGCCGCACAGGCCGCACCGAAGCCCACCGACAATTCGAGCGGCACTTTCGTGTTCGCGCGTCCGGGCAAGTTCATCTGGACGTACCAGAAGCCGTACCAGCAGGTGCTGCAGGCCGACGGCGACAAGCTCTACGTGTACGACCGCGACCTGAACCAAGTCACCGAGCGCAAGCTGAACGGCGCGCTGGGCGCGAGCCCCGCCGCGATCCTGTTCGGCAGCAACGATCTCGACAAGAACTACACGCTGCGCGATGCCGGCGAGAAGGGCGGCATCGAGTGGCTCGAGATGCTGCCGAAGGCGCAGGACACGCAGTTCCAGCGGATCGGCATCGGCTTCCGCAACGGCACGCTCGCCGCGATGGAGCTGCACGACGTGTTCGGCAACGTCACGCTCTTGACCTTCACGAACATCCAGACGAACCCGGCGCTGAAGGGCGATACGTTCAAGTTCGTCGTGCCGAAGGGCGCGGACGTGATCAACGGCTGACCGGCGCCGCGCGCCGTTCTCCTGCAACGGGCCTGCCGGCGACGGCAGGCCCGTGTCGTTTCCGGGCGCGGGTAACAGGCTGGGCACCCCCGGGCCCGGCGGCGCGCTCGCGCGGCTGTCATAATGTCGGGTCCGGCGGCCGGTTCGGCCGCTATCGTTTGATGTGGAGCGAGGGTTCATGTCCGACCTGTTTCAAGTCGAGCCGCGCCGCCCGCTCGCCGAGGCGCTGCGGCCCAAAACGCTCGCCGAGGTGATCGGCCAGACGCATTTGCTGGGCGAAGGCAAGCCGCTGCGGCTCGCGTTCGAATCGGGCAAGCCGCATTCGATGATCCTGTGGGGGCCACCCGGCGTCGGCAAGACGACGCTCGCACGGCTCACCGCGCTCGCGTTCGACTGCGAGTTCATCGCGCTGTCCGCGGTGCTCGGCGGCGTGAAGGACATCCGCGAGTCGATGGAGCAGGCGAAGGACACGCTGAACCGCACCGGTCGCCACACGATCCTGTTCGTCGACGAGATCCACCGGTTCAACAAGGGGCAGCAGGACGCGCTGCTGCCGTTCGTCGAGTCGGGTCTCGTCACCTTCATCGGCGCGACGACCGAAAACCCGAGTTTCGAAGTCAATTCGGCGTTGCTGTCGCGCGCGCAGGTGTACGTGCTGAAATCGTTGAACGACGACGAGATGCGTCAGTTGCTGTCGCGCGCGCAGGAAATCGCGCTCGACGGCCTCGCGTTCGACGACAAGGCGATCGACACGCTGGTCGGCTACGCGGACGGCGACGCGCGCCGCTTTCTGAACCTGCTCGAACAGGCGCAGACGGCGGCGACGTCGGCCGGGGTCGCGACGATCGATGCCGATTTCGTCAGCAGCGCGATGACGCTGAACGCGCGGCGCTTCGACAAGGGCGGCGACAACTTCTACGACCAGATTTCGGCGCTGCACAAGTCGGTCCGCGGCTCGAGCCCGGACGGCGCGCTGTACTGGTTCTGCCGGATGATCGACGGCGGCGCGGATCCGAAGTATCTCGCGCGGCGCATCGTGCGGATGGCGTGGGAAGACATCGGGCTGGCCGACCCGCGCGCGTTGCAGGTGGCGAACGACGCGGCCGAGACCTACGAACGGCTCGGCTCGCCGGAAGGCGAACTCGCGCTCGGGCAGGCCGTGATCTATCTCGCGTGCGCGGCGAAGAGCAACGCCGGCTACAACGCGTTCAACCAGGCGATGGCGTTCGTGAAGCAGGACAAGTCGCGCGAGGTGCCCGTGCACCTGCGCAATGCGCCGACCAAGCTGATGAAGGAACTCGGCTACGGCCACGCGTATCGTTACGCGCACGACGAGCCGAATGCGTACGCGGCCGGCGAGACGTACCTGCCCGACGGGATGCGCGAGCCGCGCTGGTATCAGCCGGTGCCGCGCGGGCTCGAATCGAAGATCGCCGAGAAGCTCGCCTGGCTGCGCGAGCTCGATCGCGAAGCCGGCAAGAAGGACTGACGAGGCCGCGCGGCCCGGTTCGGCCTGCGCCTCGCGGACGCGTCAGCGCTTGCGGCCCGGCTGCTGCTTCCAGTATTCGAACGGTTCTTCGTGGCATTCGATGTCGAGTTCGGCGATCCGCGCGTGCAGGCGCTCCTGCGCGTCGGCGATCGCGAGGTTGTAGATCGCCGGCGCGATTTCCTGGACGAAGAAATGCAGCAGCGCGCCGGCCTGGATGTTGCCGATCGGCTCGTCCATGTTTTCTGTGAAATAACGTTGCAGCGACGCGATCGCACGGTCGCGTACATCCTTGTCGAGTTCGATGGTCATCGGATTCCCTGGCGTGCTGTGATACGGAGCCGGCGCGCCGCCTGAATCGGTTGGCGCCAGCCGGCGCGGGCGGTTTGCGATCCGCCATGGCGCGTCGCGCGGCAATTCGCCGGCCGCCGACGCGCAGACCGGCAATGCGATACTGCCATGCTCGCCCCATTTGCGGCATTGTCCGTCCGGACGGTGCCGTGGCGGCCGCGCGGTGCGTTAGAATTCCCGTCTTACACAACGATTTTCCAAGTCCTCCCATGCTCGACATCCAGTTGCTGCGCAAAGACCTCGACGGCGTCGCCAAGCGCCTCGCCGATCGCGGCTACACCCTCGACGTCGCCGCGTTCTCCGCACTCGAAGCGGAACGCCGCGCGATCCAGACCCACACCGAAGAGCTCCAGGCGCGCCGCAACAGCCTGTCGAAGCAGATCGGCGCGATGAAGGGGAAGGGCGAGGACACGTCGGCCGTGATGGCCGAAGTCAGCGGGATCGGCGACGACATGAAGGCGTCGGAAGCCAAGCTCGGCGAGATCCAGGCGCGCCTGTCCGACCTGATGCTGGGCATGCCGAACGTCGCGCACGAAAGCGTGCCGGTCGGCAAGGACGAGGCCGACAACGTCGAGGTGCGCCGCTGGGGCACGCCGCGCCAGTTCGACTTCGAGGTGAAGGATCACGTCGACGTCGGCACGCCGCTCGGCCTCGATTTCGAGACGGGCGCGAAGCTCGCCGGTGCGCGCTTCACGATGCTGCGCGGCCCGATCGCGCGCCTGCACCGCGCCCTCGCGCAGTTCATGATCGACACGCACACGCAGCAGCACGGCTATACCGAAACGTACACGCCGTACATCGTGAACCCGGAGATCCTGTACGGCACGGGCCAGTTGCCGAAGTTCGCGGACGACATGTTCCGCGTCGAGAAGGGCGGCGCGGAAAACACGGTCACGCAATACCTGATCTCCACGTCCGAGATTTCGCTGACGAACACCGTGCGCGAGTCGATCGTCGACGGCGCCGCGCTGCCGATCAAGCTCACCGCGCATTCCCCGTGCTTCCGCTCGGAAGCCGGTTCGTACGGCCGCGACACGCGCGGGATGATCCGTCAGCACCAGTTCGACAAGGTCGAGATGGTGCAGGTCGTCGCGCCGGAAACGTCGTACGCGGCGCTCGACGAGATGGTCGGCCACGCGGAAGCGATCCTGCAGAAGCTCGGCCTGCCGTACCGCGTGATCACGCTGTGCACGGGCGACATGGGCTTCTCGGCCGCGAAGACGTTCGACCTCGAGGTGTGGCTGCCCGCGCAGAACACCTATCGCGAGATCTCGAGCTGCTCGAACACCGAGGCGTTCCAGGCGCGCCGGATGCAAGCGCGCTTCCGCAACGCGCATGGCAAGCCGGAGCTCGTGCATACGCTGAACGGTTCGGGTCTGGCGGTCGGTCGCACGCTCGTCGCGGTGCTGGAGAATTACCAGAACGCGGACGGCTCGGTCACGGTGCCGGAAGTACTGCGTCCGTACATGGGCGGCATGGAGCGGATCGACGCGCCGGCACAGACGTCGTAACGCGGGTCTTTCGAAGCCCTCGCAAAAAAATTTGCAGAAAGGGCTTGTCAGCCGCGAAGTGATCGTCTTATAATCTTTTTCTCGCGGAAACGACCAGCCGCGAAATGCAGTAAGGAAGGAGAGGTGGCAGAGTGGTCGAATGTACCTGACTCGAAATCAGGCGTACGGTTTCCCCGTACCGTGGGTTCGAATCCCACCCTCTCCGCCAAAATACGAAGCCCCTTGATCCGGCAGGATCAAGGGGTTTTTCGTTTTGGGCCGGCGGCGCGCCCGCATCGGGTCGCATCTTCGATGCAGCCCGGCTGCTTGATGAACACCATCGCCCCGTGACGAACCGGTCGTCGGAAGTCCTGACAGTCGTTGCATGGCTGCCGCACCGCGCACGCGTGCAAAACCGGCAGCCGGTGCGCCCACCAGTTTCTACGCAGCCCTCACAGAACCATCACGCCGCCGCCGGATACTGCGCCAGCACCCTGTCGCGGATCGACGGCTTGATGTTCGACTGCGCCATGTCGCCGCGATAGTGGGCGACGACGCGCGGGTTCATCACGCGATACCAGAGCGGCGGCACGTACGCGAACAGGATCATCGTCGCGTAGCCGGCCGGCAATTGCGGCGCATCGTCGAAGTGGCGCAGCGCCTGGTACGAGCGCGTCGGATTCGCGTGATGGTCGGCGTGTCGCTGCAACTGGTACAGGAACAGGTTCGTGACGACGTGATTGCTGTTCCACGAATGCTGCGGCGTGCAGCGTTCGTAGCGGCCGCTCGGCAGCTTGCGACGGCCCAGCCCGTAGTGCTCGACGTAGTTCACGACTTCGAGCAGCGACGCGCCGTAGACGGCCTGGATCACGAGGAACGGAATCACGACCTTGCCGGCCATCGCGATCGCGATGCCCCACACGACGGCGGTCATCGCCCACGCGTGCAGCACTTCGTTGCGCCAGGTCCACGGCGACTGTCCGAGCCGTTCGAGGCGCGCCTTTTCGAGCCGCCACGCCGAGCGGATGCTGCCGGTCACCGTGCGCGGCAGGAACGCCCAGAACGACTCGCCGTAGCGCGCGCTCGCCGGATCCTCGGCCGTCGCGACGCGCACGTGATGGCCGCGGTTGTGCTCGACGTAGAAGTGGCCGTACGCGACCGGCGCGAGCGTGATCTTCGCGAGCCAGCGTTCGAAGCGGTCGGTCTTGTGCCCGAGTTCGTGCGCGGTATTGATCGAGATCCCGGTCGCGGCGCCGAGCGACAGCGCGAAGCCGACATAGTCGTACCACGCGAGCGCATGCGTGCCGACGATCCACACGCACATGAAGAACGCGACGTATTCGACGAAGGTCGCGAGATAGACGATGTACCGGTAATAGCGCTCGCGTTCGAGATGCGGCACGACGGCCTCGGGCGGATTGTCGCGATCGTCGCCGATCAGCGTGTCGAGGATCGGGATCACGCCGAACGCGAACAGCGGGCCGAACCACCAGAACACATGCAGGCCCGTCGACAGCGCGAGCTGTGCAGCGAGGATCGGCAGCGTGATCGTCAGCGCGCCGAGCAGCCACAGGTAACGCTTGCCATCCGACCAGCCCGAAGCCGATTCGTCGGTCATTGCCATTGTCTCCCTCCAGTCGGCCGGCCCGCCGGCGGCCGCATGCAAGATTGTTCGAATCCTCGTGGTCCGCGGCGTGCGCGGCGGCCTCCGGATCGTCGCCCGGTTCTGCCTGTTATACGACCGGTGCGCGCGCTTGCCAAACCCCGGCGCTAGGCGCGTCGCTCCAAACGGCGTGGTGCGCGCACCGCGCGCCGGGAAGGGCCGACACGCGCCGATTGAAACATGCAGGCGAGGGCGGATCGACCCGCACGGAGCGTCGCGTTCGTCGGATGAATGGCCCGGCGCGCGGCGAGCGCATGCCGGGTGATGGGGCTGCAACAAATGTTGCGTCGCAATAAAGACGGTGACGAAGGATTGGCACAGCGTGTTTTTCGTTTGCTTATATTACGCAGCATTACGGCCGCCGCGCGGCCATTCAGCGCGACTTGAAACCGGGTGGCCATGCATGGCAAGGAGAACGAGGCGATGCGCCAAGCGAGGGCGGCACGTTCACCGTCCGACCGCCCGCGTCGATGCACCGATGCTGCACCTGCACACCGATCGGCGCGTGTCGTCGCTGATGACACTTGCTGCCTTTCGATCCGCGCCGCCATTTGAAAATTACGATTTGACTCATGCCCCGCTTTCGGTTGAAGCTAATAGCTTGCTGTCCGAAGGGGGCTGTGCCTGCATGAGTTCGACCTTGACCGTTCGTCGTATCGCTGCCGATCAGGGCGGCGTGTATCGCGAACTCCGCGCTGCATCGCTGCGTGAGCCCTACGCGCCCGGCGAAGCGCCGGAGGCCGAATTGCTGACCGTCGAAGCGGACGCAGCGTCGGCGATCGCCGCGCAGCGCGCCGTGTCCGACGAGTCGACGACTTTCCTGCTGTACACCGAAGGCCATCCGGCCGGCATGATCGGCGCGTATTTCGACAACACGCCCGATCGGCGCGCGTTCGTCAGCGAACTGTGGGTCGCGCACGCGGTGCGTCACCTGCGCGGCGGCGTGCTGCTGCTGGAGACGGCCACCGCGTGGCTCGCCGAGCGCGGCGCCACCGACGTCTACGCATGGATCGCCGATGCGAACCGCAACGCGATCCGCTTCTACGAGCGCGCGGGTTTCGGCAACACCGGCGAACATGCGCCGATCGCCCGGATGCCCGGCGCGATGAAATCGCTGTTCGTATCGCAGGTGAAGCACTGACGCGACGGCGAAACGCCAGCCGCGCGGCGCGATGACAGCCCGGTCGCCCGCCTGCCTGCCCCCTGCCGGTCGCGCGTCCGCCCGGGCCGGCGCGACCCCGAGTCCCAAAAATAATGGCCGCACGCGTGGACGCCTGTAAAATACGCAAAAATTTTTTGCAGAGTGTCCATGTCGCTTAAAAAATCGCCATTCTTCGAGCTGCGCAGCGGATCGGTCGATACGTTGCTGTTCACCGTGAAGACGACCGATCTCGATGCGTTGCGTACCGAACTGGTCAAGCGCTTCGAAGCGACTCCCGAGTTTTTCGCCGACGATGTCGTCGCGATCGACGTCCGCCGCCTGGCTGACGGCGAACGCGTCGCGCTCGCGGACATCCGCCAGATGCTGAACGATGTGCGGATGCGTCCGGTGGGCGTCGTCGCACTGGCAACGCAGGGCTGGGCGGGGGAAGCCGGCCTGCCGTTGCTGGAGGCGCGCGATCGCCGCGCGCCGGCCGCGAAACCTGCGGACGAAGCGGAACCGGCGGCTGTGCCAGCCGTCGAGGCCGCCGCCGCTCCGGCAGCCGCAGCGGCGCCCGAACAGTCGTCGGATCCCGCGCCGACGCTCTTGCAGGCCGGTGGCCAGACGCTGGTGATCGACCGGCCGTTGCGTTCGGGGCAGCAGATTTACGCGAAAGGAGACCTCGTGGTGCTCGCGCCGGTCAGTCACGGCGCGGAAATCATCGCGGAAGGCAATATCCACATCTACGCGCCGTTGCGCGGCCGCGCCCTCGCGGGCGTGCACGGCAATCACGACGCGCGCATTTTCTGCACGTGTCTCGAACCGGAACTGATTTCGATCGCGGGTATCTATCGAACGACCGAGAACCCGCTGCCCGCCGACGTACTGGGCAAATCGGTGCAGATCCGGCTCGAAGAGGAAAAACTGATGATCGAACCGCTGCGCCTGACGTGATTCACGCGGTGCGCTCCGGATCGGTCGGCTCTCATTGACGAACACAGGGTATTGGGTAAATGGCAAAAATCATCGTGGTGACCTCGGGCAAGGGCGGCGTGGGCAAGACGACGACGAGCGCGAGCTTCGCGTCGGGTCTCGCGCTGCGCGGCCACAAGACGGCCGTGATCGACTTCGACGTCGGCCTGCGCAACCTCGATCTCATCATGGGCTGCGAGCGTCGCGTCGTGTATGACCTCGTGAACGTGATCCAGGGCGAAGCGAACCTGAACCAGGCGCTGATCAAGGACAAGAAGTGCGAGAACCTGTTCATCCTGCCGGCGTCGCAGACGCGCGACAAGGATGCGCTGACGCGCGACGGCGTCGAGAAGGTGCTGAACGACCTCGTCGCGATGGACTTCGAATACATCGTCTGCGATTCGCCGGCCGGTATCGAGGCCGGCGCGCTGCACGCGATGTACTTCGCCGATGAAGCGCTGATCGTCACGAACCCGGAAGTGTCGTCGGTGCGCGACTCGGACCGCATTCTCGGCATCCTGTCGTCGAAGACGAAACGCGCGACGGAAGGCAAGGAGCCGATCAAGGAACACCTGCTGATCACGCGTTACAGCCCGAAGCGCGTGAGCGAAGGCGAGATGCTGTCGCTCGAGGACATCAGCGAGATCCTGCGCATCAAGCTGATCGGCGTGGTGCCCGAGTCGGAAGCCGTGCTGCACGCGTCGAACCAGGGTCTGCCGGCCGTGCATATCGACGGCACCGACGTCGCGGAAGCGTACAAGGACGTCGTCTCGCGCTTCCTCGGCGAGGACAAGCCGCTGCGCTTCACCGATTACCAGAAGCCGGGCCTGCTGCAGCGCCTCTTCGGCAGCAAGTAACGGAGGCCGCCCATGTCCATCCTTTCGTTTCTCCTCGGCGAGAAGAAGAAGTCCGCATCGGTCGCGAAGGAGCGCCTGCAGCTCATCATCGCGCACGAGCGGGTCGGCGGCCGGCCGCCGGCCGATTACCTGCCGGCGCTGCAGAAAGAGCTGGTCGCGGTCATCTCGAAGTACGTCCATATTTCGAACGATGACATCCGCGTGAGCCTCGAGCGCCAGGACGATCTCGAAGTCCTCGAAGTGAAGATCGAGATTCCGCAAGCCTGACGCTTGGCGCGTGTCCCTCCGCACGGCGGCGCCCGCCGCCGTGCGCGTCTTACGCCCTGTTGCACTTTCGGGCACGCCGTAACACGGCGCCTGTCGACCGTAATCGACCTTCCCGCATTGAACGAATACGCTCGCGTGACTTGTTCAACCAGGAGGTTCCGATGGCTGTCCCTACCGTTTCCCGTCGTATCGTTTCGCTCGCGCTGTTCGCCGCGGGCCTGTCGGCCGTCGTCGCCCCGTTTGCCGCGCAGGCCGACGAGATTCTCGTCGGCACGCCCGTGGTCGCGCCGCAGGGCCGCATGGTGATCGCGGAGCCGGTTGCCGTGCGCACCGAGGAAATCGTCGTCGTCGCGCCGAATGCGCCACCGCCCGTGCGCTACGAGGTCGTACCGGCCATGCGCGTGGGCTATGTGTGGGAGCGCGGACACTGGCGCTGGGATCATGGCCGCTACGTATGGATCGGCGGCCACTGGGAAACCGAGCGCGTCGGCATGCAATGGGTGCCGGGGCATTGGGACCAGCGCGGTCCGAACTGGTTCTGGACGCGTGGCCACTGGGCCTGATGGAGGCGCGCGATGAAAAGAACCGCAATCGCCATCGTGCTCGTCGCGATCACGCTGGCCGGGTGCATCGTCGTGCCGGCGCGGCCGGTCTACTACCGGCCGGCGCCCGTCGTGATCTATTGAGCGTCGCGCGGGCCGTGCTGTTGCGCCGGACCGTTCGCGTCGGTCGCAGCCGGTCCGGCATCGTGCGGCGCCGGCGCATGCGCGGCGCTGTCGGCTGCCGCAGCAGCGGCCGGCTCGCTGCCATCTTCGTCGCGCAGCGTATCGAGCGGATCGGCAGGGGCCGCGTTCGCGTCTTGGGGTTCGGTCACATCGGTCACGTTGCTCGCAGCGGCCGCCGCGGTTGCCGCGGCCGGTGCGGCGGCCGCGACGGGCGGCGCGAGATAGCGCTGCGCGAGCGTTTCGTAGAGCGGCGGCGCGAAAAAGCGCGAGACGCGGCTCGATACCAGTGCGGTCGCCATCAGCGAAATCACGAGCGCATGACCGTTGATCATTTCCATCACGATCACGAACGACGTGATCGGCGACTGCGTGACGGCGGCCAGATAGCCGACCATCGCGAGCGCGATCAGCATCGGCAGGCTCATGTTGGTGAACACCGCATGCAGCAGATTGCCGAAGCCGGCGCCGATCGACAGCGACGGCGCGAAGATCCCGCCCGGGATGCCCGGCAGGTACGACGCGACCATCGACACCATCTTCAGGAACGGATAGAACACCGACAACTGCTGGCTGCCGTCGAGCAGGCCGCGCGCTTCGGCGTAGCCGCTGCCGAACGTCGTGCCGCCGGACACGAGCCCCACGACGGCGATCGCGAAGCCGCACAGCGCGGCGAACGTGACCGGCCGCTCGCGATACAGGCCCAGCAGTTGCGCGGGCAGCCAACGCCCCGTGTTGAGCAGCAGCCAGCAGAACAGGCCGCCCGCGATGCCCGTCACGATCGCGGTGACCAGCACCGCGACCGCCAGCAGTTTCGGGAAATGGAGGCCCGTGTCGATGGTGCCGAAATACGTGTAGTTGCCGTTCAGGCCGAGCGCGACCACGCCGGCGAGGATGATCGCGGTGATCAATACGCCGCTGGCGCGCGCGGAGAAGCTGCGGGTCAGCTCCTCGATCGCGAACACGATGCCGGCGAGCGGCGTATTGAATGCGGCCGACAGCCCGGCCGCCGCGCCGGCCAGCACCAGCTGGCGTTCGATCTGCGCGTTCGAGCGCGGGTAGAAGCGCCGCAGGTTGAACATCAGCGCCGCGCCGACCTGTACCGTCGGCCCTTCGCGACCGATCGTGAAGCCGCCGAGGATGCCGAGGAACGAGATCAGTATCTTGCCGAACAGGATGCGCAGCGTCAGCAGCCGGGCGCCGAATGCGCTCGGGCGCGCATGCAGCGTCGCGATCACCTGCGGGATGCCGCTGCCCTCGGCGCCGCGGAAGAAACGGCGCGTGACCCACACCGACATCGCGGCGATCGCCGGCGTCAGCAGCAGCGGCAGCCAGACGGCGTGATCGCGCATCGCGCGGAAAGTCTCGTAGCCCCAGTCGATCAACCGGGCGTACAGTACGGCGGCGAGGCCGACGACGATCGCGCCGAGCCAGAAAACACCATATTGGCGCCAGATTCGCAGCGAGCGGCGGGTGAGGGCGGGGAACAGCGAGGGAAGGGCGGGGCGCGGCATTGGCTCGGGCCGGAGGCAAAGAATGAATTATAAAAAGAACCGGATGCCAGCGGGGACGACAAACGCCCGCAAGGCGCGACAAAAATTCACAAAAGAGATGCAATTTGTTGCAAATGTAATGTTGACGTAATGTATGCGCACCGCAACCGTCGTTAGCATGCCGAATGGCCAGTCAGGAATACCCGCACATCGTGAAACGCATTCTTATCGTAAAAGTGACGTCGCTCGGCGACGTCGTCGAGACGCTGCCCGTCGTCGCCGACCTGCATCGCGCCTTTCCCGGCGTGTCGGTCGACTGGGCCGTGGACGAATCGTGTGCGGAGATCGTGCGCTGGCATCCGGGAGTGAGCACCGTCCTGTGCGCGCCGCTGCGCCGCTTCAAGAAAATGCGTAACGCCGGCGACCTGAAGGCGATCTCGGCCTCGATCGGTGCGCTGCGTGCGCACCGCTACGACGCGGTCATCGATCTGCACGGCGTCTACAAGAGCGCGATCATTGCGGCGCTGGCGCGCGCCGGGCGCCGCGTCGGTTACCGGACCCCGGATCTTGGCGAGACAGGGGCGCGTTTCGCGTATTCGCATCGTTTTGGCCCGAAGCCTGCATGCGATGCGTGGCACGGCATGCGCATCAGCGCGGGCGAAGCGCTCGGCTATGCGCCCGAGGGTATCGCCTCGTACGGGATCGAACCGCCCGACGTCACGTTGCCGCCCGCAGTTACCGAGGGTGCGCCGTTCATGCTGCTGTTCCACGCGACGTCGAATTCCGACAAGAAATGGCCGACCGGCCATTGGGTTGAACTGGCTACCCGGATGATGGCGCGCGGCTTGCGCGTGCTGCTGCCATGGGGCTCGTCGTCCGAGCATCGCGACGCGCAGGAGATCGCGATGCAGGCGCCTGGCGCGGTCGTGCTGCCGGCCATGTCGCTGGGCGAACTCGCCGCGACGATGAGCCGGGCGGCGCTGGTCATCGGTGTTGATACGGGGATGGTGCATCTGTCGCACGCGCTGCGGCGTCCGACGGTGATGATTTTCGTGGCCACCTCGCGCGCCCACTTCGGCATCGGCGGCGCACCGCACGCGCTGTCGATCGGTGAGTCCGGCGCCGCGCCGAGCGTGGACGACGCGATGAAGGCAATCGATACCGTGGGACCGGTCTACGACGTGTTGCCGGTGCGGGCGGTAGCCTGACGGCTGCCGGGCGGAGTTACGCCAGCAGCGCCTCGACCGTGACGACGGCGGCGATCGCCGCGAGATTCGCCAGCAGCGCCTCGAACACGAGGCCGCGCCAGGTCTTTGGCCGGAACCGCAGCGCGAGCAGCAACGCGCCACCCAGCGCGAGCGCGAGGATCAGGACGAGGTCGGCATTGGCGAGGCGGATATTCATCGCGGCGGCTCCTGTCGGGGCGGAATCCCCGGGCGCGCAACGACGCGCCCAGAATCGAGTATAGAGAGCCGCCGCCGCTGCACAACCCGGGTCGCCCCGGAGGGTCAGACGAGCGATGCGTCGCGCGTTTCGCGCATCAGCAGTACGCCGATCAGGCTGATCGCCGCCGCGACCGACACGTAACCGCCGACCCACGACAGGCCGCCGCGCGCAGCCAGCAGTTGCGCGATATACGGTGCGATCGACGCGCCGAGAATCCCGCCGAGGTTGTACGCGACGCCCGCGCCCGTATAGCGGACGTTGGTCGGGAACAGTTCCGGCAGCAGCGCGCCCATCGGTGCGAACGTCACGCCCATCAGGAACAGCTCGATCGTCAGGAACAGCGCAACGAGCGGCATCGACCCGCTGCCGAGCAGCGGCTCCATCGCGAACCCCGACAGCAGCGCGGCGATCGCGCCGACGACCAGCACCGGCTTGCGGCCGAAGCGGTCCGACGCCCATGCGGACAGCGGCGTCGCGAGCCCCATGAAGACGACCGCGAAACACAGCAGGCCGAGGAAGCTCTGGCGCGGAATATGCAGCGCTGACACGCCGTACGACAGCGAGAACACCGTCGAGATGTAGAACAGCGTGTAGCAGACGACCATCGCGAGCGCACCGAGCAGCGTCGGCTGCCAGTGCTGCGTGACGAGCGTCGCGACCGGCACGCGCACGCGCTCGTTGCGCTCGAGGGCCGCCTGGAACGCGGGCGTTTCGGTGATCTTGAGCCGCACGTACAGCCCGAGCGCGACGAGCACCGCGCTGACGAGGAACGGAATGCGCCAGCCCCAGCTGCGGAACTGCTCGTCGGACAGCGACAGCGCGAGCGCGAAGAACAGCCCGTTCGACATCAGGAAGCCGACCGACGGCCCCAGTTGCGGGAACATCCCGAACCAGCCGCGCTTGCCCTGCGGCGCATGCTCGGTCGCGAGCAGCGCCGCGCCGCCCCATTCGCCGCCCAGGCCGATCCCCTGACCGAAGCGCAGCACGCACAGCAGCACCGGCGCGAGCGCGCCGATCGCGTCGTAGCCGGGCACGAAGCCGATTGCGGTGGTGGACACGCCCATCACGAGCAGCGAGGCGACGAGCGTCGACTTGCGGCCGATACGGTCGCCGAAGTGCCCGAACAGGAACGAGCCGATCGGGCGTGCGATGAACGCGATGCCGAACGTGACGAATGCGGACAGCGCCTGCGCCGTCGCGGAGCCGTGCGGGAAGAACACGGGGCCGATGACGAGCGCGGCGGCCGTCGCGTACACGTAGAAGTCGTAGAACTCGATCGCGGTGCCGATGAAGCTCGCGAACACGATGCGCCGGTGGCTGACGGCGCCGGCCGAACCGGTTGCGTGTGCAACGGCCGGGGGGGATGCGGACATGGATGTCTCCGTTTTGTCGTTGGGGCGGTCGGCTGAGCGTGCGTTCGGGCAGGCGACGGCCTGCCGGGTGCAGCCGAGCAGAGGATGATGCGGATGACGCGGTGGCGGCGTGGACGCGCGCCGTGGCGCGGACGTCACCCGCCGGTCGACGATGGAGACGGGTACGTCGCCGCCGCCCGGTGCCGGCGTGGTCGGCTCGCTTGCCGGGTGGGGCGCGCGAACGCACGCGCGGCGTGATGGCCGCGCGAGTGCGGAAAATTATAGCCAGCGCCGCCGCTCACCGGCAATCGGGCTGCGGCGGCGCGTCAATCGATCGATTGCGCCTGCGCGGAGGCGGTGCTTTGCAGCTGGAAGTGGCCGTCGTCGTTGAAGAGCCAGCCTTCCATCAGTTCGAGCCGGCCGTTGCCGTCGAGCAGCCGCGACGGCGGGGCCGGCAGCGGTGCCGAGCGGCGCAGCGACGCGAGCGCGAGCGCTTCCGCTTCGCTGTCGCCGTTGCTGCGGTAGACGGATGCGTTCACCACGCGGCCGCTGCCATCGACGGTGAAGGCGACGACGACGAGCGAACGCAGCATCGCCTGCGGTGTGCCGTGCAGCATGCCGGACGGATTGCGTTCGGCGACACGATGGGCAACCTCGACGCGATACTGGTCGAGGCTGCCGCTGCGGGTGACCGACGGAATCGTCAGGACCGAGCGTAGCGACGAGGGCGGCGTGATCGTGCACGCGGCAAGCAGGGCGACGACGGCCAGCGTCGCAACACGAAGCCGCGCGACGCGCGGACGGAGAAGGGGGCGCATGAGGTGATGGCCAGGAGGGACGATAAAAAAATGATAGGCGTACCGGCGCGCGGCGATATGGGGAGAAACGCATAGCGCGCGGGACCGGTCGCTGCTATCGCTGATGATGACGGCCGGGTGCCGCGTCGTGCCGTGTACATCGCGATGTGACGCGACAGGTGACAGCGTGCGCGGTGGACGCGCCTGTTGGAGGGTTGAAAGCGATGGCGTGCAGCGTTCGTCCGGCCGGGCGACGCGGTCATCTGATGCGGCAACCTCGGCTTGCCGCGCGCACGCTGGCAAGCGATGCCGGCCGGCTCAGAAGCCGTGCGTGACGAGCGACAGTACCGACAGGTCGGGATGCGTGCCGTCGATGATGCTCTTGCCGATGTGCACGGCTTCGCGGGTGGCCTCGTCGAGGCTCGCGAAGCTTTCCTCGCCGTCCGCGTGGAACGGCACCGCATGGCCGGGCAGCGCGGGATTCACGCCCGGATGGCACACGTAGCCGGTGTAGGTATAGCGCGTGTCGCTGCCGGGCATCGCGGCCGGCACGACATGGATCTCGAAGCCTTCGTAATCGACGGGTTCCGTCGCGCTCGACAGGTCGGTCATGGCGATCTCCGTGTGCCGCGCGCAGGGTGGCGCGTGCGGCATCGAATACGCGGCGGCGTTCGTGTCGCCGTGTTGAACGAATTCTAGGCGATGGCGGGGCGGGCCGGGAGGCGTCCGGCGCGGTGCGACGCAACGACGGGCCGCTGCCGGGCCCGTGGCTCAGATGCCGCGCGAGGTTCGGCACGAACGCGCGTGCCGTTCCGATTGACGGATTCGCGCGCCGCGCTGCGTCATTGTTTGCAGCGCGCGTTCTTGCGCTGCACGACGATGATCACCGGGTATTTCTGGCCATGATCGAGCTCCACGCGCGCCACGACCGTCAGCGTCGCTGGATCGGAATCGTCGTACACGCTGACCTGTTCGTTGCGCAGATAGGTCACGCCGGTACAGTTCGACGTGCGTCCGTCGTCGCCGACCTTGCACTGGAGGTCGTTGTCCTTCAGGTAGTTGTAGGGCGACGGGCTCGCGAGGTATTCGCTCAGGCCGCGCGGCGAGCCGCCGACGCCGGTCACGTACGCGATCGCGCACGACGCCTGCGCGTCGCTGCCGGAGGCGGTGTCGGCCGCTGCATGCATGCTGGCGGCGGCCAGCACGGCGACGAGCGACGAGACGAGGAAGGGCTTCATGACGTGGATTTCCCGTTTCGCGAATCGGAGCGCCGGATTGTAACGGCATCCGGCGGGGCGCGTCGGGAAGTGCGGGGCACGGCCACCAGGCTGGTCGGCGATTTGACTGTAGAATCGCGGCCTGAGAGCGCCAGCCATCATCTGGTGAAAAAACGACGGCAAAAGAAACAATAGAGGGATTGGAATGAGTGCGCAGGACATCGTGCGGGCGTTTTAAGGAGGCTTGATCCAGCAGGACCGCCTGCTGAAACTCGACACTCCGCTCGGGCCCGATGTGTTGTTGCCGCAGCGTGCGGCGGGACTTTCGCGCATCGGCCGGCATTACGACTTCACGCTCGATGTGCTGTCGACACGCAGCGACGTCAAGCTGAAGAGCCTGATTGGGCAGCCCGTTACCCCGTGGATCCAGCAGCCGAAACAGTCGTATCTGCCCCGACACGGTTATGTCTATATGGTGCGGATACCAGCAAGATCGGCCGCTTTTACTGGCTGGGACTCGGTGCGTTCGCATCGAAGCAGGTCGCCGCGACGCTCGCGCTGTGGCAGGTGCGATATGCCGGGCGCTGGACCGAATTGCGGGCTGGGCTAGGCCGCGGCAATCTCTGGCTCTTCAACGACGTGCTGGCGTGGTTCTACGCGTATGCCGCCGGGTCTGATACGTTCGACAAGTGCGTGCAATCGCGTGACAGCACCCAGTTCGTCAAGCAGGTCGCGGTCAACTTTACTCGGCAGGTTGGATACGACGAAGCGATCGACAAGGTACCGTTCGAAATCGACGGAGAAACCGGCGCCAAGAAAAAGCAACTGGGCTATCTCAAGTCCACGCCGATTATTGTTGCCGGATTCAACAAGGTAAAGCAGTGGGAAGCGGGCGATGAGCAAAGCCGGGCGATCTGGGCTTTCCAGCATCTGATTTTGATTGCGCAACACGAGCAGGGCGAGGTGTTGCAGGGGCTGATTTACGAAAACAAGAAGTTCAAGCGATGGCTTGGCGTGCAGCGTGGCGCACTGGCGTCTTCGGACGATACGGCGATCAACAACTCGGTCCAGTCGATGCAGCACGGCCTGTCGGACGGTTCCGAGATTGCGCTGGCGCCGGTCATTCGCGCGCTGGTTCCCAGCCTTCAACTCGTGCTCACGGCCGATGATAAGACTGACAGCATCGAATTCAGATCGGACGCGCCGGACCGTCTGGTTCTGGAGGACTATCAGAAGCGCATGGACTGGATCCAGACGGCAGCAACGAAGTACGACGGGTTGATGCAGGGACCCAGGAGGCAAGTCATGCTCGATTATCTCGGAACGATCAAAAGCTGGGGCGACAGACCCGATACCTGATGAAAAAGACTCATTTCCTTGTACTGATTCTCGGGGCGTTCCTGCTCGGCGTCGTGCTCTCATCGCACAACGGGAATGCCCGCTCAACCCTCGACAACCGCAACGGCATGAATCCATCACTTACAGTTATCCGGCTCGGCGATCCCAAGGACTCTGATCTCAACGGTCCGGGCGCGTCTGTCGACACTCATCCGTCCGGCACGAGCTTTTATCAGCATGAGTGGATGCGCGGTAATCTCGGCACGGTGAAGTTCGTGCAGGGAACGCATGGTTTCGTGCTGGACAACGTGCTGTCCGCGGTGGGTTCCGCGGACAAGGACGTGCCGGGCGGCATCTACACGTGGAATATCAATTTCGGCGTCAGTCCCGAGCAGGCCGACACGCACGAGGCCGCACTGGCGCGCATGACGAAACTGTTTCAGGATCTGCGCGCGAACGGCTGGGTCCGGTACATCGACGTCAGCAATCCGCGCCTGACCGGCAAGCAGGCGTGGGACTACATGAAAACGTATTCGATCTATTCCCTCGATTCTGGCTACACGCCGACGATCGAGGAGTGGAAGGCCGCCGTGAAGGAAATGCCGAGATGGGTTTTTTATGCAGATGGCGCCTATCTGGAGATTTCACTGTCGGAGCGAAACATGGGCGGCTTTGTCGGGAAGACGACCTATCTTCTGACGGCTCGCATTAGGAACGAGTATGCGTTCTACGGGCTGGGGTATTTCCCCGGGAACGCTGAAAAAATTCGTAACTGGAAGGCGTTGTTGCCCGCGGAACTGCAGAAGTACCATGCGAAGCGCATTGCTACCGAGGCTGCCCTGAAGGGGCAGGGCTATACGATCGACACGGCCTATCAGGATCCGCCGATCCAGGCGTTGAAGTGACGTGTCCGCCCATTCGTGACGAGGTGATGCAGGTGAGGCGAGCGACAGTAGGCGGGAAGGCGCAGATCGTGGTCGGCGACACGACCAGTCATGGCGGGCGGGTGATTTCCGGCAGCCCTTCTTCGACGTGGGGACGCGACGCAATTCCGATCGCGCGCAAAGGCGACAAGGTGACCTGTCCGATTTGCGCACCTCATGTCTTCGAGATCGCGGAGGGTTGTTCGATCAGTCTGGATTTTGGTGCACCGGTCGCGCTGGAAGGGCACACGACGACGTGCGGCGCGGTGCTGCTGGCCGAGTCCGGCGGTGCCGAGTCGTGAACGGAATCGTTGATCGCCGCGTGACCACGCACGCGAACCGCGTCGACGATGCGCCGTGAGTGGCGCAGGCGGATGTGCTCAGCACCGGATAACTGTCGGAAACGAAAAACGGGCCAAGCGGCCCGTTTCCTTTGAAACCCTGGCGGAAGCGGTGAGATTCGAACTCACGGACAGTTTCCCGTCGCTGGTTTTCAAGACCAGTGCCTTAAACCGCTCGGCCACGCTTCCACACGAGGCGGCATTGTAACCGAAATGCCGCCTCGTTCATTCGTTCAGTCGTCGCGCAGGAACAATTCCTGCAGGTCGTTGAGGAAACGCTGGCCGAGCGGCGTCGGCGCGATTTGCGTGAAATCGCGCGTGATCAGTCCGCGCCGCTCCGCTTCCTTCAGCGCCGGCTCGATCGTGCTCATCGGCAGGCCGGTGCGTTCCGCGAAGCTGTGCACGGGGAAGCCCTCGACGAGCCGCAGCGTGTTCAGCATGAATTCGAACGGCAGGTCGCGCGTGCCGACTTCGCGCTCTTCCTGCACGGCCGCGCCGGCCTTCGCCTGCTCGATGAAGGTCGCCGGATGCTTGTAGCGTGCCTGCCGCAGGATCCGGTTCGGGAACGACAGCTTCGTATGGGCGCCCGCGCCGATGCCGAGATAGTCGCCGAAGCGCCAGTAGTTCAGGTTGTGCTTGCACTGATGATTCGGCTTCGCGTACGCGGACACTTCGTAGCGCCCGTAGCCGGCTTCGGCCGTGCGCGCATGGATCCATTCCTGCATGTCGGCCGACGCGTCGTCGTCGGGGACCACCGGCGGGAACTTCGCGAACAGCGTATTCGGCTCGAGCGTCAGGTGATACAGCGACAGGTGCGGCGGCGCGAACGACAGCGCGGTCTCGATGTCGGTGCGGCATTCGTCGAGCGTCTGGTTCGGCAATGCGAACATCAGGTCGAGGTTGAAGTTGTCGAAGTTCTTCGCGGCGATCTCGACGGCCGCGCGTGCCTGCGCGGTGTCGTGAATCCGGCCGAGCGCCTTCAGGTGCCCCTCGTTGAAGCTCTGGATGCCGACCGACAGGCGGTTCACGCCGCTTGCGCGGAACTGCGCGAACTTCGCGGCTTCGAATGTGCCCGGATTCGCCTCGAGCGTGATCTCGGCATCGGCATCGAGCGGCAAGAGCGCGCGCACGTCGGACAGCATCCGGTCGAGACCGGCCGCCGACAGCAGGCTCGGCGTGCCGCCGCCGATGAACACGGTATGCACCTGCCGGCCCCACACGAGCGGCAGCGCCTGCTCGAGATCGGCGCGCAACGCGTCGAGATACTCGGTTTCCGGAAACCGCTCGCCTTTCCATTCGTGCGAGTTGAAATCGCAGTACGGGCACTTGCGCACGCACCACGGGAAATGCACGTACAGCGCGAGCGGCGGCAGCGACGTGAGGCGCACCTGGCCGGGCGACGTGAAGGTCGCGACGACGCGCGCGCCGGTTTCCGCAGCCTGGCTCATGCGGCCTCCCGCAGCGAATGGGTGTCGGGTACGGTCATGCTTCCTCCGCGAGCCGCGCGAGCAACGCCTTCAGCGCCAGCGCGCGATGGCTGTGCGTGTTCTTCACGGTGGGTTCGAGTTCGGCGGCCGTCGCGCCGAGCGACGGCAGGTAGAAATACGGGTCGTAGCCGAATCCGTGTTCGCCGCGCGGCGTGTCGACGATCTCGCCGGCCCAGCGACCTTCGGCGAACAGCGGCTCCGGGTCGTCCGCATGGCGGACGAGCGCGAGCACGCAACAGTAGTATGCGCGCCGGTCGCCGATGCCGCGCAGTTGCTCGACGAGATACGCGTTGTTCGCCGCGTCGCCCTTGTCGCGGCCCGCGCGCTGCGCGTAGCGGGCCGAATAGACGCCCGGCGCGCCGCGCAGCACGCGCACGCACAGGCCCGAATCGTCGGCGATCGCCGGCAGCCCGGTGAGCCGCGACGCGTGACGCGCCTTGGTCAGCGCGTTCTCGATGAACGTGCCGAACGGCTCTTCCGCCTCGGGCACCGCGAGGTCGCCCTGCGGGACGATCTCGATGCCGACCGTCGAGAACAGCGCGGTGAATTCGCGCAGCTTGCCCGGGTTGTTCGACGCGAGAACGATGCGCGACAGCGGCGCGACGGTGCGGTCGTCAGGCATGGCTCGCACCCAGGACGTCTTTCTGCAACTGCACGAGCTCGGCGATCCCGCCCTGCGCGAGGTCGAGCAGCGCATTCATCTCGGCGCGCGAGAACGGCACGCCTTCGGCCGTGCCCTGGACTTCGACGAAGCCGCCCGCGCCCGTCATCACGACGTTCATGTCGGTGTCGCAGCGCGAATCTTCCGCGTAGTCGAGGTCGAGCACCGGTGCGCCTTCGTACACGCCGACCGAAATCGCGGCGACGTGATCGGTGATCGGCGAGCGCGTGAGCTTGCCGGCCGCGATCAGCGTCGACACGGCGTCGTGCGCGGCGACGAACGCGCCGGTGATGCTGGCCGTGCGCGTGCCGCCGTCGGCCTGGATCACGTCGCAGTCGATGTGGATGGTGCGCGGGCCCAGCGCCTCGAGATCGAACACCGCGCGCAGCGCGCGGCCGATCAGGCGCTGAATTTCCTGGGTGCGGCCCGTCTGCTTGCCGCGCGCGGCTTCACGGTCGCTGCGCGTGTGGGTCGCGCGCGGCAGCATCCCGTATTCGGCGGTCAGCCAGCCTTGCCCGCGCTCGCGCAGGAATTCGGGCACGCGCTCGGCGACGCTCGCGGTGCAGAGCACCTTGGTGTCGCCGAATTCGACCAGCACGGAGCCTTCGGCGTGTTTCGTGTAGTGGCGCGTGAGGGCGACCTTGCGCAGTTCGTCGGCGCGGCGGCCGCTCGGGCGGGAAACGGAAGACGTCATGGGGAAATCGCGGAAGAAGAGGAAACCCCGATTTTAGCGCCGAACGGCGGGCGCGCCCGGCGGGGTGGTCCGCAAAAATGGGATAATGCGCGCTTGCCGCCCCGCGCTTTCCGATGCGCCGGGCGCCTCGACATATCCCCCCGCCCGCGAGGGCACCAGACGGCGAGACGAACCATGATCTACAGCATGACGGGCTACGCGAGCGCGACGCGCGAACTCGTGACGGCCACCGGCAACGGCGGCACCAGCGTGTCGGTCGAACTGCGCACCGTGAACTCGCGCTTCCTCGATCTCAATTTCCGGATGCCGGACGACGTGCGCGCGTGCGAACCCGCGCTGCGCGAAATGCTGATGAACAAGCTGTCGCGCGGCAAGGTCGACGTGCGCATCAACCTGCAGCGCGGCGAGCAGAGCATCGGCGCGGGCGCGCTGAACCAGTCGGCGCTCGGCCAGCTTGCCGAGCTCGAGCGCGCGGTGCTCGATTCGTTCCCGGGCGTCGGCCGCCTGCGCGCGGGCGAAATCCTGCGCTGGCCCGGCGTGCTCGCCGAGAGCGGCGTGTCCGCGGAAGCGATCCGCGACGCGGTGCTCGCCTGCGGCAAGGAAGCGATCGGCGAGCTCGTCGTCGTGCGTTCGCGCGAAGGCGCGCAACTGGCGACGATGCTGCTGTCGAACGTTACCGAGATGGAGGCGATCGTCGCGCGCATCACGCCGCTCGTGCCGGAGCTGATCGCGAAGCACCAGCAGAAGATCGTCGAGCGGCTGCAGGAAGCGCTCGGCCTCGCGGCGCCCGAAGGCGGCTCGACGGTCGTCACGCGCGAGGAAGCCGCGGAGCGCATCCGTCAGGAAGTGACGATGTACGGGATCCGGATCGACATCGCGGAAGAGCTGTCGCGGCTCACCGCGCACCTGAACGAAACGCGTCACGTGATCGAGAAGGGCGGCCGCGTCGGCAAGCGTCTCGACTTCATGATGCAGGAACTGAATCGCGAAGCGAACACGCTCGGCTCGAAGGCGGCGGCGAAGGAACTCGCCGATGCGTCGATGGCGCTGAAGCTGCTGATCGAGCAGATGCGCGAGCAAGTGCAAAACCTGGAGTAACAGCAACATGACCGACCTTAACCGCGACGGCCACGCGTCGCATTCGCTGCATGGCGGCGTCTATCCCGGCAACCTGTTCATGGTCGTCGCGCCGTCGGGCGCCGGCAAGTCGACGCTCGTGAACGCGCTGCTGTCGAAGGACAGCGACATCTGCCTGTCGATCTCGTACACGACGCGCAAGCCGCGCCCGGGCGAGCAGGACGGCCAGCACTACCACTTCACGACCGTCGAGGATTTCCGCGCGCGTCACGCGGCGCACGAATTCCTCGAGAGCGCTGAAGTGCACGGCAACTACTACGGCACGTCGCGCGTCTGGATCGAAGAGCAGATGAAGAACGGTCACGACGTGCTGCTCGAAATCGACTGGCAGGGTGCGTTGCAGGTGAAGAAGCAGTTCCGCAACGCGGTCGGCATCTTCATCCTGCCGCCGTCGCTCGACGCCCTCGAGGAGCGCCTGAAGAAGCGCGGCCAGGATGAACCGAACGTGATCACGCGACGCCTGCTGGCCGCCGGCAGCGAGATTGCGCACGCGTCGGAAGCGGAATACGTGGTGATCAACGAGAATTTCGAGCGTGCGCTCGCGGAACTCGAATGCATCGTCGCGGCGACGCGCCTGCGTTTTGCTTCGCAGTACGCGCGACACACGGAGCTGTTCATCGACCTCGGCGTCCATCTGCCCCACGCGGAATGACGCGGGGCACGAGGGACATAAGGTAGAATAAGGACTATATTCAGAAGGAATTACCAACATGGCTCGCATTACCGTCGAAGACTGCCTGAAGCAAATCCCGAACCGCTTCGAACTGGCGCTCGCCGCCACCTATCGCGCGCGGCAGCTCGCGCAAGGCCATACGCCGAAAATCGAAAGCCGCGACAAGCCGACCGTCGTCGCGCTGCGCGAAATCGCTGCCGGCCAGGTCGGCGTCGAGATGCTGAAGAAGGTGCCGGTGTAACGCGCATCCGGCCCGTTCCAGCCATGTAGTCCACGCGCGCAACGACTCGACCTGGAGGCGAATATGAGCACCACCCCATCGTCCGCCTCCGCGGATTCGACCACCGAAGCCACGGCCCAGTCGCCTGCGCGCCAGTACATCGACGCGGTCCTCGAACAGTCCTTCCGGCATCTGTTCGGGCCGACCGCCACGCCGGAGCAGCCGCGCAAGCACGGCGTCGTTTCGATCGCGAAACTGACCGCCGCGCTTGCCGAGTATCTCGGTCCGGACGAAATCAAAGAGGTCAAGGCGGCGTTCCACTTCAGCGACGAAGCCCACCTCGGTCAATATCGCCAGAGCGGCGAGCCCTACATCACCCATCCCGTCGCCGTCGCGGAAATCTGCGCCGGCTGGAAGCTCGACGCGCAGGCCGTGATGGCCGCGTTGCTGCACGACGTGATGGAAGACCAGGGCGTGACCAAGAACGAGCTGGCCGAGCGATTCGGCCCGAAGGTCGCCGAGCTGGTCGACGGCCTGTCGAAGCTCGACAAGATGGAATTCCGCAGCCGCGAGGAAGCGCAGGCGGAAAACTTCCGCAAGATGCTGCTCGCGATGGCGCGCGACGTGCGCGTCATTCTCGTCAAGCTCGCCGATCGCCTGCACAACATGCGTACGCTCGGCGCGGTGCCGATGGAAAAGCGCCGCCGCGTCGCGCGGGAAACGCTCGACATCTACGCACCGATCGCGCACCGGCTCGGCTTGAACAACACGTATCGCGAGCTGCAGGACATGAGCTTCGCGAACTTCAACCCGCATCGCTACGCGACGCTCGAGAAAGCCGTGAAGGCCGCGCGCGGCAATCGCCGCGAAGTGATCAGCAAGATCCTCGAGGCCGCGCAGCGCGCGATGGCCGACGCGAAGATCGACGCTGAGATCACCGGCCGCGAGAAAACCATCTACAGCGTCTATCGCAAGATGCGCGACAAGCAGTTGTCGTTCTCGCAGGTGCTCGACGTGTACGGCTTCCGTGTCGTCGTCGACAGCCCGCTCGACTGCTACACGTGCATCGGCGCGCTGCATGCGCTGTACAAGCCGGTGCCCGGCAAGTTCAAGGATTACATCGCGATCCCGAAGATCAACGGCTATCAGTCGCTGCACACGACGCTCGTCGGCCCGTTCGGCGCGCCGATCGAGTTCCAGGTGCGTACGCGCAAGATGCACGAGATCGCCGAGGCGGGCGTCGCCGCGCACTGGCTGTACAAGAACGGCAGCGCGGATCTCAGCGACGTGCAGAAGCGCGCGCACCAGTGGCTGAAGTCGCTGCTCGACATCCAGAGCGAGGCCGGCGATTCGAGCGAGTTCCTCGAGCACGTGAAGATCGACCTGTTCCCCGATGCGGTCTACGTGTTCACGCCGAAGTCGAAGATCATGGCGCTGCCGCGCGGCGCGACGGCGCTCGATTTCGCGTATTCGATCCACAGCGATCTCGGCAACCAGTGCGTGGCCGTGAAGATCAACAACGAGCTGCTGCCGTTGCGCACCGAATTGAAGAGCGGCGACATCGTCGAGGTGATCACCGCGCCGTATTCGAAGCCGAACCCCGCGTGGCTGGGCTTCGTGCGTACCGGCAAGGCGCGCTCGGCGATCCGTCACTACCTGAAGACGATGCGCCTGAACGAGTCCGTGCAGCTGGGCGAGCGGCTCGTCGACCAGAGCCTGAAGGGCTATGGTCTCGCGCTGGCCGACGTCGAGCCGGAAGTGTGGGAGAAGCTCGTGCAGTGGACGGGCAACAAGAGCCGTCAGGAAATCTTCGCGGACATCGGTCTCGGCCGTCGCGTCGCCGCGGTGATGGCCAAGCGCATCGAGGTGCTGATGAGCGGCCGCGATGCGGACGACGATCTGCCGAAGTCCGAGCGGCATCCCGCGCATCATGCGCCGCCGGTCGTGATCACCGGCACCGAAGGGATGTCCGTGCAGTTGTCCGCATGCTGCCGGCCGATTCCGGGTGACGCGATCATGGGTTACATCGGCATCGGTCTGGGCATGGCGATTCATACGACGGATTGCCGGGTCGCGCAGCGCATCCATCGCCGCGATCCGGGCCGCTGGATCGACGTCGAATGGGCGCCGCAGCCGGGCCGTCTGTTCGATGTCGCGGTGAAGGCGCTCGTGAAGAATACGAAGGGCATCTTCGCGCGCGTCGCCGCGGACATCACGTCGGCCGACGCGAACATCGTCCATATTGCGATGGACGAGGATCTGACGCACGAATCGACGGTGCTGCGCTTCGTGATCCAGGTCAGCGACCGCGTGCACCTCGCGAACGTGATGCGGCGCGTGAGAACCAATCCGGACGTGATGCGGATCATGCGCGAGCGCTCGACTGACGACGGTGCGCATGCGCGCCATGACGGCGGGATGCGAATCGAGCGCGAGCGGCAGGATTACTGACGCTGACGCGCACCCTCGCGGGTGAATGCGTTGATCGACGGACGGCGGCCGATGGCCGCCGTTTTCATTGGGGCCGGCGAAAGCGCGCGCGACGTTGCCGGTGCTTTGCCCAAGGCGTGCGGATGATGGCGCGAACGAAGGAGGGGCGCAAAAAGAAAAAGGGCTTTCCCGGAGGAAAGCCCTTTTAAGGTGGCGCGGCTGGCAGGATTCGAACCCACGACCCCTTGGTTCGTAGCCAAGTACTCTATCCAACTGAGCTACAGCCGCACGCAAAACGGTACTGCTTCAACTGTCGGAACCTTCTGCGATGGGAAGGCCCCCAAAAAAGTGGCGCGGCTGGCAGGATTCGAACCCACGACCCCTTGGTTCGTAGCCAAGTACTCTATCCAACTGAGCTACAGCCGCACGCAACAACAAACTTCTACTGCTTCGAACTGAAAGGGCCTTCGGTTGGGAAGGCCCTCGAAAAAGTGGCGCGGCTGGCAGGATTCGAACCCACGACCCCTTGGTTCGTAGCCAAGTACTCTATCCAACTGAGCTACAGCCGCACGCAGAAGCGGAAGTATAGCAGAGTCGTATAAAAAGGGAAGCCTTATTCGCGAATTAGGGTGCATGACCTTGGCCGGCCCCCTTCGTGTACCCTTGGGGGGATCAGTCATCCACGTTGAATCTGCATCATGAACAAGGCGTTTGTCAAAGAGTCGGACGGTGACGACGACGATCTCGACCCGGCTCAACCCGCGATTCCGGCGGGCGCGAAGAACTACATCACGCCGGCCGGCCACAAGCGGCTGAGGGACGAGCTGCTGAACCTGATCGACGTCGAGCGTCCCGAAGTCGTGCGGCTCGTGTCGTGGGCCGCATCGAACGGTGACCGGTCGGAGAACGGTGACTACATCTACGGCAAGCGGCGGCTTCGCGAGATCGATCGCCGCATCCGCTTCCTGACGAAGCGGCTCGACCTCGCGGAAGTCGTCGACGCGAGCCGACAGGAGAATGTCGACCAGGTGTTTTTCGGCGCGACGGTCGATTACGAGACGCCGGACGGCGAGGATCATACGGTGACGATCGTCGGGATCGACGAGGTCGATCTCGACCGCGGCTGCGTCAGCTGGATTTCGCCGGTCGCGCGTGCGCTGATCAAGGCGAAGATCGGCGATACCGTCACGCTGATGACGCCGGCGGGCCCCCAGCCGATCGACATACTCGACGTCCGGTATCCGGCACGGGGCGACGCCTGAGCGTCGACGGTGCGGCACGGCAAAGAAAAAGCGCCCCGACGGGGCGCTTTTCCGTTCCGGTGTATGGTGCGGTGCCGGTGGCTCAGAAACGGTGACGCAGGCCGGCGGTCACGGCGATCTGCTTGTTGCTCGACGAAGCGCCACCGAGGCCATTGACATAGGCGCCGATGCCCAGGCCGTCCGTGCTGACGCGCTGATACACGCCTTGCACATACACGTCGGTCCGCTTGGACAGCGCATAGTCGGTCTGCAGGTTGAACTGATTCCAGCCCGGATGACGGCCGTCCAGGAAGCCCGCGGTGTACGTGTACGACCCGGCCAGCGACAACGCCGGCGTGAGCGCGTAGCGCGCGTTCACTTCGTAGTTGTTGAAGCGGGCAAACGTGCCGTTGAGACCCAGGCCGGTCGACACGCCCGACGCACCGGCAGAGATGCCGAGCGCCCGGTTCACGCGCGATTGCGTGAAGACGAAGCCGGCCGTTGCCGGACCGAACGTGTAGTTCAGGCCACCGCCGAACACGCGCTGACGCTTGCCGACGAACGTGTTGTCGCCTGCCACCGCGCCGGCGCCGTTGGTGACCGCGGCCGACGTGAGCCCCGAGATGTCGTTGTTCAGCTGCAGATAGCCGGCGCCGATATTGAAGCCGGCGTAGGTGTACGACACCCCCGCGCTGTATGCACGGTTGTTCGAGAACTGGCTGCTGTTCGAGAAGCCGTACAACGCCCCGAACTTCAGCCCGCCGAAATTGACGCTCGTATATTTGACGGCGTTGTTGATCCGGAACGAATTGTTCAGGTTGTCGTTATCGAACGGGTGGGCAAACTGGGTGCCGCCGAATTGCGTGCCGGTCAGCGACAGCGGGCCGATATAGTCGACGACGCTATCGTATTGGCGACCGAGGGTGATGGCGCCGAACTGCTCCTGCGACAGGCCGACGAATGCCTGGCGGCCGAACTCGCGGCCATTCTGGCCGAGCGTGCCGTTGGCGATGTTGAAGCCGTTTTCCAGCACGAAGATCGCTTTCAGGCCGCCGCCGAGATCTTCCGTGCCGCGCAGACCCCAGCGGCTCCCGTTGATCTGGCCGCTGCGTTCGGACCACGAGCTGTGGCCGCCCTGATTGTTCGTATAGGTGATGCCTGCGTCGATCAGGCCGTACAGCGTAACGCTGCTTTGAGCATGGGCTGCGGTAACGAATACACCCGACAACGCGGTGACGATCAGGGTTTTTTTCATGGATCTGTCTCCAAACAGGATGATGTCGATCGAACCTGCGGCGGACTGGCCGTGTTTTGCTTGACGCTGTAGCCGGTCCCGCAGAACGGCGGTGCGCTTATCAGAAAGCCATGTGCAGTGTACGGAGGGCGCGAAGCGGGGACGGCTCACACTTTAAGAAACAATGTATTTTGGAATCCGCAAAAATCGAAAAAAGCGCGCAAACGGTTGCTCCGCAAGGGTTTGTGGCAGTGCAGCGAAATGAAATGGAACTCAGGACTACGTAACGGGCGTTGCGCGATTGCGACAGACGGTCAGCAACGGGCGGCGGCAGCTATAGCGCGATTATTGACACATCGGCAATAGAGGTTTGTGTGGAGCATGGATAATGAAAGGTAGTTCTCTCGTTATACTGCGATCTCTGCTTTCCGAAGCAGACTTTTTCGTTGACGGAAAAGATCTCCAAACCTTTGTCGGCGCGACTTCCCAGTCGCGCTTTTTTTTGCCCTGCTGCCCGGTGCGCTACTGCGTGTACGAGCGGCGCTTGCGCTTGCCCGCGGGCACGGCTTCTTCTGCCTCGATCGGCGGCGGCGTGTAGGTCCAGTCTTCCATCACGTAGTGACGGGCATCGAGAGGCGATGCGAGCAGGTTCTGCCAGTGATCGCCGTGCCACGTCATATCGAATTCGGTGTCGCACGGCGCTTCGCGCGCGGACTCGGCCAGGGCGCGGGACTTGCGACGTACGCGTCCGAGCCGGCTCGCGAAGCGCTTGATTCCGTCCAGCCACATGACCCTCTCCTTCCTTCCGGTGTTGATTCAGGATCGCAACGTCCCCGCATTTCTGCAACCCGGAAAAAACCCGAGGATTTTACCGAATCGATTTGTCCCCGGTAGGAATTTCACGCCCCGGATTATTGGCGATCCGGTCCCGGTAATATTGACAGGTTTTTGATGCGAATCAATTAATCAAAGGCGATGGTGTACCGATTCCAGTGCTATTAGCGTCTTTTCGATAAAACGGTCGCCAAAAATTTTCTTGACGCACCCGGATTGTCCAATTTATAAAGTCAGCACTCCGTCCTCGGGCGGCGTGCTGGTGCGGGTGCTGGCGCAATGTTTCGGGATTTCGGGTAACGGCTATAAAAATAGCTTTTTTGATCTTATCGAGTGGGGAACGAAGACATGGATACCGGTATCGTGAAATGGTTTAACGATGCTAAAGGTTTTGGCTTTATTACGTCGGACAATGGCGGTGAAGATTTGTTTGCGCACTTTTCCGAAATCCGGATGGACGGCTTCAAGACGCTGAAGGAAAACCAGCGTGTCTCGTTCGACGTCAAGGTCGGCCCGAAAGGCAAGCAGGCAGCGAATATCCAGGCGGTCTGACGCGCCACGCATCGCCGATCACGTCCGGCCCCCGCATCGCGGGGGCTTTTTGTTTTCCGGGGACGGAGCAAACCGGTCCGGGCTGGCCGCGAGTACGCCCGCCGGTGCATACTCACGGAAGCATCGTTTCCCAGTCTTTTCATGTCCGATTCCCGTCCGTCCGATCCCGCCAGCGAACAGCCGCTCGTCTTCGTCGACCTCGAAACCACCGGCGGCTCGTCCGCCGACCACCGCATCACCGAAATCGGCGTGGTCGAAATCGGACCGCTCGGCGTGTCGACGTGGACGAGTCTCGTCAATCCGGGGCAGGCGATCCCGCCGTTCATCCAGCAACTGACGGGCATCTCCGACGCGATGGTGCGCGACGCGCCGACGTTCGCGTCGCTCGCGCCGGCGTTGTTCGAGCGGCTCGACGGGAAGCTGTTCGTCGCGCACAACGCGAGCTTCGACCGCGGTTTCCTGCGCGCCGAGTTCGAGCGCGCCGGGCTGGCCTTCAATCCCGATGTGCTCTGCACGGTGCGGCTGTCGCGCGCGCTGTTTCCGCGCGAATCGCGGCACGGGCTCGATGCGCTGATCGAACGGCATGGGCTCGTTCCGGCCGCGCGCCACCGGGCGCTGGCCGATGCCGACCTGCTCTGGCAGTTCTGGCGCCAGTTGCACGAGATCGTGCCGCTCGAGCGGCTGCGCGACCAGATCGCGCGGACGACGCGTCACTTCCGTCTGGGCGGCGATCTGACCGAGGCGTGGCTGGATACCGCGCCGGCAGGGTGCGGCGCGTATGCGTTGTTCGGGGAGCGTGACGAAGCGCTGTATGTCGGCCGCAGCGTGCGCGTGCGGCAGCGGCTGCGTGCGCTGTTGACCGGCGAACGCCGGTCGTCGAAGGAAATGCGGCTGGCGCAGCAGGTGCGCCGTGTCGAATGGCGCGAGACCGGCAACGAGCTGGGGGCGATGCTCGCCGAAGCGCAATGGATTGCCCGGTTGCGCCCGTCGTACAACCGGCGCCCCACGGCCGACGCTACCCGCGCGGGTGGCGCGCCCTGGCCGTTCGAAGGCGCCGTCGCGTTCGAGGCGAACGGCGAGCGCCGCCTGTTTCATGTGATCGACGGCTGGTGCTATCTCGGTTCGGCGGAATCGCTCGATGCGGCCGCGCGGCTCGTGGCCGACGCGGCGGCCAGTGTGTTCGAACCCTTCACCCATCGCCTGCTGCAGACGCATCTCGCGCGCGGCCTGCAGGTGATTCCGCTCATGGCGCTCACGCCGGCGGATTGAGCGCCACGGCGCGTCAGCCGATCGCGCTGGCTCCGCCGGCGGAGCAGACGTGCGACAGCGCGGTATCGAGTGCCTGCGTCTGCGTGGAATCGTAGCGGGTGAGCGTCTTCCAGTTCGCGATGCTGCGCGCGAGCCGCGCCTGGCAATCGGGCGCCGCGCGTAGCGGGGCGACCTGCGCGAGACCGGTCAGCATTTTCTGCGTCAGCCGATCGAGCGCCGGCCGCGTGCTGGTCGCGAGATCGGGCGGTGTGCCTTCCGGCGGCCGCGTCGTGCGCCAGGTCGCGAACAGTGCATTCTGCACGTCCTTGCTCGCCGTGATCTGGTCCTCGAAGAACGTACGGGCGAACGCGGGATCGATGCCGGCCTGAACGGCGCGCTGTTCGACCGCCGTGAGCAGGGCCGCTTCGCGCGGCCGGTCCTCGATGGCCTTGTGATTCGCCCATTTCCAGCGCGCGACCGGTTCGGCGAGCGCGAGGCGCTGCGACGCGAGCGCCACGATGTTGGTGAGGGCGGTGTCGTCGCCGTCTGCCCGGGCGGGATGCGGAGACGAAAGGAGGGCGACGCCGAGCGCGGCGACAGCGAGGCTGGCACGAATGGCTTGCTTCATCGGAACGATCGGGAGACCCGGGCGGGCCGGACGTGGAAAACCAGAAGGATAGACGAAGACAGTCGCGCGGCGTAGCGTCGCGACAGGAGAATCAGCAGGCGAGCTGATCCGGCACCGTCAGGCTGTTGCGGCCCGGGTGCGAGGCGAATTGCGCGCGAAGCGCACGGATGAACCGCACGATAGCGATGATCGACACGTGGCGGTTACAGAACCGAACTGACGTTCACTTCGGCGAGTACAGCTTGTGCTGCTCGTCGAAGAATGCCCGAACGTGCTCGGGCAGCTCGGCGAGGAATTCCACGCCGACGGGTTCCGGATCCGGGCTCATCACTTGCTCGGGCGGTGGCATGCGAGTGGGTCTTTCGTCCATGATCGTTTCTCCAGCAGGTTCAATGATTATCAACCTCGCGCTCGGATTTATGCCAGCGGCGAATCGTTAGATTTTGTCTCTGTTGTATTAACGGCACATGCGTTCCGGCGCGCGGTGCGATGCCCGGTATTGCACGCTGCACGATCGGCAACAATCGGGCCGCTTGTTATACTTGCGCGCACTTTTTCCTGGACCGCGATGAGACGAACGACGCGATGGATCGGCCTCGTATGGCTGGCGCTGGTACTGAACGTACTGTCGCCCGTCGTCGGCTACGCGCGTCTCGCGTCGAGCGGCTCCGGCGCACTCACGCTCGAATTGTGCAGTGCAGCGGGCGCCCGTCAGGTCGTGCTCGCACAAGCGGGCGACGACCGCGACACGTCGTCGTTCGACCATGCCGGCGTCCCGCACTGCGTGTACTGCCCCGGCTTCGCGGCGAACGTCGCGCTGGGCACGAGCCTGCCCGCGATGCCGGGCTTCGTGCGGACGTTCGCGTATCGGGTGGCCGCGCCGGTCGTTCCCGATGTACCCCGCAAGGGCATCCGTCTCGCGCAGCCGCGCGCCCCGCCTGAAAACCTCCCGATCTGATTGATGTCGTCCGCGCGCCCTGGTGGCGCGCGAGCCGCCCGCGGCCCCGGTCCGCGCGTCGCGTCGTTCGTGCGCGGCTCGCGCACCCGTGTCCGGCGGCGTCCGATCACGTTTTCAGGAATTCACTCATGTCGTCTACCTTTGCCGCGCGGCCGTCGCGCTGCCGGCTCGCGCTCGCATGCGCGACCGCTTTCGCATGGCCGGCCGCTCACGCGGCTTCGACCGACGATGCACGCGCCGAGGCCGCCCGCGGCGGCGACGCCGATCGTTCCGCCATCGCCACGCCGGCTTCCGCCGGTGTCGCGGCATCGGCCACACCGGCCGGCGACACGCTGAGCGCCGTCAGCGTGACCGCGCAGCGGCAACCGGTCGACCCGGATACGCCGGCCGTCGTCACGTCGATCACCCGCGAGCAGATCGATGCGCACACCAACGTCACCACCGAGGACGCGCTGAAGTACGCGCCGAACCTGATGGTCCGCAAGCGCTACATCGGTGACCGCAACAGCATCTTCGCGGGCCGCGACTTCAACGAACTGCAGAGCGCGCGCGGGCTCGTCTATGCCGACGGCGTGCTGCTGTCGAACCTGCTCGGGTCGAGCTACGCGTACCCGCCGCGCTGGTCGCTGATTCCGCCCGACGACATCGCGCGCGTCGACGTGCTCTATGGCCCCTTTTCCGCGCTGTATCCGGGCAATTCGATCGGCTCGACCGTGCTGCTCACCACGCGCCGCCCGGAACAGCTCGAGGCGTCGCTGTCGACGCAGTTTTTCACGCAGCGCTACCACGACGGCTACGGCTTTGCCGATAGCCTCGGCGGCAATCATCAGACCGCGCGGATCGCGAACCGCGTCGGCCGGTTCTGGTTCGCGCTGTCGCTCGACCGGCTGGAGAACAACGGCCAGCCGATGCAGTATGCGAGCCCCGCTTCGGCCTACAACCCGAGGCTGGGCGCCGCCGTGCCCGTGACGGGCGCCGCGACCGACATCGGCCCCAACGGCAAGCCGCGGACCATCGTCGGCGCGCAGACGATCGAGCGGACCGAGCAGCTCAACGAGACGGTCCGGATGGGCTATGCGTTCACCGATCACGTCGATGCGACGCTGACGCTCGGGCATTGGGAGAACCATTACCGGCAGCACGGCGAGACCTTCCTGCGCGATGCGACGGGCAATCCGGTCTACGGCGGCAACGTGTCGATCGGCGGGCAGAACATGACCGTCGCGCCGAACGCGTTCGCGCCGCAGCGTGGCGACCAGGAGAACTGGCTGTACGCGCTCGGGCTGAACGGCCGGCTCGATTCCGGCTGGCGGTTGTCGGGCGTGGTATCCGCGTACGACGTGTCGCGCGACGTGCTGCGCGCGGCCTCGACCGTGCAGGGTGGGGCCGGCACGCTGTTCCAGGGCGACGGCACCGGCTGGCGCACGCTCGACCTGAAGGCCGAGGCGCCGGAAGTGAAAGGCCATACGTTCACGTTCGGCTATCACTACGACAACTACTTCCTGCGCAACGTCACGTACAACACCGCCGACTGGCTGGCCGGGCCGACCACGTCGCTCGCGAGCGTCTATCGTGGCGACACGCGCACGCAGGCGCTGTTCGGGCAGGACGCGTGGCGCTTCGCGCCGGGCTGGCTCGCGACGCTCGGGCTGCGCTACGAGCGCTGGGATGCGTACGGCGGCGCGCTCGGCAATGCGAAAGGCACGTTCGGCTATGCGGACCGGAGCGCGAATGCGCTGTCGCCGAAAGTCGCGCTGCAGTGGGACGCGACGGAAGTCTGGCGCTTCCGGCTGTCGTTCGCGACCGGCACGCGGTTTCCGACGGTCGGCGAGCTGTTCCAGGGCACGATTTCGAACAACGCGATCGTCAACAACAATCCGAACCTGCGGCCCGAAAAGGCGATCGACTGGGATTTCACGGCCGAACGCGACGTGGGCGTCGGCGTCGTGCGCGCCAGCGTGTTCCAGAGCGACCTGCGCGATTCGATCTACAGCCAGACGACGGCGTCGGGCGCGACGACCGTCACCAACATCTCGAACGTCGACCGCGTGCGCGTGCGTGGCGTCGAGCTCGCGTTCAGCGGCGAGAACGTCGGGCTGCGCGGGCTCAACCTCGACGCGAACGTGTCGGCGAGCAACGCGCAGATCCTTGCCGATGCCGCGAACCCGGCCTACGTCGGGTCGCGTTTCCCGCGCATTCCGCGCATGCGCGCGAACCTGCTCGCGTCGTATCGCTTCGACGAGCACTGGCTCGCGAGCGTCGGCGTGCGCTACTCGGGCCGCCAGTACAACACGCTCGACAACAGCGACGTGAATCCGGACGTCTACGGCGGCACGAGCTCGTTCACGGTCGTCGATCTGAAGGCACGCTACCGCTTCGATCGTCACTGGACCGCGTCGGCCGGCATCGACAACCTGACGGACCGCCGCTACTACACGTTCCACCCGTATCCGGGCCGCACTTTCTATGGAGAACTGAAATGGTCGCTGTGAGATCGTTCGCGGCGGGCTGCGCGCTGTGGCTCGCGGCGCTCTCGACCGCCGGCGCGCATGATGCGTCCAGCGTGCCGAAAGCCGCCGATCCGCACGCCGCGCACACGAGCATGCAGGCGACGCCCGCGCAGCAGAAGCAGCCGCTCGCGACGGGCGCCGCGTTCGATACGCGTCATCGGCTGTGGGTCGCATGGGTCGAAGGCGCGCATGTCGTCGTCGCGCATTCCGACGACGCCGGGCGCACGCTGTCCGCGCCCGTCACCGTCAATGCGATGCCCGAGCCGATCTACACGAGCGCCGAGAATCGCCCGAAGCTCGCGACGAGCCCGGACGGGCGCGCGGTGTACGTGTCGTGGTCGATGCCGCTCGATGCGCCGTACACCGGCATGGTGCGCTTCTCGCGCTCGCTCGACGGCGGCGCGACATGGAGCGTGCCCGTGACCGTGCATCGCGACCGGCAGGCGATCACGCACCGCTTCGACATGATGGCCGTCGATCCCGCCGGCAACATCGCGATCGCATGGATCGACAAGCGTGATCTCGTCGCGGCGAAGGCGGCCGGGCAGACGTACGAAGGCGCGGCCGTCTACTACGCGGTGTCACGCGACGGCGGCGCGTCGTTCGACCCCGAGCGCAAGGTGACCGACCACACCTGCGAATGCTGCCGGATCGCGATGGCGATCGATCCGGCCGGGCGCATCGAGGCCGTGTGGCGCAACGTGTTCCCGGGGCAGATCCGCGATCACGCGCTCGCGGTGCTGCCCGTATCGGCGTCCGAGCCGGTCCTGCCGATACGCGCGACGTTCTCGAACTGGCACGTCGAGGCGTGCCCCGAACACGGGCCGGCGCTCGCGATCACGCCGGACGGCACGCGACATGTGGCGTGGTTCGGCGTCGTCGACGGTCGCGCCGACGTGTTCTATTCGCGCATCGGCGCCGATGGCCAGCCGCGCGGTACACCGTGGGCATTCGGCGCGAATCCCGCGGTGCCCGGCGAGCAGGCGTCGCATGCGGCGCTCGTCGCGCACGGCGACGTCGTGTGGCTCGCTTGGAAGGCGTTCGACGGCGACACGATGCAGATCAAGCTGCGTCGGTCGGATGACCGCGGCGAGCACTGGTCGGCGCCGCGCGTGATCGCGTCGACGGCGGGCGCGAGCGACAACCCGCAATTGCTCGACGATGCGGGCCGCATCTACCTGTCGTGGCGCACGCGCAACGACGGCTATCGGCTGATCGCCGTGGAGGGAGTGCAATGAAGCGGCTGATGGCATGGCTCGGCATCGTGCTCGCGAGCCTGCCCGCATGGGCGGGCGGCGGTGCATTGCAGCCGTTGCGCGCGGCGGACGTCGCGCGCCTGTACGCGGCGGCGCGCGAGCGGCCGCTGGCGGTCGAGATCTGGTCGCTCGATTGCGGATACTGTCGCGAGAACGCCGCGCATCTGGTCGCGTGGCAGCGCCGTCATCCGGGCGTGCAGCTCGCGATGGTCGCGATGGATGCGTACGACGACAACGGTGCGGCGATCGCGCAGGCGCTGGCGCAGATGAATCTGCCGCCGCAGGTCGCGCAGTATGCGAACGCGGAGCCGATGCCCGAGCGGCTGCGAACGGCGCTCGATGCGGGATGGCGAGGGGAGATGCCGCGCACCGTGTGGATCGGGCGCGAGGGCGTGCGTGACGCGCGCAGCGGCTTGCTGACGGCCGACGTGCTCGACGGCTGGCTGCAGCACGCGAAGCGGTGACGCAGCGGGCGGCGCGCGGCGAACCGGCCGCGCGCCGGCCCGATGCGAAAACGCGCCCGAAGGCGCGTGGAGAGAAACGTCAGGCCGCTCGCCTGAATAGCCGGATCACGAACAGCAGGATCACCGCGCCGATGACCGCGACGATCACCGAACCGATGAAGCCGCTGCCGATGCTGATGCCGAGCAACCCGGCAAGCCAGCCGCCGATCACCGCGCCGACGATCCCGACGATGATGTCGACGATCAGCCCGAAGCCGCCGCCCTTCACGAGCAAGCCGGCAAGCCAGCCGGCGATCGCGCCGATGATGAGCCACATAATCAAGCCATGAGTCATGGTGGTCCTCTCCTTGGGTTGAGTCGAAATGACCGCGTACCGGCCGCCGCGCGCCGCAAGCTGGTTGAAAGCGGCTGCGACCGCCGCGCCGCCCACGCAATGTAACGCGATAGACGGGTCAGAATCGTTAAGTAATGTTATGCACCCTTAAGCAGATTTTCCAGGTGATTTGTCTGCGTACGGCACGATTCGTGCGCACGAGACGCATGGCGAAATGAATTTGTAAGAATCGGGTTGCCGCTGCGGCTCATCGGTCGAACGCGTTATCTCTCGTGCGTCGTCGTGGGCAGGGTGGCCTCCGGCAGTCCGTCGGCTGCGTCGGCGATCAGTCGCGCGACGGTCGCGGCATCGTCGATCGCCTCGATCGACAGCAGCGCCAAACGGGCGAGGAAGAGCGACGCATCGGCTTCACCGATCCGGGTCATCGTGTGGCACAGAGCGGTGTAGAGCGTGTCGCGTTCGGTGTCCGTCATCATGCGGTCTCCTGAAGATCGGTTTCGATCGAAGCGTGCGGATGGAGCGCGCGATCGAGTGCGGCGCTCACGTCGTCGGCCCGCGCATCGTGCCAGCGACCGAGCACGTGCCCGTCCGGACGCACGAGATAGACGGTGCCGTCGCGTGCGCCGTACATGTCGAACAGCCGCCCGTCGTCGTCGTGGCCGCGGCAGGCCGGATGCCGTACGGTCGCCGCATGCCGGGCGAGCGTGACGAGCGCGAACGGTATGTGCGCTGCCTGCAGGCGTGGCTCGAGCGCGGCGAGCGATGGATCGGGCACGCCGTCCGCCGTGAAGCAGAACGCGGTGAAGCGCGGCGCGACGAGATCGGTCAGGTGGCCGCGGTGCGTATCGTCGCCATGCGCCCCGTACAGCGTCAACGGACACTCGGGGAGCACCGTGCCGGGCGCCGGGCCGGCCGCGAAGGTGTCGCGTTCGGCCGTGTTGAGCGGCGACCTGGCATACGCGATGGCCGATGTCTGGCGCGGGTTGATCAGCGAACGCAGTGCCGGATGCCGCACCGCGAGCGTCAGCACGGCCTTGCGCATCAGCGCGAACGCAAACGACGGCGGCGCCATGAACTCGGTGCTCTTCGTGCCGTAGCGCAGGTTCTCGTGCGCCGCGAACACGCGCTCGTCCGAGTAGCTGTCGAGCAGCGCGTCCGACGCGATGCCGCGGATCACGTACGCGAGCTTCCACGCGACATTGTCGGCATCGTCGATACCCGAATTCGCGCCACGCACGCCGAAGATTGGCACGAGATGCGCGGCATCGCCGCAGAACAGCACGCGGTCGTGCCGGTAGCGTTCGAGCGTCAGCGCGTTCGCCTTGTAGATCGTGATCCAGATGGGCGACCACGCGCCGCGCTCGCCCATCATGTCGAGCAGGTCCTGCACGCGCGGGATCACGTTCTCCGGCTTCACGGCCGCTGCGGGATCCTCGTCGTCACGCAACTGGTAGTCGATCCGCCATACGTTGTCGGGCTGCTTGTGGACGAGCACGGTGGAGCCCGGATTCGACGACGGATCGAAGTAGGCCAGGCGTTCGGTCGGCCGGTCGCTGTCGAGCGCGATGTCGACGATCACGTAGCGGCCCTCGTAGGTCGTGCCGCGCAGCGACAGGCCGAGCGCGTCGCGCATCGTGCTGCGGCCGCCGTCGCACGCAACGACCCAGTCGGCATCGAATGCGTAGCCGCCGAGCGGCGTGTCGACGTCGATGCGCACACCGTCCGGCAGCCGCGTCACGCCGGTCACCTTCGTCTGCCAGCGGATCTCGATCAGGTCGGGCTGGCGCAGCGCGGCATCGAGCAGGAATTGTTCGATGTGATATTGCGCGAGATTCACCATCGGTGGCAGCTTCTGGTTCGCGTCCTGCGGCATCGTGAAATGCAGCACTTCGTCGCGCCGGTAGAAACTGCGGCCGCCGGTCCATGGGAGCCCCGTGCGCAGGAAATCGTCGAGCGCGCCGAGCCGCTCGACGATCTCGAGGCTGCGGCGCGAGATGCAGATGGCGCGGCTGCCGTGGCAGACCGAATCGTCGGCTTCGATCAGCACGCTGCGGATGCCGTGATTCGCGAGGCCGAGCGCGACGGCGAGGCCCACGGGGCCGCCGCCGACGATCGCGACGCGATGCCGGCGCGTGTCGATGCCGCCGTCACGCTCCGGCAGATGCGCGGGATGGCGCTCGGCGACGAACGGGTAGGGCTTGAAGTCGATATCCATCGTTGGCTTCCAGGGTGGTCCGGTTCGACGTGCCCGCATCGGTGAAGCGATGTGGGCAGCTGGTCGATCCAGTATGGAAGCCGGTCGTGCCGCCGTTGTCCCCATTTCGGGTACGGCGGCGGTCGCGCTACGCCCGGTGCGAGCCGACGCGTTTCAGGGCTGCATGCACAGCGCGAACAGTTCTCGCTGGCTCGAAATGCCGAGGCGCCGATACGCGCGTTTCTGATAGGTCACGACGCTCGACGCCTTTACGCCCATCGTCTCGCCGATGTCATGCGCGGTCTGGCCTTCGAGCACGCCGCGCAACACGTCGAGTTCGCGCTTCGACAATGCCGGGCACGCATGACGCAGTCGCGCGAGCATGCGTTGCGGGATGCCGATCTGCGCCGCGCCGGCCAGCGCGTAGTGATGCTTGGCGGCCTGCGCGATCAGCGGCGCGAGCGCCTCGATCGTCGCGATCTCGCGCGGCTGGAATGCGCCGCTGCGATGCGCGCGATACAGGTTGATCGACAGCCAGGTTGCATCGTCGGGCTGCATCAGCAACGCGAGCCGGTCGGATACGTCGGGGCCGCGATAGCACGCCGCGCGATACGCTTCGTGATCGATCTCGTCGCCGGCCTGCTGGTGCAGCAGCACGCCGTGCCGGTGCGTGCCGCGCCGGGCGGCCGAGACGATCGGCTGGTTGCCGTCGAGTGCGTAGAAGTGTCGCGCGTACGTGTCGGCGACGTCGCGCAGATAGCGGCCGCCGCGATGATCGGCGACGGACAGCGTGCGCGGGCGGTTGCCGAACTCGTACGCGAAGATCGTGCACTGCGTGATCGACAGTGCATCGTCGAACAGCCTCAGGATTTCGCCGGCGAACGCGTCGGGTTCGTTGCCGCCGATCGCGGCGACGAGGCGCGTCGCGCGGGACACGTCCAGTTGCGCGGAGAAAGTCGGTCGCTCGAGACGCCAGGTGCGCATGGTGCGGGGAGAGGGCGGAATGGTCCGGCGATTGTAATCGGCGGGACGCGGCGCGGGAGTCGGGAGATGCCCGCAAACGAGGGTGAGTCGGAAAGCGGACGGGCGCACGATTTCGGCGCCGGAAAATAGAAAAGGTCTGACAAGCGATGCTTGTCAGACCTTTATGTCTTGGTGCCGGAGATAGGAGTCGAACCTACGACCTTCGCATTACGAATGCGCTGCTCTACCAACTGAGCTACACCGGCAGCAGAGAAATGAAATTATATGGTGAAATCCGCGATCTTGGCAATAGGTTTTGCGAAATTTTTTCAGCTTGCTGCGGCTGCTTCGCGAAACCCTCGATCCGGCGGACTTTCCGCTTTCACTTCACTGCGATGCAACCCGTTAGGGCCACATCGCGAAGGCGCGATTGTACTGATGTCTCGCACCCTCGTCCAGTGCTGCAGTGCAATTATTTGGCTTCGTCGTGATAGCCGGTCACGCGCTCGACTTCGTTCTTCGAACCGAGGAACACGGGCACGCGCTGGTGCAGGCCGGTCGGCTGCACTTCCATGATGCGCTGCGTGCCGGTCGTCGCGGCGCCGCCTGCCTGTTCGACGATGAACGACATCGGGTTCGCTTCGTACATCAGGCGCAGCTTGCCCGGACGATCGGGCGTGCGCTTGTCGGCCGGGTACATGAAGATGCCGCCGCGATTCAGGATCCGGTGCACGTCGGCCACCATCGACGCGATCCAGCGCATGTTGAAGTTGTCGCCGCGCGGGCCGTCCTTGCCGGCGTTCAGCTCGTCGACGTAGCGCTTGACCGGGTCGTACCAGTGGCGCGCGTTCGATGCGTTGATCGCGTATTCGCGCGTGTCGGCCGGGATCTGCATGTTGCTCTGCGTGAGCACCCACGAGCCGACTTCGCGGTCGAGCGTGAAGCAGTTCACGCCGTTGCCGGTCGTCAGCACGAACACCGTCTGCGGGCCGTAGACGGCGTAGCCGGCCGCGACCTGCTGCGTGCCGGGTTGCAGGAACGATTCCTCGGTCGCCTGCTTGCCGTCCGGGCAGCGCAGCACCGAGAAGATCGTGCCGATCGACACGTTCACGTCGATGTTCGACGAGCCGTCGAGCGGATCGAACACGAGCAGGTATTCGCCGCGCGGGTAGTTCGCCGGGATCGGGAAGAACGTTTCCATTTCTTCCGACGCCATCGCGGCGAGGTTGCCACCCCATTCGTTCGCGTCGAGCAGGATTTCGTTCGACAGGATGTCGAGCTTCTTCTGCACTTCGCCCTGGACGTTCTCGCTGCCGGCGGTGCCGAGCGCTTCGCCGAGCGCGCCCTTCGACACGTTGTAGCTGATCGCCTTGCACGCGCGGGCGACGACTTCGATCAGCAGGCGCAGGTCGGCGGGGAGGTTGTTGGTCTCACGTTGCTGTTCGATCAGGAACTTCGACAGCGTGGTGCGGCGGGCAATGGACATGACAGACTCCGAAAGGCCAAAGAATCCTTGAATGGCCGCAATTTTACCCGTCGCGCCTCCGGTGCCGCCGGCTTTTTTCGTCCGGTTACATGGCCGGGTGCCCGAAGCTGCGCGGTATCGGGCGGCGACGCCGGGCGGGGTGCGCCTCGCCGCGGAGGCCGCCCGAGCGGTCCGACCCCACGAGCGCGTGCGGTTGCAGCCGTGCTCGTACGATAAAAAAGCCGGCGCCGCGTGAGGCGGCACCGGCTCGATCGCGCGGACGCGACAGGTCGAACGCGCAAGTTACGCGAGCGCCTTCTCGACGATCTCGCGCACGTCACGCGATTTCGCGCCGGCCGCGACCTGTTCGAGCGCTTCGCGCATCCGGTCGCGCAGCGCCGGCGTGAAGCGGCGCCACAGTTCGAGCGAGCGCGCGAGGCGTGCGGCGACCTGCGGGTTGATCGCGTCGAGCGCGAGCACCTGTTCGGCCCAGAACGCGTAGCCCGAACCGTCCGCCGCGTGGAATTGCGCGGGATTGGCCGCGCAGAAGCTGAAGATCAGCGAGCGCGCGCGGTTCGGATTCTTCAGATTGAACGCCGGGTGCGCGAGCAGCTTGCGCACCTTCGCGAGCGTCGGCTGCGCGGGCGTACCGCGTTGCGCCGCCTGCATCGCGAACCACTTGTCGATCACGAGCGCTTCCTTCTCGAAGCGGCGGTAGAAGTCGTCGAGCGCGTGCTCGGCCGGCCCGTTCGCGCCCGCGGCGGCCGCGGACAGCAGCGCGCCGAGCGCAGCCGCGCGATCGGTCATGTTGTTCGCCGCGTCGTACTGGGCCGTGGCGAGGCGTACCGCATCGGCCGGATCGTCGAGTTCGGCCAGATACGCGAGCGCGAGGTTCTTCAGCGCGCGGCGGCCCGACGCGTCCGGGGTCGGCTCGTAGGCGCCGGGCGTCTGGTGCTGCTCGTACGTAGCGAGCCAGTCGGCGCGCAGCGCGGTCGCGAGCTGGCGGCGCACGAACTGGCGCGCGCGATGCACGGCGGCCGGATCGGCCTCGGCCATCTGATCGGCGAGATAGGTTTCCGACGGCAGGGTCAGCGCGAGTTCGCGGAACGCCGGCGACAGGCTTTCATCGGTCAATACGCGGTGGAACGCGGCGACGAAGTTCTCGCCGAGCGTGAGCGGCGCGTTGGCGGCCGCCCGCGCGGCGAGCGTCAGCAGCGCGCGCGTCGCGAGGCGCTGGCCGGCCTCCCAGCGGTTGAACGGATCGCTGTCGTGCGCGAGCAGGAACGCGAGATCGTCGTCGCTGTAGTCGTACTCGACGATCACCGGCGACGAGAAGTTGCGCAGCAGCGACGGCAGCGGCGCTTCCGGCACGTCGACGAACGTGAAGGTCTGCTCGGTGTCGGTGAACTCCAGCACGCGCGTCGTGCCCGATGCAGCGGCTTCGCCGTCGAGACGCAGCGGCAGGTCACGGCCGTCGCGGCCGATCAGGCCGATCGCGAACGGGATCAGGAGCGGCCCCTGCTGCGTTTCGCGCGCGGCCGGCGACGCGTCGCCGTAGCCCTGCGCGAGCGTGACCGTATAGCGGCGTGCGGCCGCGTCGTACGCGGTGCGCACCGACACGCGCGGCGTGCCGGCCTGGCTGTACCAGCGCTCGAACTGCGCGAGGTCGCGTCCGTTCGCGTCGGCCATCGCGTGACGGAAGTCATCGCAGGTCACCGCGTGGCCGTCGTGGCGCTTGAAGTAGAGGTCCATCCCCTTGCGGAAGCCGTCGCGGCCGAACAGCGTCTGGTACATCCGCACGACTTCCGAGCCTTTCTCGTAGACCGTCATCGTGTAGAAGTTGTTGATCTCGACGTAGCTCTCCGGGCGCACCGGGTGCGCCATCGGGCCCGCGTCCTCCGCGAACTGCAGCTGGCGCAGCACGCGCACGTCCTCGATGCGCTTGACCGCGCGGGCCGCCGATTCGACCGCGTCGCCCGCGGCCATGTCGGCCGAGAACTCCTGGTCGCGGAACACCGTCAGGCCTTCCTTCAGGCTCAACTGGAACCAGTCGCGGCAGGTCACGCGGTTGCCGGTCCAGTTGTGGAAGTACTCGTGGCCGACCACCGACTCGATGTTCGCGAAATCGGTGTCGGTCGCGGTCTCGGGGTTCGCCAGCACGTACTTCGTGTTGAAGATGTTGAGCCCCTTGTTTTCCATCGCGCCCATGTTGAAGTCGCCGACCGCGACGATCATGAAGCGGTCGAGATCGAGCTCGAGGCCGAAGCGCTTTTCGTCCCAGCGGATCGAGTGGATCAGCGAATCCATCGCGTGACGCGTCTTGTCGAGATCGGCCGGTTCGACCCACGCCTGCAGCAGCTTTTCCTTGCCGGAGCCGGTGGTGATCGTTTCCTCGATCGCGACGAGCTTGCCCGCGACCAGCGCGAACAGATAGCTCGGCTTGCGGAACGGGTCTTCCCATTTCGCGAAGTGGCGGCCGTCGGGCAGGTCGCCCGAATCGACGAGGTTGCCGTTCGACAGCAGCACCGGGTACGCGGCCTTGTCGGCACGCAACGTGACGACGTACGACGCCATCACGTCGGGGCGGTCGAGGAAGTAGGTGATGCGGCGAAAGCCTTCGGCTTCGCACTGCGTGAAGAAGTTGCCGCTCGACACGTAGAGGCCCGACAGCGTCGTATTCTGGTCGGGGGCGCACGCGCTTTCGAGCGTCAGCTCGAACGTGTCGGGTACGTTCTCGACGGTCAGCCCGTGCTCGTGCGCGCGCACCGCGCCGTGCGGTGCGCCATCCAGCCGCGCGCCGAGGAATTCGAGCGCCTCGCCCATCAGTTCCAGGTGCGGCGCGGGCGCGGCATCCGGATTGCGGCGCACGCGCATCGTATTCCTGACGATCGTGCGGGCCGGCGCGAGATCGAATTCGAGTGCGACGGAATCGATGAGGAAGGCCGGCGGCGTGTAGTCGGCGCGGCGGATCACGGTGGAGGAGGCGTTGTCGGACATGGTCGTCGAGATCGGTGGAGTGGGGGACGGGCCCGTCGCGCGGGCCAGGCGAACCGGGCCATTGTACAAAGGCTTGCGGCTGCGTGTCGGGCGAACTTTTTACCGCTTCCGCCAGTCCGCGTATTATCGGCATCCCGTTGTGGTTCGCGCGGTGCGACGAACGGGTGACGGATCGACGAGGATCAACATGAAACGCGATTGGATTTTTCGCGGTGCGGGCTGGGCGGCGGCGCTGTGCGTCGCGCTGCTGACCGGCTGCACCAGCTACGTGACCACCCAGGTCACGGCCTTCTCCGACTGGAGCGGCAGCGACGCGACGCGCACCTATGCGTTCACGCGCACGGACGCGCAGAAGAACAGCATCGAGCAGTCGACCTACGAGCCGATCGTCGCGAACGAGCTGTCCGCGTACGCGTTCCGGCAGGTGCCGCAGTCGCAGGCCCGCTATCTCGTCGGGCTGACCTATGCGGTCGGCAGCGATCTCGTGACGGTGCCGCAGCCGGTCTACTACGATCCGTGGTTCGCGCCCGGGCCGTACTGGCGGCGCGGGCCGTGGAATCCCTGGGGCCCGTGGGGGCCCTGGGGGCCGATGCCGGCCGGCTATGTCGCGCAGACGTACCAGGTGTTCGACTACATGCTCGGTATCCGCATCACCGAGCGCGCGACCGGCAAGGAGGTCTACAACGTGTCCGCGCGCACGACCGGCGACAACGGCACGCTGCTGTACGCGATGCCGTTCCTCGCGCGCAGCGCGCTCGCCGATTTCCCGTTGTCGAACGGCGCGGTCCGCTCGGTTCGGCTGCCGGTCGACAAGCGCGGCGGGCCGGCGGCGCCGGCCGCCAACGAGCGCGCGGTGCCGCCGGCGCCCGCCTCGGGCGCGGCCGTCGCGAAGTAAAGCGGCATCCACTCCGGCGCGGCCGCCCGGCCGCGCCGGCCATCTACCTTTCCGTCAGACCCCGATACCCAGCAGCGCCAGCGCGCCGAGCACGACGAACAGCACGGCTGCGATCCCGTGTACGAGCTTCGTCGGCAGACGGTGCGCGAAGCGGTCGCCGAGCAGGATCGCCGGCACGTTCGCGAGCATCATCCCGAACGTCGTGCCGGCCACGACACCGATGTAGTCCTGGAAGCGCGCGGCCAGCGCGACGGTCGCGATCTGCGTCTTGTCGCCCATTTCCGCGAGGAAGAACGCGACGAGCGTCGCGCCGAACACGCCGAGCCGCGAGCGGGTCGCATTGGCTTCGTCCTCGTCGAGCTTGTCCGGTACGAGAATCCACAGCCCCATCGCGATGAACGAGAACGCGAGCGCCCAGCGCATGATCGACGGCGTGACGAGCGCGCCCAGCCATTCGCCGAGCGCGCCGGCGAAACCATGGTTGACGAGCGTCGCGACGAGCACGCCGAGAATGATCGGTACCGGCTTGCGATAGCGCGCGGCCAGCACGAGGGAAAGCAGTTGGGTCTTGTCGCCGATTTCAGCGAGGGCGACGGCGCCGGTGGAGATCAGGAAGGCTTGAGACACGAATGGGGTTCCGCGGGCCGTTGTTGTGCGTGCGAGCGACGATCCACCGCGCGCCGGGCCCTGATGCGGCGCGCAGTGAACCATCGGTCTCGCCAGGCCAACGTGGCTGCGTCCGCCATGGCCGAACGGCCAAGTCTGTTGACGGACGCCTCCGTCACGATGCGCGCCGGGGGCGCGGGACATCGAGCGGAGCGGCTACTCCCCAATGAGCGGCGCATTCTAGCACGGCGCGTTGCGCGCCGGAAAGCAGCCGGGCCGCCGTGCGGCGCACTGAAGCGGCTTCGATTGCCGACATGCACGGCGGCGAAGCTGCCGCGCGTGTCGGAACGTGCCGGCCGCGGGTCGTTACGCGGCGGCCGGGCGGCGCGCGGCGCCGCGTTCGTGCACGAGTTCGCCGGCCGCGTAGGTGCGGTATACCGCGCGGTCGTCGCCGAGCAGCGCGAACGCGAACAGCAGTTCCTCGAGCGACTCCGCGCGCTTCGTACGGCGCGCGAGCAGCGGCGTCGCCTGCGGATCGAGCACGACGAAGTCGGCTTCGGTGCGCGGCTTGAGCGTGCCGACCGTGTCGGCGAGGTCGAGCGCCTGCGCGGCGCCGGCCGTCGCGAGCCAGAACATCCGCGTGGCGGTCAGGTGGTGGCCCGACAGCCGCGCGACCTTGTGCGCCTCGTTCATCGTCTGCAGCATCGAGAACGACGTGCCGCCGCCGACGTCGGTCGCGAGCGTGACGGGCACGTCGTGTTCGCCGGCCTTGTCGAAGTCGAACAGCCCGCTGCCGAGGAAGAAGTTCGACGTCGGGCAGTGCGCGACGACGGTGCGCGTCTCGGCCATCCGGCGGCGATCCTCGTCGTCGAGGTGGATGCAGTGACCGTACACCGCGCGCGGACGCAGCAGCCCGTAGCGGTCGTAGATGTCGAGATAGCTGCGATGGCCGGGGAACAGCTCGGCCACCCATTTCACCTCGTCGACGTTTTCCGCGACGTGGCTCTGCACGAACACGTCCGGATGGCGGCGCGCGAGTTCGCCGCACGCCTCGAGCTGCGCCTCGGTCGACGTCGGCGCGAAGCGCGGCGTGAGCGCGTACATCTGGCGGCCCTTGCCGTGCCAGCGGTCGATCAGCTCGGCGCTGTCGTCATAGCCCGACTGCGCGGTGTCGCGCAGGAAGTCGGGGCAGTTGCGGTCCATCAGCACCTTGCCCGCGATCATCCGCAGGTCGCGCGCGTCGCTTGCGGCGAATAGCGCATCGGTCGATTGTTTGTGCACCGTGCAGTAGACGAGTGCGCTCGTCGTGCCGCACGCAAGCAGTTCGTCGACGAAGAAGTCGGCGACTTCGCGCGCATGCTCGGGGTCGCCGAACTGGCGCTCGGTCGGGAACGTGTACTTGTCGAGCCACGGCAACAGGCCCGGCGCCGGCGACGCGATCATGTCCGTCTGCGGATAGTGGATGTGCGTGTCGATGAAGCCGGGCACGATCAGCTTGTCGCGCAGGTCGTGGACCACCGCATCGCGCGCGAGCGTCGCGGCGAGCGCCGCATACGGGCCGGCCGCGACGACCTTGCCGTCGTCGACGATCAGGAGCCCGTCGGTCTCGTGGTTCGCGGCCTGGCTCGATTGCGCCGGGTCGCCGTTGAAGGTCAGCAGCTGGGAACGGAAAGCGGTTTGCGTCATGACGAATGGTCCTGCATCAAGGTAAGGCGAACAGAAGAAAGCGATCGGCGCAGCACGGCGGCGGGACGGTGCGTCGCGAGCGGCAGCGGCACGCGGCGTGCGGCGCGGCCGGCGGCGATGGCATGGGCGAACGTGGCGGCCGAAGCCGCCCGCAAGTGGTTGCCCGCGCACCTCGCGGCCGTTGCACCCGCATCCGGTGCGGCGGCGAACGGCACGGCAAGCCGCGACGGCCGGTGCGCACAAGCGCCGACACACGGCGCCGTCGCGCCGCATGCACGCAGCCCACCGGCCCGGGGCCAGGCCGAACCGGTGAGCGCGAAGCGGATGCCGTTGCCGTGTTTCATCTGTCTAGCGTTCCTCGATGCGGGCCGTCACGCGGCCTGCCAGTACGCGTCGAGGCGCGCGTACAGTGCGTCGCGCTGCGCCGGTTCGATGAACGACGCCTCGAAGCCGTTGCGGATCACCGCATGGACTTCGGCATCCGTGAGTTGCAGCCCTTCGGCCGTCGCGAAGTAGTTTTCATTGACGTAGCCGCCGAAATAGGCCGGATCGTCGGAGTTGATCGTCACCGCGACGCCGCGGTCGAGCAGCGCCTTCAGCGTGTGCTTCGCCATGTCGTCGAACACGCACAGCTTCAGGTTCGACAGCGGGCAGACGGTGAGCGCCGTGCGCGATCGGGCGAGGCGTTCGACGAGCGCGGCATCCTCGATGCTGCGCACGCCGTGGTCGATCCGGTCGACCTTCAGCACGTCGAGCGCTTCGTAGATGTAGGCGGGCGGGCCTTCCTCGCCCGCATGCGCGACGAGCTTCAGCCCGAGTGCGCGGGCCTTCTCGAACACGCGCGCGAACTTCGTCGGCGGATGGCCGAGCTCGGACGAATCGAGGCCCACGCCGATCAGGCGATGACGATAGCGTTCGAACAGCGGCAACGCGGATTCGAACGTCGCGAGCGCATCCTCTTCCGACAGGTGGCGCAGGAAGCACAGGATCAGCTTGCTCGACAGCCCGCGTCGTTCGGCATCGGCGAGCGCGCGCTCGATGCCCGCGACGACCGTCTCGATCGGCACGCCGCGCTCGGTGTGCGTCTGCGGGTCGAAGAACAGTTCGGTGTGGACGACGTTGTCGGCGAGCGCGCGTTCGCAGTACGCGGCCGTCATGTCGTAGAAATCCTGCTCGGTGAGCAGCACGCTCGCGCCGGCGTAGTAGATGTCGAGGAACGATTGCAGGTCGGTGAACGCATACGCGGCGCGCAGCGCATCGATCGAGTCGTAAGCGAGCTTCACGCCGTTGCGCTGCGCGAGCGCGAAGATCAGTTCGGGCTCGAGCGAGCCTTCGATGTGGATGTGCAGCTCCGCTTTCGGCGCGCGGGCAATCTTGTCCTTGAATGTCGGGGTCATGGCGTCGTTCTTGGTCGGTCAGTAGGTAGGGGAAGCCTGCGCGGACGCATTCGCCTCGACGGCCTGCAGCAACTGCGCGGCCACCGAGATCGCGATCACTTCGGGCGCCTTGTCGATGATGCCTTCGACACCGATCGGGCAGCGCATCCGCGCGACCTGGGCCGGGTCGATGCCGATCGCGGCGAGCCGGTGATCGAACTGCACGCGCTTCGTGTGCGAGCCGGTCATCCCGAAGTACGCATAGTCGCCGCGTCGCAGGATGCGCTCGGCCAGCACGAAATCGAGTGCATGGTCGTGCGTCATCACGACGAAGTAGGACTGCGGCGGCGCGGCGTCGACCGCGTCCGCCGGCGAAGCGGCCGCGTCGATCACGAGGTTGCCGATACCGGCGAGCGCGTCGGCCGGCGGGAACACCGCATCGGGCCCGTCGATCCAGCGCACGTGGCACGGCAGCGTCGCCAGCACCTTCACGAGCGCGGTGCCGATGTGCCCGGCGCCGAACAGCACGACGGGGAACGCATACGGCGCGATCGTCTCGGTCATCAGCGATACGCCGCCGGTTTCCCACAGCAGGCAGTCGGCACGCGCGGCTTCCGATTCGGGCTCGCTCAACAGCGGCGCGCCCGGCGAGGGGCCGAATGATACGCTACGCACGGTCGCGGCGCCGGCCGCGACGCGCTTCGCGAGCGACATGATCCAGCCGAGATCGCCGACGTCGAGCCGCTCGAACGCGAGCACCACGACGCCGCCGCAGCACTGGCCGAGACTCGGGCCGAGCGCGAGCCGCTCGAGCCGGCGGGCGTGCGGCACGTGCGCGCCGTCCTTCAGCAGGTGCCGCGCGATCTCGATCGCCTTCCATTCCAGATGACCGCCGCCGATCGTATGGCGGGCCGTGTCGCGCGTGACGAGCATCTTGGTGCCGGCTTCGCGCGGCGCGGAGCCGTCGGTGTGCGCGACCGTCACGAGCACGGCCGCTTCGCCGTGCGCGAGCAGTTGCTGCAGATCGCCGAGCCAGGCTTCCATCAGCACGCTCCGTTCGGGACGACGCGGCACGGCACGCGGCGCGGGCTGGCGGGCGCGGCGGCAACGAGGACGGACGGGAGCGGGGCCGGCCGGCTGCAGGGCCGATGCCGTGCGGTGGCCGCGGACTGACGGCGTGCGCGTACGGCGCCGCCGGACGCGCGGACGCCATGAGGGTGACGGATGCGGATGGTTTGCGTTGTCATGATGAATCCAGTCGACATTGCGGATCGGGCGCGCGTTACGCAGGGAGCGGTGAGACCGCCTGGCCTCGCGCACGTAGATCGCCATCCAGTCCCTAAGATAGCATCGCCACGCGGCCGGAACATGGCCGGGCGGTGATCCGGGCTATCAGGAGGCGATCATGTCGATCATAGGCCCGCCGCGCGGGATCGGGGGACCGATGCATGCACATCGGGCCGAAACGCATGCGTGGCGGGGCGGGGGCGCGGCAATCGCGCGACACGCGCTCGCCCGGAAATCCAGGCGACGGCGGGGTAGGTGTTTACGCGCGGCGGCCGGGCAGGGCCGCCGGAGGCGTCGGCTGCAGCCGGGCGACGACTTGCCGGCGGCGCGCGGCCCGTTCGGCGGGGCCGCGCAGGCCATGGGCCAAAACGCGGCCGGCCGGTCAGCCCGCGAGCTTGCGGCGATGGCGCCAGAGGCTCGCGACGACCGCGACCAGGATCACGGCGAAGCCGATCAGCGCCCAGCCGGGCAGCAGGATGCCGAAGATCGGCGGATAGACGGTCTCGCACAGCCCGGCGACCTTGAACATGCCGGGGAACCACTGCGCGGGCGGCAGGCTGTCGACGATCGGCTGCAGCGTGTCGAAGCCGCAGCTGAAGCCCGGATTCATCTGGATCGACAGGTGCCGTGCGGCCGTGCCGACACCGCCGGCCGCGGCGATCGCGATCAGCAGCTCGAGCACCCAGACGCCGCGCCAGTTGCGGATCCCGGCGGCCAGGAACGCGAAGATCCCGATCGCGCAGAAGAAGTAGCGCTGGATGATGCACAGCGGGCACGGGTCTTCGTTCTTCACGTACTGCAGGTACAGCGCGCCGGCCAGCAGGGCGATGCACACCCATCCGAGCAGCATCAGCAGGCGGCGTTCGCGGCGTAGTGCAAGCGTGTAGTCGTTCATGTCGGCGGGGTTCCTCGTCGGTCGGTCCGGAAAACAATCGCGCGATTTTAGCGCGAACGGTCTGGCACGAAACTGACAGCGCGCGTGCGGCACCCTGCCGCACCGCGCTCGGTCCGCCGACGATCGGCGGGCGCGGTCAGCGGATCGTGTTCAGCACGGCCTCGACCGACTGGCCGATCGCGAGCAGCGCGTCGTCGCGATGCGGCGCCGCCGCGAGCATCAGGCCGACCGGTGCCGCGTCGCGCGGATGGCACGGCAGCGACAGCCCGCACGCATCGAGGAAGTTGAACGCGCTCGGGTTGCGCAGGATCAGCGCGTTGGTGCGCGTGAACGCGTCGTCGTCCGTTTCGAGTTCGGCGATGCGCGGCGGCACGACCGGCACCGTCGGCGCGACGAGCGCGTCGAAGCGCGCCCAGACCGTGTGCGCGGCTTCGTCGAGCATCGCGGCACGCGCGGCGAGCAGGTCGAGATAGTCGGCGGCGCTCGCGGGTTCGCCCTTCAGGATCCGCGTCAGCACGCGCGGGTCGTACTGGTCGCGATGCGTGGCGAGCAGCGGACGATGCCACGCGTACGCCTCGATCGGCGAGAAGCCGAAACGGTTGATCTCCGGCAGCCGGTCGAGCGCGGGGAAGCGCACTTCGGTGATGATCGCGCCGGCGGCTTCCAGATGCTTGAGCGCGGTGTCGAGCGCGGCCGCGACGTCGGCATCGACGCCGTCCGTCACGTAGTTCGTCAGCACGCCGAGCCGTACGCCTTCGAGCGGCCGGGCGGCCGGCACGTGCGGCTCGAGCCCCGCCAGCATCCGGTCGACGAGCGCGCAGCACGCGACCGTGAGGCCGATCGGGCCGAACGAGTCGAGCGTCGTCGACAGCGGCACGCCGCCTTGCGTCGGAATCCGGCTCGCGGTCGGCTTGAAGCCCGTGAGCCCGCACAGCGCGGCCGGGATGCGGATCGAGCCGCCGGTGTCGGTGCCGAGCGCGACGGCGGCCATCCCGTCGGCGACCGACGCGGCCGCCCCCGACGACGAGCCGCCCGAAATCCGCGCGTCGCCCGGCACGTCGCGGTGGTACGGCGAGCGCGGATTGCCGAAGTGCGGATTCAGCCCGAGCCCCGAGAACGCGAATTCGCTCATGTTGGTGCGGCCGACCAGCACCGCGCCCGCGCGCTTGAGCCGCGCGACGGCGACCGCATCGGTGCGCGCGGCCGGTGCGCCGTCGAGCACGCGCGAGCCCGCGCGCGTCACCTGGCCCGCGACGTCGAACAGGTCCTTGACCGATACCGGAATGCCCGCGAGCGGCGACAGCACGGTGCCCGCCGCGCGCAGCCGGTCGTGCGCGTCGGCGGCCGCGCGGGCGTTGTCGGCATCGACTTCGGTGAAGACGACCGCGCCCTGGCCCGCCGGATCGGCGATCCGGTCGAGCGCGGTGTCGACGAGCGCGCGGCTCGTGGTTCGGCCGGCGGCGAGGTCGGCGGCGAGCTGGGCGAGCGGGGGGAACGGCGTGAAAGTGGTCATGGCGGCTCAGGGGCGAAGATGTTGGACAAGCGTGGAGCGGAACGAATCGATGTGGCTTTCGACGGCTGCGCGCGCACCGGCGGCGTCGCGGGCGGACAGCCGGTCGAACAGCGCGCGGTGCTCGTGCTGGACGTCGGCGAGATGGTGCGGTTCGGACAGCGTGACGAACCAGAAGCGCAGCGAGCGCTCGTGCAGCGCGCGCAGGATGTCGGCGAGCACCGCATTGCGCGCGGCCGCGGCGATCGTCTGGTGAAACGCGCGGTCGAGCTCCATCATGCCTTCGACGTCGTGCGTGTCGACGCAGGCCTGCCCGTCGTCGAGCAGCGCGGCCAGGTGCGCGAGATCGTCGGGTGTCGCATGGCGCGCGGCGAGTTCGGCGCAGTGCGCTTCGTTGATGCGCCGCACGTCGATCACCGCGACGATGTCGTCGAGCGACAGCGGCTGCACCATCAGGCCCTTGCGCGGCATCACGGACAGCAGCCCTTCGAGCACGAGCCGATGCACGGCCTGGTGCACCGGCGTGCGGCCGATCCCGGTGCGCGCGACGAGGTCGGCTTCGTTGAGCGCGGCGCCCGGCTTCAGGCGCATCGTGATGATGTCCCGCTGGATCAGCGCGTACGCGCGGTCGGCAAGGCTGGCCGGCGATGCGGCGGGGCGGTCGCGTGCGACGTCGGTCAGCGTACTCATGCGGGCGGCGGCAGCGGGGCCGGAGGGGGCGCGATCATGACGCGGAGGCTCGGAAAGCGTGGACGATCTCTGGATATTATTGTGATATATCACGGATGTCCACTGCGGAAGATATCGGGAAAGCCGGTGCCGGCGCGTGAGCGGAACCGCCCCGCGGCACGACTTGCCACCGACTTGCAACAATATCGACAGGATGTTGCAGGTTTGCCGCGCGATCGTGCACTGAAGCATAATGAATCTTCGTCAATCCATACGCGCGAGCGACGTACCAGACCATCGTCATGAGCGAAACCACGCCTTCCCCGGCCGGTCTGCCCGGCACCTCTTCCGCTTCTTCCGATTCCCCCCGTCCCGATCCGGCGAAAACGCCCGATGCGCCGGCCACGCAGGCCGCCGCGCACAACGTCGCCGACGACGGCGCGTCGCCCGTCACGGCCGCATCCGAGCCGGGCGCGCCCGGTGCGGCAGGCGCCGTAGGCGATGGCGCTGCCGCAGCCGCGCCGCCGAAGCCCGGCGCGCCGCCGCCCGGATTCGGCGCGCAGCCCGATTTCGACACGCCGCGGCCGCCGCCCGCGAACGCGCAGAATGCGCCGCCGGCCTACCTGAAGCAGAGCGACACGCCGTGGTCGGTGTTCGGCCGGATCGTCGCGGCGCGCGCGCGGCGGCTGTTCGACCGCGCCGGCCAGCGCATCACGCAGCGCACGCTGCGCATCGGCGTGTCGGCGCGGATCTTCCATCCGGAGCCGGGCGCGAAGGGGCTGCGCGGCAAGACGCTGCAGTATCTCGAGGAATCGATCGCTCACTGGGTGATGTCGCGCGACGTGCTCGTGTTCATGATTCCGACCGTCGGCCATCAAGGCATGATCCATCCGAGCAACATCCGCCTGCGCGATTACGCGAAGCATCTCGACGGCCTGCTGCTGCAAGGCGGCGCCGACGTGTCGCCGCAGACCTACGCGGCGTCGGATGCGCGTCCCGAATGGCCCGGCGATCGCGTGCGCGACATGTACGAGCTCGAGCTGCTGCACGAATTCGTCGAGTCCGGCAAACCCGTGCTCGGCGTGTGTCGCGGCTGCCAGCTGATCAACGTCGCGTTCGGCGGCTCCTTGTACCAGGACATCGCCACCGACGTGCCGACCGCGAATGCGCACGTGAGCGAGCATTACGACCAGCATCGTCACGCGATCCGCTTCCCCGACTCGTCGACGCTCGCGAGCATGTTCCCGGGACGCAGCGAAGCGATCGTCAACTCGATTCACCACCAGGCGATCCGCGATCTCGGCCGCGATCTGAACATCGAGGCCGTATCGGCCGGCGATGGAATCATCGAAGGCATTCGCCATCGGCGCTCGCCGTTCGTCGTCGGCGTGCAGTGGCATCCGGAGTTCCATCGCGCGGGCGGCTCTGAACTGCTCGATTGCACGCCGCTGCTCGATGCGTTCCTGCGCGCGGCGCGTGAAACGCGTCTGTAGCACGCCGCATTTTCCGTGTTGCACGAAGGCCGGCCGCATCCCGATAAATTCGAGATGCGGCCGTTTCGTTTTGAACGATAATCGCGAGTTCCGATTCGTTCGCCGGAGTCTGACGTTGGTTTTCCGAAACTTTTCCCCTGCACGATGCGCAACGTGGATCGTTGCGCTGGTTGCCTGCGCGCAAACGGGCGCGGCCTGGTCCGCCGACGCGAGCGCACCTGTTGCCGGCACGCGTCCGGCGGTCACGAGCCTGAGCGGCGGCGCGTCATCGGCGGCATCGGGCGCGGTCGCGACGGACGCCGCCGCGCAAGGCAACGTCGCCGAGCTGACGCAGATGCTGCACGACGGCCGGATTGTCGAGATGCGCACCACGTACAACGGCAGTTACGGCGCGAGCCTGATGTTCGATCCGCGCGAGATGACGTATTACGTCGCGCTGTTCCAGGACAAGAACCTGTGGCGCGTGATCCGTTCGCAGGAAAAGAATCGCGCGGAGACGGTGTACGCGAACTTCGTGCAGCAGACCGCGCAGCTCGCCGATATCGAGATCCGCCGGACCGAGTTGCAGGCGCAGAAGGCATTTCTCGAGCGCGTGATCGCGCTGCAGGCGAATCGTGCGCAACAGTTGCAGGCCGATCTGAGCGTCGCGCGCAGCCAGCAGGCCGAAGTCGCGCAGCGGCAGAAGTCGGCGCAGGAGCAGGCGCAGGCGCTGCAGGTCGAGAAGCGGGCTGCGCAGTTGCAGTTGCGCGATCTGCAGGAGCAGGTGCGGCAACTCGAGAGACAGACCGAGACAGGGCTGCCCGCGCACAAGTAACGGTTCGTCGAACGGACGGAGCGAGACGAGCGAAAACCCGGCGAAGCGATCTTCGCCGGGTTTTTTATTGCGCGGGCGTCAGTGCGTGAACGCGTCCGGCGTGTCGGTCACGCGGCGGTGCGACAGTTGCGACGTCCAGTCGAAACCGGCCGCGCTCGGGTGTGCCGGGCGGGCCGGCTGCGTGGCGCGCAGCGCGTTCGCCATTGCGATCAACGTGGCCGGATCGTCGAGCGAGCCGCGTGCATCGCGCCTGTTGGCGATGCGCGGCGGTGGAGCGAGTCGATCGCGTGTGCCGGTGCCGGCCGCGTCGCGCGGGATCGGCGGATGCGCAGCGAGCCGCGGCACGACCGGTGTGCGGGTCGGTGACTTCGTCGTGCGCAGGCCGGTTGCTCGACGTGGTGAAGCAGGCGTGACGTGCCGCACGTCGGCCGTCGCTTGCGGGTGAAGCGTTGCCGGTCGAAGCGCGACGCGGTGCCTGGCTGGCGGCGATTCGACCGTGTGCGCGACGGGCGTCGCCATCTTGTGCTGCGGCATGACGCGCGTCGATGTATCCGGCTGTGCCGAGGCGACACGTATCGAGCCGGTCGATGTCGTGACGTGATCGGACGTACGGCCGGTCGCTTGAATCGCATGCACGGGCCCGAAACCCGCAGGCGGGTCGTACGTGCCGATCAGCCAGCCGATGATGCCGAGCGCGCCGATGCTCCAGCAGACCGCGTACATCGCGCGCCGGTCGCGAGGGCGGCGCGCGGGATGGCGCAACCGCCGGGCAGGGGCCGCAGCCGGCGCGACAGCCCGCCCGCCCGAAGCCGGCAGCGCGGCCGCCGGTAGCGGTTGCCACCGGCATGCGCGGTGCGGCGAGCCGACATCGACGCAGGACGTCGTCAGGGTCGCGAGGCCGTGCTTGCCGGGCCGTGCGCCGGGTGCGCCGAGAAACCGCCATTCGCGGCCGAACGGCGGGACGTGATCGAGCGGATTGACGCGCGGGCGGGCGAGCGCGCCTTCGATCGGGACGAGGGGCGATGGGGTCATGAAAGGGGTACACCGTGCGATACGGGCAACCGTGCCGGCGCGCCGCGGAAATGTCGTTGCAAATCGTGACATTGTGGTCAGCCGGCGAAGGCAGGTCGATCAGATCAATCTGATTCTTGTGCCCGTTTGAGGGCGACTGGTACGAGGTGGGTGCCGCGACAGCCGGGACGGGCGCGCCACAAGGCAAATGTCGGCCTGGCGTGGCATGATTCGCGAATCATGCCGGCGGCGCGTCGTTACGCGCAGTGCCGTCGGCGGGCAGCGATGCCCGTGCGCGCGGGTCAACCCGGCGCGTCGCGCATCGCCGGATTCATGCGGCGCGGTATTCGCGCCATCCGAGCTGAGCGAGAAAACATGTCCACAGCGTCCCCTGCCATCGCGCAGGAATCGAAAGTCCGCACCGTCTTCCGGGTGGTCAGCGGCAATTTCCTGGAAATGTACGACTTCATGGTCTACGGGTATTACGCGTCGGCCATCGCGAAAACGTACTTTCCGAGCGGCAACGCCTTCGCATCGCTGATGCTGTCGCTGTCGGTATTCGGCGCGGGTTTCCTGATGCGGCCGGTCGGCGCGATCGTGCTCGGCGCGTACATCGACCATCACGGCCGCCGCAAGGGGCTGATCCTGACGCTCGGGCTGATGGCGATCGGCACGCTCACGGTGGCCGCGATACCGGGCTATGCGACGATCGGCGTGCTCGCGCCGGTGCTCGTGCTGCTCGGCCGGCTGTTGCAGGGCTTTTCGGCGGGCGTCGAGCTCGGCGGCGTGTCGGTCTACCTGTCGGAAATCGCGACGAAGGGGCACAAGGGGTTCTATACGTCGTGGCAGTCGGGCAGCCAGCAGGTGGCCGTCGTGTTCGCCGCGTTCGTCGGTGTCGTGCTGAACCGCGCGCTGCCGGTCGAGGAAATGACCGCGTGGGGCTGGCGCATTCCGTTCCTGATCGGCTGCCTGATCGTGCCGTTCCTGTTCCTGATCCGCCGGTCGCTGAAGGAGACCGACGAATTCCTGGCGAAGCGTCACCGTCCGACGATGGGCGAGATCATGCGCTCGATGCTCGACAACTGGGGCGTCGTGGTGGCCGGCATGGGGATGGTGATCATGACGACGGTGTCGTTCTACATGATTACCGCCTATACGCCGACCTTCGGCAAGGAAGTGCTGCACCTGTCGTCGCTCGATGCGCTCGTCGTGACCGTTTGTGTCGGGATCTCGAATCTCGTGTGGCTGCCGCTGTCCGGTGCGTTGTCCGACCGCATCGGCCGCCGCCCGGTGCTGATCGCGTTCACCGTGCTGACGCTGGTGTCGGCTTACCCGGCCGTGCTGTGGCTCGTCGGCGATCCGTCGTTCCTGCGGCTGCTCGCGGTCGAGCTGTGGCTGTCGTTCCTGTACGCGTCGTACAACGGGGCGATGGTCGTCGCGCTGACCGAAGTGATGCCGGCCGACGTGCGTACGGCCGGCTTTTCGCTCGCGTACAGCCTGGCCACGACGATCGGCGGCTTCACGCCGGCGATCTCGACGCTGCTGATCCACCAGACGGGCAACAAGGCGGCGCCGGGGCTGTGGTTGAGCGTGGCCGCGATCTGCGGCTTGATCGCGACGCTCGTGCTGTACCGCACGGCCGACGCGCGCAACCAGTACAAGTCGGCCTGACGGCGGCAGGGCTAGCGCGCGGCGTCGGCCGCGCATCACATCGAAACAGGGAGCGCGATGCGCTCCCTGTTTCGTTTGCGGTCATGCTTCGCGCAGCAGGTCGGCCACCGCGGCCGCCACGTCGCGCCAAGCGCCCGGTGCAGGCTGGCGCGCGATCCTGGCCCGCGGATACCACGGGCAGTCGTCGCCGGTGAACCAGCGCCAGTCGGCTGCGAACGGCAACATGACCCACAGTGGCTTGCCGAGCGCGCCCGCGAGGTGCGCGACCGCCGTGTCGATCGTGACGACGCCGTCGAGGCGCTCGATCAGCGCGGCCGTATCGGCAAAGTCGTTCAGCCGGCCGTCGAGACGATGCACGCGCGGATGCGCGTCGACGCGCGTCCGTTCGTCGTCGTCGAGCGCGGGCTGCAGCACGATCCAGTCGATGTCCGGCAGCGCGAGCAGCGGCGCGAGCGCGTCGAACGGCATCGAGCGGTTTTCCTGCGCCTGGCGGCGTCCCGACCAGGCCAGGCCGAACTTGCGCTTCGACTGCCCGCCGAGCGAGCCGCGAAAGCGCCGGCGGGCGCCGTCGGGGGCGTCGAGGTAGCGCGAGCCGGCGATGTCGTCCGGCTGAAGCCCGAGCAGGAACGGCAGGCTCATCAGCGTGCAGGCGACGTCCGCGGCAGGCGGCTTCGCGGCGCCCTGCGCGACGAGCGTCACGCGCCAGCGCGACGCGGCCGGCGCCAGCAGCGCGACGAGCTCCGGCTGGACTTCGAGGACGACGCGCGCGCAGCGTGCGCGGACCAGCGGCACGAAGCGGACGAACTGCAGTGTGTCGCCGAACCCCTGTTCCGCGCGGATCAGCAGCGTGCGCGACGCAATCGGCTCGCCCTGCCAGCGCGGCAGCGTGCCGAGCGGCGTCGCGCCGGGCGTCTCGTGGCGCGCTTCGTAGGCGGGTAGGCCGCGCGTGAAGTCGCGCAGCGTCAGCAGCGTGACCGCGCGGTGCAGCCGCGCGAGCGTGAGATCGGGCGCGACGCGCAGCGCCTGGTCGTATGCGCGCAGCGCCATCTCGTGCGCGCAGAGCGCGTGATGCGCGTTGCCGAGATTCAGCCACGCGAGCCCGAACGACGGATCGAGCCCGACGGCGCGTTCGTAGTAGGGCAGCGCGTCGCGGTGGCGCGCCTGCGCGCAGAGCGCATTCGCAAGCCCGAACAGCGCGAGCGGAAACGGCGGATGCAGCGCGAGCGCGGCTTCGAATGCCGCGGCCGCCTCGGCATGCCGGCCGACCGCATCGAACGTATTGCCGAGATTGAAATGCGCGGCGACGAACCGCGGCTGCGCGGCGATCGCGGCCTGGAAGTGTGCGATCGCATCGTCGGCGCGCCCCATCGCGTTCAGCGCCATCGCGAGGTTGTTGTGCGCGCCCGCGTGCCCGGGCCGGAGCTCGAGCGCGCGACCGAACGCGGCGAGCGCGTCGTCGTGGCGGCCGAGCGCGTTCAGCGCGTTGCCGAGATTGTTGTGGATCGACGCGTCGTCGGGCGTGAGCCGCAGCGCGCGGCGGAAGGCGTCGATCGCATCGTCGTGGCGCTGCAGCGCCGCATACGCGTTGCCGAGGTTGTAGTGCGCGAGCGGAAATTCGGGCGCGAGCGTCAGCGCGTTGCGAAAGCGGTCGATCGCTTCGTCGAGCCGGCCGAGCGCTTTCAGCGCGTTGCCGAGATTGAGCTGCAGCGCCGCATCGTCCGGACGCAGCGCGACGGCGCGGCCGACGAGATCGGCCGCCTCGGCGTGCTGGCCCTGCTGGTGCCGCAGCACGCCGAACAGGTGCAGCGCGTCGGCGTCGGCGGGGTTGGAGGCGAGCGCGTTGCGATAGCCGTGCTCGGCCTCGGCGAGGCGGCCCGCACGGTGTGCGGCGTACGCCTGGTCGAATGCGGAATCCATGACGCGAAAACTGGCGGAAAGCGCGTATTTTCCCACACCGCGCGGCGGGGCCGCGGATCGGCCGGTCGGCATATGGCCCCGTCACGCGGAGCGGCGTAGACTTGCATGATCGCGTGTCATCGAGGTCCTCATGGCTGACACACTGTCCGATATCCCGCCCGTGCTGATCGTCGGCGCGGGGCCGACCGGCCTTGCCGCGGCGATGAGCCTCGCGCGGGCCCACGTGCCGGTGCGCCTCATCGATCGTCTCGTCGCGCCCGCGCCGTTTTCGCGTGCGATCGGCATCCAGGCGCGCACGCTCGAACTGCTGGAGCAGCATCGCGCGGTCGAGCCGTTTCTCGCGCTCGGTCATCGCGCGCATGCGGCCGAGCTGCATGCCGACGGCCGCGTGATCGCGCGGCTCGATTTCGATCCGCTGCAAACGCGCTATCCATATCTGATGTTCCTCGACCAGAGCATCACCGAGCGGCTACTCGCCGAGCATCTGGCCGGGATGGGCGTGAGCGTCGAGCGCGGTACGACGCTGACCGCCTGCGACGCGGGCGGCACGTCGCTCGACGTGACGCTTCGCCGCGCCGACGGCCGCGACGAGTCGTTCACGCCGTCGTACCTGATTGCGGCCGACGGCGCGCACAGCACGGTCAGGCATCTGCTCGGCCTGGGCTTTGCCGGGCATGCGTTCGAACAGACGTTCCTGCTTGCCGATTTCGCGGCGATACCCGACTGGCCGGACGAAGAGATCCGCCTGTTTACGACATCCGCGGGCATCGCGGGCCTGTTTCCGATGGGGGGCGGTCGTTACCGGCTCGTCGCGGACCGGCCGCCCGGCAGCGATGCGTCGCCTGACGCGCCGGCGCCGTCGCTCGACGAATGCGACGCGATCATCCGCGCGCGCGTCGGCGCATCGATCGCGCCGAGCGATCTTGCATGGTCGTCCTATTTCCACCTGCACAGCCGGATGGTCGACCGGCTGCGTCACGGCCGCGTGTTCTTCGCGGGCGACGCCGCGCACGTCCACAGTCCGGCCGGCGCGCAGGGCATGAACACCGGCATCCAGGAGGCGTTCAACCTGGGCTGGAAGCTCGCCCGCGTCCTCCGTGCAGGCGCGCCCGAGCGATTGGTCGACACGTATCACGCGGAGCGCCACCCGATCGAGCGCGACGTGTTGCGGCAGACCGGTTTCGTCACGCAGGTCGTCGGAGCCGAGCGCGGCGCGATGAAGCTGCTGCGCGATCATGTCGTGCCGCTGCTGGCGTCGTTCGGGCCGATGCGCGACGCGGTCAGGCGCACGGTCAGCGAGCTCGGCGTGCAGTACCGGAAGAGTCCGCTCACGCTCGAGCGCGTGCTCGACGGCGGCCCGCGCGCCGGCGAACGCGCGCCCGATGCACTCGTGCACGTGCTCGACGGGCCGCTCGGTCGCGCGCCCGGCACGGCGCGGTTATACGATCTTCACGATCCGGCGAGCTTCACGCTGTTGCTGCTGGAAGAGCCGGTGAATACCGGCGCCGGCGAGGTACCGCCGATCTCGGCCGACGCGCAGGTGCTCGTGCAGGGGCTCGAACGGATCATGCCGGAAGCGGTGCGCGTGTGGCGTGTCGCCGATGCCGAAGGCGACGGGGCGGCGGGGCTCGCGCAGGAATACGGCCGCTCGCGGCCGTCGTTCTATCTGCTGCGGCCCGACGGCTATGTCGCCGCGCGCGGGCGTACGGCAACCGACGCGAACGCGTTGCTGCGCCACTGCGAAAGCTGGTTCGCGGGCATGTCGGTGTCCGCGTAGCCGCGCTCAGGCCGGCGCCGCCGCGGGGACGAGCGCCGCGCGATGCGCGGCGATCGCGTCGCGCACGATCGGCGCCGCGCGTTGCCCGGCTTCGCTCGACGGATCGTCGAGCGCGGCGAGGAATGCGCGACGCATCCGCGGCTCCCAGAAGCGCCGGATATGCTCGGCGATCCCGGTCAGCGCTTCGTCGCGATCGGGCATCGATTCGAAGAATGCGCCGATCTGGTTGGCCATGTCGATCAGGTGGTCGTTGTCCATGGTTGCCTCACTTGCCTGTCGTCACGGCGGCCGGCGCGGCGGCGCGGCGCTCGAGCAGATCGAGCTGCTCCGTGTTGAAGCGCGCATACGAGCGCTGCCAGTCGGACGGTTGCGCAACCGGCATCACCTGCACGGCCGTCACCTTGTATTCGGGGCAGTTCGTCGCCCAGTCGGAACTGTCCGTCGTGATCACGTTCGCCCCCGATTCAGGGAAGTGGAACGTCGTGTACACGACGCCCGGCTGCATGCGGTCGGACACCCGCGCGCGCAACACGGTCTGACCGGCACGCGACTCGATGCCGACCCAGTCGCCGGTCCGGATCCCGCGATCTTCCGCGTCGTGCGGATGGATCTCGAGGCGATCCTCTTCATGCCACTGAACGTTCTCGGTCCGGCGCGTCTGCGCGCCGACGTTGTATTGCGACAGGATGCGGCCCGTCGTCAGGATCAGCGGATAGCGCTGCGTGACCTTCTCCGGCGTCGGAATGAACTTGGTGATCACGAACCGGCCCTTGCCGCGCACGAACGTGTCGATGTGCATGGTCGGCGTGCCGTCCGGCGCCTGTTCGTTGCACGGCCATTGAATGCTGCCGAGCGCGTCGAGCTTCTCGTACGACACGCCCGAGAAGGTCGGCGTGAGCCGCGCGATCTCGTCCATGATTTCCGACGGATGCGTGTAGTGCATGTCGTAGCCGAGCGCCTGCGACAGCAGCAGCGTGACTTCCCAGTCCGCGTAGCCCGCGAGCGGCGGCATCACCTTGCGCACGCGCGAGATCCGGCGTTCCGCGTTCGTGAACGTGCCGTCCTTTTCGAGGAACGTCGAGCCCGGCAGCAGCACGTGCGCGTATTTCGCGGTTTCGTTCAGGAAGATGTCCTGCACGACGATGCATTCCATCGCGGACAGTGCGGCCGCGACGTGCTGCGTGTTCGGGTCCGACTGGACGATGTCCTCGCCTTGGCAGTAGAGTCCCTTGAAGCTGCCGTCGAGCGCCGCGTCGAACATGTTCGGGATGCGCAGCCCCGGCTCCGGCTGCAGCGTGGCCGACCACGCCTGCTCGAACTGCGTGCGCACGACCGTGTCGCCGATGTGCCGGTAGCCGGGCAATTCGTGCGGGAACGAGCCCATGTCGCACGAACCCTGCACGTTGTTCTGGCCGCGCAGCGGATTGACGCCGACGCCTTCGCGGCCGACGTTGCCGGTCGCCATCGCGAGGTTGGCGATGCCCATCACCGTCGTCGAGCCCTGCGCGTGTTCGGTGACGCCCAGGCCGTAGTAGATCGCGGCGTTGCCGCCCGTCGCATAGAGGCGCGCGGCCTCGCGCACTAATTCGGCCGGCACGCCCGTCACGTCGGCGGTCGCCTCGGGCGAATTGTCGGCCTGCGCGACGAAGTCGCGCCATTGCTCGAACGCGCGCGTCTCGCACCGCTCGGCGACGAATGCGTCGGCCACCAGCCCTTCGGTGACGATCACGTGCGCCAGCGCATTGACGATCGCGACGTTGGTGCCCGGGCGCAACTGCAGGTGATGCGTGGCCTTCACGTGCGGACCGTCGACGACGTCGATGCGGCGCGGGTCGATCACGATCAGCTTCGCGCCTTCGCGTACGCGCCGCTTCAGTCGCGAGCCGAATACCGGATGGCCGTCGGTCGGGTTCGCGCCCATTACGACGATCACGTCGGCCTGGCCGACCGATGCGAACGTCTGCGTGCCGGCCGATTCACCGAGCGTCGTCTTGAGGCCATAGCCGGTCGGCGAGTGGCACACGCGTGCGCAGGTATCGACGTTGTTGTTGCCGAACGCGGCGCGCACGAGCTTCTGCACGAGATAGGTTTCCTCGTTCGTGCAGCGCGACGACGTGATGCCGCCGATCGAATCGCGGCCGTATTTCTGCTGCAGCTTGCGGAATTGCGTCGCCGCGTAGGTGAGGGCTTCGTCCCAGCTCACTTCGCGCCACGGGTCGGTGATCTTCTCGCGGATCATCGGCTTCGTGATGCGGTCCTTGTGCGTCGCATAGCCCCACGCGAAACGTCCCTTCACGCAGGCGTGGCCTTCGTTCGCGAGACCGTTCTTGTGCGGCGTCATGCGCACGACCTGCGTACCCTTCATCTCGGCCTTGAACGAGCAGCCGACGCCGCAGTACGCGCAGGTCGTGACGACCGAGTGTTCGGCCTGGCCGAGCTGCACGACGGATTTTTCCTGCAGCGTGGCCGTCGGGCAGGCGGCGACGCACGCGCCGCACGACACGCATTCCGATGCCATGAACGATTCGCTTTCGCCGGCGGCGACGCGCGATTCGAAGCCGCGCGCGGCGATCGTCAGCGCGAACGTGCCCTGCGTTTCCTCGCACGCGCGCACGCAGCGGTTGCAGACGATACACTTCGACGGATCGTACGTGAAGTACGGATTCGATTCGTCCTTCGTGTCCTTCAGGTGATTCGCGCCATCGAAGCCGTAGCGCACTTCGCGCAGCCCGACCACGCCGGCCATGTCCTGCAGCTCGCAATCGCCGTTGGCGGGGCAGGTGAGGCAGTCGAGCGGATGGTCGGAGATGTACAGCTCCATCACGTTGCGGCGCAGCGACTGCAGCCGGTCCGACTGCGTGCGCACCTTCATGCCGGCCTCGGCGGGCGTCGTGCACGACGCCGGATAGCCGCGCCGGCCTTCGATCTCGACGAGGCACAGCCGGCACGAGCCGAACGGTTCGAGCGAATCGGTCGCGCAGAGCTTCGGGACGTTGACGCCGGCTTCGATCGCCGCGCGCATCACCGACGTGCCGGCCGGCACCGTGACCGGCTGGCCGTCGATTTCGAGCGTGACGTCGGTGTCGGCATGCCGTTGCGGCGTGCCGTAGTCGGTTTCGTCGAATGGGTCGAATGCGCGCGCCTGCGCGGCGCTCTTGCACGCGCATTGGCCCGAGCCGCAGCCGCCTTGGCGGACGTTGTTCGTGTCGAGGGACATGCAGGGCTCCTTCTGGGTCAGGCCGCAGCCTTGACCGGGCCCGACGCGGCATCCTTGCCGGCTGCGAGCCCGAAATCTTCGGGGAAATGGTCGAGCGCGGACAGCACCGGGTACGGCGTCATGCCGCCCATCGCGCACAGCGAACCGGCGAGCATCGTGTCGCACAGGTCGCGCAACAGCGTGACCTGCCGCTCCGACGTGTCGCCGTCGCGAATCCGCGCGATCGTCTCGACCCCGCGCGTCGAACCGATCCGGCACGGCGTGCACTTGCCGCACGATTCGATCGCGCAGAACTTCATCGCGTATTCGGCCAGCTCGGCGAGATTCGACGTGTCGTCGTGCAGCACGATGCCGCCGTGGCCGACGACCGCGCCGATCGCCGTGTACGCCTCGTAGTCGAGCGGCACGTCCCACCGATGGTCGGGCAGGTAGGTGCCGAGCGGGCCGCCGACCTGCGCGGCGCGGGCCGGCCGGCCGCTGGCCGTGCCGCCGCCGAAGTCGAACAGCAGCTCGCGCAGCGTGACGCCGAACGCAAGCTCGACGAGGCCGCCGTGACGGATGTTGCCTGCCAGCTGGAACGGCAGCGTGCCGCGCGAGCGGCCCATCCCGTAATCGCGATAGAACGCGGCGCCGCGCGCGAAGATCACCGGCGCCGTCGCGAGCGTGATCACGTTGTTGATGACGGTCGGCTGGCCGAACAGGCCCGCGAGCGCGGGCAGCGGCGGCTTCGCGCGCACGACGCCGCGCTTGCCCTCCAGCGATTCGAGCAGCGCCGTTTCCTCGCCGCACACGTACGAACCCGCGCCTTTCGCGACCTGCAGCTCGAACGCATGCGCGGAGCCGAGCACGTGCTCGCCGAGCCAGCCGGCTTCACGCGCGCGGACGATCGCGGCTTCGAGCGTGGCGATCGCGTGCGGGTATTCGCTGCGCACGTAGATGTAGCCGACCGTCGCGCCGGTGGCGACGCCCGCGATGATCATTCCTTCGATCAGGCAGTACGGATCGCACTCCATCAGCAGGCGGTCGGAGAACGTGCCCGAATCGCCTTCGTCCGCGTTGCAGACGATGTATTTCTGCGTGGCGCGTGCTTGCCGCACGGTACGCCACTTGATGCCGGCCGGGAATGCCGCGCCGCCGCGGCCGCGCAGCCCCGATTCGATCAGCGTTTCGCAGGCGGCATCGCCGTCGAGCGCCAGTGCGTTCTTCAGGCCGGCGAGGCCGCCGTGTTGCAGATAGTCGTCGATCGACAGCGGATCGGTCAGGCCGATGCGCGCGAACGTGAGTCGCTGCTGACGGGCGAGGTAGGGCAGTGCGTCGACGAGGCCGACACTGCTCGGATGCGTGCCGCCGTCGAGCCAGTTGGCGTCGAACAGGGCGGGCACGTCGGCGGCCGACAGGTTCGCATAGCCGACGCGGCCCGCGGCCGTCCCGACCTCGACGAGCGGCTCGAGCCACAGCAGCCCGCGCGAACCGTTGCGAACCAGTTCGATCGCGACGCCGCGCCGTTCGGCTTCGGCCACGATCGCGGCGGCGAGCGCGTCGGCGCCGAGCGCCAGCGCGGACGAATCGCGCGGAACGTAGATGCGGGTCGTCATGCCAGCTCCTGCGTGTGGGCGACCGCGTCGGCCAGCAGCGCGTCGAACTTCTCCGGCGTGACCTTCGCGTGGAGCACGCCGTTGACCGTCATCGACGGCGATTGCGCACATAGCCCGAGGCAGTAGACCGATTGGAGCGCGACGTCGTCCGGCGCGTGGGGCGCGGCGGCATCGCCGTGCGCGGCGTCGAACCGGCAGCCCGTGCGGGCTTCCGCATGAGCGGCGAGCGTTTCGCAGCCCATGCTGCGGCACGCTTCGGCACGGCACATCTGGATCGTCACGCGCGCGGGCGGCGCGGTGCGGAAATGGTGGTAGTAGGTCAGCACGCCGTGCACTTCCGCGCGCGACAGGTTCAGCGCTTTGGCGAGCGGCGCGACGCAGCCCGGCGGCACGTAGCCCGCGTCGTCCTGGATCGCGTGCAGGATCGCGACGAGCGACCGGCCGGCGTGCGCATGGCGCCCGACGAGCGCGTCGGGCGCAGGGGAATTCGGGGACATCGGTTATGCTCCTCCAAAGTCTCATATGCGCTCGAAATTCATATAGTGCGCATCGGGACTTCGTTCTGATTGATTTCGACCAACGATAAGCGGAAGATTTCGCGGTCGCAATAGGAAATCGGAGTGCATAATTGATTCGAATCGAATGCGACGCGTATCTGACCGTACGCGACACCGAAGGCCGTTCGGCCAGTCTGTCCGACGTCGCGCCGCTGCTGGAGCTCGTGGCCGATACGGGCAGCATTGCGCAGGCCGCGCAAGCGAAGGGACTGTCGTACCGGCACGCGTGGGGCATGCTGCGCGCGCTGGAGTCGTGCATCGGCGGGGAATTGATCGAAACCGCACGCGGCAAGGGTTCGACGCTGTCGGCGCTCGGGCAGGCGGTCGTCGATGCGCAGCGTCTGGCGCGCAGCCGCCTCGACGGGAACCTGCGTACGCTGGCGGCGGAGGTGGCTAGCGAGCTCAACCGGCGGCTCGCGCAGCGCGATGGCGCCGTGCGCATTCATGCGTCGCACGGTTACGCGGTCGCGGCGCTCGTCTCCGCGCTCGTCGATGCGCAGGCGGCCGTCGACATCAAGTATCGCGAGAGCGTCGAGGCCGTGCAGGCGCTCGTCCGCGGCGAATGCGATCTCGCCGGCTTTCATTTGCCGCGCGGCGCGTTTCGCGCGCAGTGCGCGCAAATCTACCGGCCCTGGCTCGACGACACGCGCCACGTGCTGATTCATCTGACGCGCCGCCAGCAGGGGCTGTTCGTCCCGCGCGGCAATCCGAAGCAGGTCCGCGGGCTGGCGGATCTGGCACGCAACGACATCCGCTTCGTCAATCGCCAGCCAGGGTCGGGCACGCGCATGCTGCTGGATCTCGCGTTGCGCGCGATCGGCATCGATCCGGAGCGCATCGACGGCTATGCGTCGGCCGAACTCACGCATTCGGCGATCGCGGCGTTCGTCGCGAGCGGCATGGCCGATCTCGGTTTCGGTGTCGAGCCGGCCGCCCGTCATTTCGGGCTCGACTTCATTCCGGTCGTCGACGAGGACTATTACTTCGCCTGCGAGCGCGCCCGGCTCGATGTGCGGCCGCTCGCCGACGTGCTGGCGCTGCTGCGCGACGCACGGTTCGTCGAACGGGTCGCGCATCTCGACGGCTACGATCCGGCCGCGTGCGGCGCGCTGGAGTGCATCGCGACCGGGCTGGCCGGCAGCGACGGCGCGAGCGCGTCTGACGGCAATTCCCGGTAACGAAGACGCGATCGAACCGCGCTGCAGCAGTGGGGGATTTGCGCTACGCTTGCCGCTTGATCAACGTTCCAACAAGCACGCCGTTCAGGCGTCATCCGCCATGAAATTTTCCGTTCCCCTTGCCGCGGCAGCGTTGACCGCGGGGCTGCTGGTCGTCGCTTCGCCGTTTGCGTTCGCGCAGAATTCCCCGGGTGTGCCCGGCGGGATCCTGAGCGAACAGTTTCGCCTGAACGAACATCCGCAGATGCCGTTCGCGGCGTCGGCGCCGTCGCAGAAATACCAGGGCAGCAAGAAGTCGGCATTGCGCCGTAAGGGGGACCTGGGCGATCCGAACGGCTGCAACCTGAAGTGCCCGATGGATAGCCGGTAACGCGCAGGCTGTGTGCTTGCGCCCGGGTGAGGCGCCTGTCCTCTGGACAGCAGCCGGATCAACTGACAACCGATTGCGCCCGATCCGCTTTGTTCGAGCCCCGCGAAGCCTGCCGCTTCGCGGGGCTTGTGCTTTGGGGCAGGCATTTCCTGCAATGCGGGGACGACCCCGCGACCGTTCGCCTGCGCGTCATATCGACGGTGATTCAGGGTTAACCCGTAAATCAGGAAGGATGTCTTCCTGAAACCTGCCTTATTCTTAAGCATCCACCTACATAAACTTCGGTTTGTCGGCGCTGATCAACGTGTTCACCGCCGAATCAGACAAACCTGGAGGTAGGTCATCATGAAGTCGCTCGTTCAAGCTGTTGTCGTTGCTGCCGCTCTCGTTGCCCCGGTCGTGTCGTTCGCCCAGTCGGGTTCGACGATCACCCGTGCGCAGGTCCGTGCCGAACTGGTTCAGCTCCAGCAGGCCGGTTACAACTCCGCCCGTGGCGAAGATCCGCATTATCCGGAAGCGATCCAGGCCGCAACGGCGCGTATCGCGGAGCAGCAGCGCAGTGCACTGGCGCAAGCGCAAGGCGCCGACGTCAGCGGCTACGGTGCGCAGGCACAGGGCGCATCGGCATCGGGTTCGCGTGCGATGGGCGTGCGCCCGGCCAGCGCGGAAGAAATGAAGTCGCTGTATCGCGGCAGCTAAGTCGTACATCGCCCGGTGCGGGCAGGCGCGACGCCTGACCGCCGGGCCGGCCGCTGCCCCGCGCAAGCGATGATGGCGCGGGCGCGGCAGAACATCCGTCACCTCCTGTCGCCGGAACGCCGGCGGCATTCCGCCCGGCCCGCCCGTGGCTGGGCGCTTTTTCGGAAGGGTCGGACGTGCGTTTCGTCGGCAACAAAAAACCCCGCAGACTTGCGTCTTGCGGGGTTCGTGCGACGAGCGCGGAATTTGGTGGAGGCGGCGGGAATCGAACCCGCGTCCAGAAGCGCTCCACGACTAGTTCTACATGTTTAGTCCAGTCTTTTGATTTAACCGCAGCGACGCGGACGAACACGCTGCACTACGGCGATTCGCTAGATTTTCGACCCTGGCGTCGCGACGCCGACAGGGCTTAACTGACGTAAATGACCTCTGTCGGTATTGCTACCGGTCTTGCGACACTAGCCCGTCAGTGAACTAGGCAGAGGACGGCGGCCCTTAGGCTGCCAGTGCGAACGTATCGTCGTTTGCAGTTACGATTTTCCCATTGATTAACGAGGTGACGGGTCCTCGACATGCCCTAGCCGCTTCACAACCCCTGTCGAAACCAGGTCGCCCCCGCGGATAAGATCAAACATTATAGCCCAACATCGCGCAGCAGGTCCCGCAGTTCCTGCGTCGTGTCGACGAGGTGCTGGGCCTGCCAGTCGGCCGGCGCGATACCGTCGCCGCAATAGCCGTATGCGGCCGCGACCGTGGCCATGCCGGCGGCGCTGCCGGCCTGAATGTCGCGCAGGTCGTCGCCGACGTAGACGATGCGCGCGGGCGCGAGCGTCAGCTGGCCGGCTGCATGCAGCAGCGGGGCCGGATGCGGCTTCGAGTGCGGCGTTGTGTCGCCCCCGACGACGCATGCGGCGCGCGACGCGAGGCCGAGCAGCTCGACGAGCGGTGCCGTGAGCCGCATCGCCTTGTTCGTGACGATGCCCCAGCGCACGCCGCGCGCATCAAGTTCGTCGAGCACGTCGCGGATGCCCGGGAACAGCGTGGTATGCACGCACAGATCGGTCGCATAGTTGGCGAGGAACTCGTCGCGCATCGCGTCGTAGCCCGGCGTGTGCGGGTCGATGCCGAACGCGCCGCCGAGCAGCCCGCGCGCGCCGGCCGAGGCCAGCGGCCGCAACACGTCGAGCGACGTTTCGGGCAGGCCGCGTTCGCGCTGCATCTTGTTGACAGCTGCCGCGAGATCGGGCGCCGTGTCGGCGAGCGTGCCGTCCAGGTCGAACAGGACCGCATCGCAGTGCAGCAGGCGCGGTTCGTCGGCGATCCGCGCGGTCGAAAGGGGAGTCGTCATGCCGGTCGGGGAGTCACGCGCCGCGGCGGCACGCGACGAGGTAGTTGATGTCGGTGTCGTTCGACAGCGCGAAGCGCTTGCCGATCGGGTGATACGTGATGCCCTTGATCTCGACGATGTGCAGATCCGTCGCACGCACGAAGCCGGCCAGCTCCGACGGGCGGATGAAGCGCGCGTAATCGTGCGTACCCTTCGGCAGCATTTGCGCGATGTACTCCGCGCCGATCACGGCGAACAGGTAGGACTTCAGGTTGCGGTTCAGCGTCGAGAAGAACACCCAGCCGCCCGGCTTCACGAGCGTCGCGCACGCGGCCACGACATCGCCCGGCGACGGCACGTGCTCGAGCATTTCCATGCAGGTGACGACGTCGTAGGTACCCGGTTCGCGCGCGGCGATCGCTTCGGCGGCGATCGCCTCGTAATCGACCGAAATGCCGCTTTCGAGGCTGTGCAGGTCGGCCACGCCGAGCGCTTCGGTCGACAGGTCGATGCCTTTCACCTGGGCGCCGAGCCCGGCCATCGATTCGGACAGGATGCCGCCGCCGCAGCCGATGTCGAGTGCGCGCTTGCCGGCCAGATGCGCATGCGCGTCGATCCAGCCGAGCCGGACCGGGTTCAGGTCGTGCAGCGGTTTGAATTCGGCATTCGGATCCCACCAACGGTGGGCGAGGTCGCTGAATTTCTGGAGTTCGTGCGGATCGGCGTTGGTCATGTCGGCAAACGGGCTACGAGAGGAGGGCGGTGCTTCGGTGCGTCAGCCCCGAGTATATAAGCGGGCGGACCACGAGGCCAGCGAGCGCCTGGACGGGCGTCAATGAAAAAGCCCCGCCGGAGCGGGGCTTTGAAGCAGTCGAAAACCGCGGCTTAGTTTGCCGGAACGGTCGTCTTCTGCACTTGCTGCGTACCAACCACTTCGACTTCCACGCGGCGGTCCGGTGCGAGGCAGGCGATGAGTTGCTTGCGGTTCTTCTGGTTGCAGCCGGTCGTAACCGGGTTGCGCTTGCCCTTGCCTTCCGTGTAGATCTTGTTGGCCGGCACACCCTTGCTGACCAGGTACGACTTCACGGCTTGCGCACGGCGCAGCGACAGACGGTCGTTGTACTTGTCCGAACCGATGCGGTCCGTGTAGCCCGTTGCGACGACCACTTCCGTGTTCATGCCTTCGATCTTCGAAGCCAGTTCGTCCAGCTTTTGCTTGCCCAGCGGCTTGAGCGTTGCCTTGTCGAAGTCGAACAGTGCGTCAGCTTGATACGTGATCTTCTGGCTCGTGATGGCCGGAGCGACCGGAGCGACCGGCGGCTGCGGTGCCTGGGCGACCAGTGCGCCATCGCACTTCGCGTTGGCGGTGGCCGGCGTCCAGAACGCATCGCGCCAGCAGAGCTCGTTCGTGCCGTTCATCCACACCCATTCGCCCGTGCCGTTCACCCAGTTGTCATTGACGGCTTGACGCGACGCCGGCACCGACTGTGCCGAAGCGGATGCAGCCATAACTGCGGTAGCTGCAATGAACGCGAGCTTTGAAAGTTTATTCATATTTCTCCTCTCGAAATTGAGATTACCGCAGGTTTACTGCGAGCCTGTTGACGGTGACAAGTCATACATTGCTCGAAGTATAACATTGGTGCGGCACAAAAAACGCGGCACCGCTCTGTGTAGACTTCGAGCAGCGTCTAACTTTCAGTGCGTTGGCATTTTGCCATATCGTTCCCTTCCTACGAAAAAAAATCCTCCCCACCCCAAGATCGCTTCAACTTTGTGGTGCATGCGCAACACCGGCCTGCCGTAACTTTTAGAGATTGTCAAGAGCGGGGCGGCGAAATTGCGCGAATGCGTGCAGTTGTTTACTCGTGTGCGTGAAACGCGGTGATGCGATCGCCTGCGACGTCGAGTCGCACGCGCGTGGGTGCGATGCGATTGCGGCCGATTCGTCGCGGCCGCGATTTTTGCTATTTATATATAGAGGGGAAGGCGAATTGGCGGCTGATGGGCGCATGTTAGAATCTCGCGTTGCGTTGCGCATGCAGCGCCCACGCGAAAGGCGTTCGCCGTCTTCGCTCCGAAACGATACGGATACATGGATCAATTCGCCAAAGAGACCCTGCCCACCTCCCTAGAGGAGGAAATGCGCCGTTCGTATCTCGATTACGCGATGAGCGTGATCGTCGGACGTGCCCTCCCGGATGTCCGCGATGGCCTCAAGCCCGTGCACCGGCGCGTGTTGTTCGCGATGCACGAACTGAACAACGACTGGAACCGTGCGTACAAGAAGTCGGCGCGTATCGTCGGTGACGTGATCGGTAAATACCACCCTCACGGCGATACCGCGGTCTACGACACGATCGTGCGGATGGCGCAGGATTTCTCGCTGCGCTACATGCTGATCGACGGGCAGGGCAACTTCGGCTCGATCGACGGCGACAATGCCGCGGCGATGCGTTACACCGAAATTCGCATGGCGAAGATCGGCCACGAGCTGCTCGCCGACATCGACAAGGAAACGGTCGATTTCGAGCCGAACTACGACGGCAACGAAATGCAGCCGTCGGTCCTGCCGTCGCGCATCCCGAACCTGCTGATCAACGGCTCGTCGGGCATCGCGGTCGGCATGGCGACCAACATCCCGCCGCACAACCTGAACGAAGTCGTCGACGCGTGCCAGCACCTGCTGGGCAACCCGGAAGCGACGATCGACGAGCTGATCGAGATCATCCCGGCGCCGGACTTCCCGACGGCCGGCATCATCTACGGCGTCGCCGGCGTGCGCGACGGCTACCGCACCGGGCGCGGCCGCGTCGTGATGCGCGCGGCCACGCACTTCGAGGAGATCGACCGCGGCCAGCGGATGGCGATCATCGTCGACGAGCTGCCGTACCAGGTGAACAAGCGCTCGCTGCTCGAGCGGATCGCCGAGCTCGTCAACGAGAAGAAGCTCGAAGGCATTTCCGACATCCGCGACGAGTCCGACAAGAGCGGCATGCGTGTCGTGATCGAGCTCAAGCGCGGCGAAGTGCCTGAAGTGGTGCTGAACAACCTGTACAAGGCGACGCAGCTGCAGGACACGTTCGGCATGAACATGGTCGCGCTGGTCGACGGCCAGCCGAAGCTGCTGAACCTGAAGGAAATCCTGCAGTGCTTCCTGTCGCACCGACGCGAAGTGCTGACGCGCCGCACGATCTACGAACTGCGCAAGGCCCGCGAACGCGGCCACGTGCTCGAAGGTCTCGCGGTCGCGCTCGCGAACATCGACGAGTTCATCGCGATCATCAAGGCCGCGCCGACGCCGCCGATCGCGAAGCAGGAACTGATGGCGAAGCCGTGGGATTCGTCGCTCGTGCGCGAGATGCTGACGCGCGCCGAGAGCGAGAACGCGGCGGCCGGCGGCCGTTCCGCGTACCGTCCGGAAGGCCTGAACCCGGCGTTCGGGATGCAGGCCGACGGGCTGTACCGCCTGTCCGACACGCAGGCGCAGGAAATCCTGCAGATGCGCCTGCAGCGCCTGACCGGCCTCGAGCAGGACAAGATCATCGGCGAGTACCGCGACGTGATGGCACAAATCGCCGACCTGCTGGACATCCTCGCGCGCCCCGAGCGGATCACGACGATGATCGGCGAGGAGCTGACCGCGGTGAAGGCCGAATTCGGCGACGCGCGCCGCTCGAGGATCGAGCTGAACGCGACCGAGCTGAACACCGAGGATCTGATCACGCCGCAGGACATGGTCGTCACGATGTCGCATGCGGGCTACGTGAAGTCGCAGCCGCTGTCCGAGTACCGCGCGCAGAAGCGCGGCGGTCGCGGCAAGCAGGCGACGCAGATGAAGGAAGACGACTGGATCGAGACGCTGTTCATCGCGAACACGCACGACTACATCCTGTGCTTCTCGAACCGCGGCCGCGTGTACTGGGTCAAGGTCTATGAGGTGCCGCAAGGCTCGCGCAACTCGCGCGGCCGTCCGATCGTCAACATGTTCCCGCTGCAGGAAGGCGAGAAGATCAACGTCGTGCTGCCGGTCAAGGAATTCTCGGCCGACAAGTTCATCTTCATGGCGACGTCGCTCGGCACCGTGAAGAAGACGCCGCTCGAAGCGTTCAGCCGCCCGATGAAGAAGGGCATCATCGCGGTCGGCCTCGACGAGGGCGACTACCTGATCGGCGCGTCGATCACCGACGGTGCGCACGACGTGATGCTGTTCTCGGACTCCGGCAAGGCCGTGCGTTTCGACGAGAACGACGTGCGCCCGATGGGGCGCGAGGCGCGCGGCGTGCGCGGCATGCAGCTCGAGGACGGGCAGCAGGTCATCGCGCTGCTGGTCGCGGGCAGCGAGGAGCAGACCGTGCTCACCGCTACCGAAAACGGCTACGGCAAACGCACGCCGATCACCGAGTACACGCGCCATGGCCGCGGCACGAAGGGTATGATCGCGATCCAGACGTCCGAGCGCAACGGCAAGGTCGTGGCTGCCACGCTCGTCGACGCCGAGGATCAGATCATGCTGATCACGACGGCCGGCGTGTTGATTCGCACCCGCGTATCCGAGATTCGCGAGATGGGGCGCGCCACGCAAGGTGTTACACTCATCAGTCTCGATGAGGGTACCAAGCTCTCTGGCCTGCAGCAGATCGCCGAGGCCGAAGAGGGAGAGGGCGAGGCCGACGAGGCGTCGGACGGCGAAGCCTGAAGAACGGATGAGACTCTGGCCGCCGCGGGCGAAAAGCGCCGCGGCCGGCGAGCAACCATTCATATTTCCAAAAGGGAGTGATGATGCAAAAGCAATTCAAGCAACTGGTCCTGCTGGCTGCACTGGTGCCGACGTTCGCGATGGCGCAGGCGCTGTCGAATTCCGCACCGGCTGCACCGGCGGCAGCTGCGCCGATCGACGCCGACAAGAAGGCGGCGATCAAGGATCTGCTCGACGCGATCGACGCGCCGAAGCTCGTGTCGGCAATCGGCAACAGCGCCGAAATGCAGGCCAAGCAACTCGTGCCGGCGATCCTGTCGGACGCGCTGTCGGAAAACAAGACGCTGAACGACAAGCAGAAGCAGGCTGCCGTTCCGACGCTGCAGAAGAACGCGGTGCCGAAGCTGGTCGACGGCGCAGGCAAGGTGTTCGGCACGCAACAGTTCCAGAGCGACGCGATGTCGGCTCAGTACGACGCGTACGCGAAGTACTACAGCACGTCGGAGATCAAGGATCTGACGACGTTCTACAAGAGCCCGACGGGCCGCAAGTTCATCCAGGTTCAGGATCAGGTCGGTCGCGACGTGGTCAACGGCCTGATGCAGAAGTACATGCCGCAAGCGATCCAGGCAACGCGTACGCAGGCTGACAAGGAAGTCGCAGCAGTCAAGCCGGGCAAGTAAGCTGTCCGGGCGCGCCCCCGGCCGTTCGGCCGGGTTTGGCGGGAGCCTGACGACAGTGCGATAATGGCCGTTTGCGCGCGAGCGCAAGCGGCCATTTCTTTTCTGGCGCGTTTTGCCGGCGGCAAGCCGGTCGCGTCCCTCCCGAGGTTTTCACGATGCGCGTCTTTAATTTCTCCGCCGGCCCTGCGGCGATGCCCGAGGAAGTGCTGCGGCAAGCCGCCGACGAAATGCTCGACTGGCATGGCAGCGGCATGAGCGTGATGGAGATGAGCCATCGCGGCAAGGAATTCATGTCGATCCACGAGGCCGCGCTGACCGACCTGCGCGACCTGCTCGGCGTGCCGGCGAGCCACCGGATCCTGTTCCTGCAGGGCGGCGGCATCGCGGAAAACGCGATCGTGCCGATGAACCTGCTCGGCGCGCGCAACACGGCCGACTTCGTCGTGACGGGTTCGTGGTCGCAGAAATCGTTCGGCGAGGCGAAGAAGTTCTGCACGCCGCATCTCGCCGCGAGCGGCAAGACGGAGAACGGCTTCACGCGTGCGCCCACGCGCGCCGAATGGCAGCTGTCGGACGATCCGGCCTACGTGCACCTGTGCACCAACGAGACGATCGACGGCGTCGAGACGTTCGAGATTCCCGATCTCGGCGACGTGCCGCTGGTCGCGGACGTCTCGTCGCACATCCTGTCGCGCCCGATGGACGTCGTGAAGTACGGCGTGCTGTTCGGCGGCGCGCAGAAGAACATCGGGATGGCCGGCGTGACGGTCGTGATCGTGCGCGAGGATCTGCTCGATCGTGCGCTGTCGATCTGCCCGTCGGCGTTCGAATGGAAGACCATCGCCGCGAACAACTCGCTGTACAACACGCCGCCCACCTACGCGATCTACATCGCGGGCCTCGTGTTCCGGTGGCTGAAGCGGCAGGGCGGCCTCGAAGCGATCGAGGCCCGCAATATCGAAAAATCGAAGCTGCTCTACGACACGATCGATGCGAGCAGTTTCTATCTGAACAAGGTCGAGCCGGCAGCACGTTCGCGGATGAACGTGCCGTTTTTCCTGGCCGACGAAACGCGCAACGAAGACTTCCTTGCCGGCGCAAAGGCGCGCGGGCTGCTGCAGCTGAAGGGCCACAAGTCCGTCGGCGGCATGCGGGCGTCGATCTACAACGCGGTGCCGCTCGAGGGTGTGAAGGCGCTCGTCGAGTACATGAAGGACTTCGAGCAGCGCGACGCCTGACGGCGGCGCTGTTCAATCAGCACGGCAAAACGCATGGACGACGAACTGAATTCCCGCCTGAAACCGCTGCGCGACCGCATCGACGCGATCGACGCGCAGCTGATCGCGCTCCTGAACCAGCGCGCCGCGGTGGCGCTCGAGGTGGGCGAGGTCAAGAAGCATTTCAACGCGCCGGTGTTCCGGCCGGAGCGCGAGCTGCAGGTGATCGCGCGGCTGCAGGACATGAGCGCCGGGCCGCTCGCGAGCGAGCACATCAGCGCGATCTGGCGCGAGATCATGGCGGCGAGCCGCGCGCTCGAGCAGACGATCCACGTCGCGTTCCTCGGGCCGGTCGGCACGTACAGCGAGCAGGCGATGCTCGAGTATTTCGGCCAGTCGATCGAAGGGCTGCCGTGCCCGTCGATCGACGAGGTGTTCCGCTCGGTCGAGGCCGGGGCATCCGCGTTCGGCATCGCGCCGGTCGAGAATTCGACCGAAGGCGCCGTATCGCGCACGCTCGACCTGCTGCTGCAGACCCAGCTGCTGATCAGCGGCGAGCTCGCGCTGCCGATCCATCACAACCTGCTCACGCAGAGCGGCACGCTCGACGGTGTGAAGCGCGTCTGCGCGCATGCGCAGGCACTCGCGCAGTGCCAGCAGTGGCTCGCGGCGAATGCGCCGCAGCTCGAGCGGCAGGCCGTCGCGAGCAATGCGGAGGCCGCGCGTCTTGCGGCGGCCGATCCGACCGTCGCCGCGATCGCGGGCGATCGTGCAGCCGCGCATTACGGCCTGCAGATCGCGTTCTCGCTGATCCAGGACGATCCGCACAATCGCACGCGCTTCGTGATCATCGGCAAGCAGCCGGCCGGCCAGAGCGGTCACGACCAGACGTCGCTGATCGTGTCGGTGAAGAACGAGCCGGGCGCCGTGTTCAAGCTGCTCGAGCCGCTCGCGCGGCACGGCGTGTCGATGACGCGCTTCGAATCGCGTCCGGCGCGCGTCGGCACGTGGGAGTACTACTTCTACATCGACATCGAAGGGCACCGCGACGATGCGGCGGTGGCGGCCGCACTGACGGAGCTCGGCCAGAAGGCTGCGTTCCTGAAGATACTCGGTTCGTATCCGCGCGCACGCTGACGCGCGGCGGCCCAGCGCCTGCTTGAGGCAGGCGTGGCGGCCGGGCGGGCGGGGCAGGCCGGTCGGCGCTGCCGAAGGCGGGTTCGGGCGGTATCCGGTGCAGGCTGCGCCGGGTGCGGGTCCGGTGCCCGGAATCTGGAATTCCGCGTGCGGGCGTCGTTTCGTGCGCGTAACTTGGCTCTTGTCGTGTCAGGCTTTGCATTCAACAAACTGGTCATCTTCGGCGTCGGCCTGATCGGCGGATCGCTGGCCCGCGCGCTGCGCGAGCGCGCGCCGGGCGGCGCGGGCGAGATCGTCGGCGTGGGCCGCTCGCGCGCATCGGTCGAGCGCGCGCTGTCGCTCGGCGTGATCGATCGCGCGGCGGCACTCGACGACGACGCGCAGTTGCGCGACGCGCTCGCCGGCGCCGATCTCGTCTTGCTGGCCGCGCCCGTCGCGCAGACGGGCCCGTTGCTCGCGCGCATCGCGCCGTGGCTCGACGGCGCGACGATCGTCACCGACGCCGGCAGCACCAAGTCCGATGTCGTCGCGGCCGCGCGGGACGCGCTCGGCGCGCGGATCGCGCAGTTCGTGCCCGGTCACCCGATCGCGGGGCGCGAATCGAGCGGGGTCGAGGCTGCGTTGCCGGACCTCTACGTCGGTCGCAACGTCGTGCTGTGCCCGCTGCCGGAGAACGCGCCCGAAGCGGTGGCCCGGATCGACGCGATGTGGCGCGCGACCGGCGCCGACGTGCGCACGATGAGCACCGAGCAGCACGATCGCGTATTCGCGTCGATCAGCCATCTGCCCCACGTGCTGTCGTTCGCGCTCGTCGAGCAGATTCTCGGCGAGGCCGACGCGGAACTGAAATTCTCGTACGCGGCCGGTGGTTTCCGCGATTTCACGCGCATCGCGGCGTCGAGCCCGGAAATGTGGCGCGACGTGTGCGTCGCGAACCGCGCGGCGCTGCTCGACGAACTCGACGGCTACACGCGCGTGCTCACGCGGTTGCGCGCGGCGATCGACGCCGGCGACGGCGCGGCGCTCGAAGCCGTCTTCACGCGCTCGCGCGCCGCACGCAAGGCATGGCAGGAACGCGGCGGCGCGCCCGCTGCCGAACCGGTCAAGAAATAACAGGACGATTCCCATGGACTACCTCGATCTCGGCCCGTACTCCAGCGCATCGGGCACCGTGCGCCTGCCCGGCTCGAAAAGCATTTCGAACCGCGTGCTGCTGCTCGCGGCGCTCGCCGAAGGCGAAACGACGATCACCAACCTGCTCGACTCCGACGACACGCGCGTGATGCTCGACGCGCTCGGCAAGCTCGGCGTGAAGCTCGCGCGCGACGGCGACACCTGTGTCGTCACCGGCACGCGCGGCGCGTTCACCGCGAAGACGGCCGACCTGTTCCTCGGCAACGCGGGCACGGCCGTGCGGCCGCTGACCGCCGCACTCGCGGTGAACGGCGGTGACTATCGCGTGCACGGCGTGCCACGCATGCACGAGCGGCCGATCGGCGATCTCGTCGACGGCCTGCGCCAGATCGGCGCGCAGATCGACTACGAGCTGAACGAAGGCTACCCGCCGCTGCGGATCAAGCCGGCGACGATTTCGGTCGATGCGCCGATCCGCGTGCGCGGCGATGTGTCGAGCCAGTTCCTTACCGCGCTCCTGATGACGTTGCCGCTCGTGAAGGCGAAGGACGGCCGGACCGTCGTCGAAGTCGATGGCGAGCTGATCTCGAAGCCGTACATCGACATCACGATCCGGCTGATGGCGCGCTTCGGCGTGACCGTCGAGCGCGACGGCTGGCAGCGCTTCGTGGTGCCGGCCGGCGTCCGCTACCGCTCGCCGGGGCGGATCATGGTCGAGGGGGACGCGTCGTCCGCATCGTACTTCCTCGCGGCCGGCGCACTCGGCGGCGGCCCGCTGCGGGTCGAGGGCGTGGGGCGCGCGAGCATCCAGGGCGACGTCGGCTTCGCGAATGCGCTGATGCAGATGGGCGCGAACGTGACGATGGGAGACGACTGGATCGACGTGCGCGGCATCGGCCACGATCACGGCAAGCTCGAGCCGATCGACATGGACTTCAACCTGATTCCCGACGCCGCGATGACCATCGCGGTCGCGGCGCTGTTCGCGAACGGCACGAGCACGCTGCGCAACATCGCGAGCTGGCGCGTGAAGGAGACGGACCGCATCGCCGCGATGGCGACCGAGCTGCGCAAGGTCGGCGCGATCGTCGAGGAAGGCCCCGACTATCTCGTCGTCACGCCGCCGGCCAAGCTCACGCCGAACGCGGCGATCGATACGTACGACGATCACCGGATGGCGATGTGCTTCTCGCTCGTCAGCCTGGGCGGCGTGCCCGTGCGGATCAACGATCCGAAGTGCGTCGGCAAGACGTTCCCCGACTATTTCGACCGCTTCGCCGCGCTCGCCAAAGCCTGACCCGACTGTTCCGATGAAATCGACCCGACCCTTTCACCCGACTCCCGTCATCACGATCGACGGCCCGACCGCTTCCGGCAAGGGCACCGTCGCGGCGCTCGTCGCCGCGCACCTTGGCTTCCACCTGCTCGACAGCGGCGCGCTGTACCGGCTCGCGGCGCTCGCGAGCGTGCGCTACGGCATCGCGGCGGAGGACATCGACGCGCTCGTGAAGCTGATCGACGATCTGCACATCACGTTCCGTGAGGGGTGCGCGCAACTCGACGGCGTCGACGTGTCGAACGACATTCGCGCCGAAGCGGTCGGCAACCGCGCGTCGGCCATTGCCGTGCACGGCCCCGTGCGCGCCGCGCTCGTCGCGCGCCAGCGCGCGTTCCGCAAGACGCCGGGCCTCGTGGCGGACGGGCGCGACATGGGCACCGTGATCTTCCCGGACGCCGTGCTGAAGGTGTTCCTGACGGCCAGCGCCGAGGCGCGCGCGACCAGGCGGCATAAGCAATTGATGCAAAAAGGTTTTTCTGCTAATATAGATGACTTGCTCCGGGATCTTCGTGAACGTGACGCGCGCGACAGCAATCGCGCGGCCGCGCCGCTGAAGCCTGCGGCAGATGCCAAGCTGCTCGATACGTCGGCACTTTCGGTCGATGAAGCCGTCGATCAGGTGCTGCAGTGGTACCGGGCGCTCGGCCAGCCCGCCTGAGTAGGCGGGCAGCGGTAGGTGCTCCGCGTCGCAAGCGCGGAGCGTGTTTCGAACCCTTAACCCCGTGTGGTCCTCGATCTGGCCCTTTCAGCCTGCCATTCCGGCCGGCGTGGCACAGCGAGCCATGCACAATCAGATTTTTATGTCCGACCTGCAAACCTCCAACCCGAATACCGAATCCTTTGCGGCTCTGTTCGAAGAGTCGCTGACCCGCCAAGACATGCGCGCCGGCGAAGTGATTTCCGCCGAAGTCGTGCGCGTCGACCACAACTTCGTGGTCGTCAATGCAGGCCTGAAGTCCGAGGCTTACATTCCGATCGAGGAATTCCTGAACGATCAGGGCGAGGTTGAGGTGCAGTCGGGCGATTTCGTGTCCGTCGCGATCGACGCACTCGAAAACGGCTACGGCGACACGATCCTGTCGCGCGACAAGGCGAAGCGCCTTGCATCGTGGCTGTCGCTGGAAAAGGCGCTCGACAACAACGAGCTCGTCACCGGCACGATCACCGGCAAGGTGAAGGGCGGCATGACCGTGATGGTCAACGGCATCCGCGCGTTCCTGCCGGGTTCGCTGGTCGACACGCGTCCGGTCAAGGACACGACCCCGTACGAAGGCAAGACGCTCGAGTTCCGCGTGATCAAGCTCGATCGCAAGCGTAACAACGTCGTGCTGTCGCGTCGTGCAGTGATCGAAGCAACCCAGGGCGAAGAGCGCGCGAAGCTGCTCGAGACGCTGAAGGAAGGCGCGATCGTCAACGGCGTGGTCAAGAACATCACCGACTACGGCGCATTCGTCGACCTCGGCGGCATCGACGGCCTGCTGCACATCACCGACATCGCATGGCGTCGTGTGCGTCACCCGAGCGAAGTCCTGTCGGTTGGCCAGGAAGTCACCGCGAAGATCCTCAAGTTCGACCAAGAGAAGAACCGCGTCTCGCTGGGCATCAAGCAACTGGGCGACGATCCGTGGGAAGGCATCTCGCGCCGTTACCCGTCGGGCACGCGCCTGTTCGGCAAGGTCACGAACATCACCGACTACGGCGCATTCGTCGAAGTGGAATCGGGCATCGAAGGCCTCGTCCACGTGTCGGAAATGGACTGGACCAACAAGAACGTTGCGCCGTCGAAGGTTGTCCAGCTGGGCGACGAAGTCGAAGTCATGGTCCTCGAGATCGACGAAGACCGTCGTCGTATCAGCCTCGGCATGAAGCAGTGCAAGCCGAATCCGTGGGATGACTTCAGCCGCAACTTCAAGAAGGGCGACAAGATCACGGGCGCAATCAAGTCGATCACCGACTTCGGCGTGTTCATCGGTCTGCCGGGCGGCATCGACGGCCTGGTCCACCTGTCGGACCTGTCGTGGAGCGAAGCCGGCGAAGAAGCCGTTCGCAAGTACAAGAAGGGCGACGAAGTCGAAGCAATCGTGCTCGGTATCGACGTCGAGAAGGAGCGCATTTCGCTCGGCATCAAGCAGCTCGAAGGCGACCCGTTCAGCAACTACGTTGCAATGAACGACAAGGGCTCGATCGTCGACGGCGTCGTGAAGACGGTCGATGCGAAGGGTGCGGTCGTCACGCTGACGGGCGACGTCGAAGGCTACCTGCGTGCGTCGGAAATCTCGCAGGATCGCGTCGAAGACGCACGCAACGTGCTGAAGGAAGGCGACAAGGTCAACGCGATGGTGATCAACATCGATCGCAAGTCGCGCGGCATCAACCTGTCGATCAAGGCGAAGGATTCGGCTGAACAACAGGAAGCGATCCGCGGCCTGCAGTCGGACTCCAGCGCTGCTGCGACCGGTACGACCAACCTCGGCGCGCTGCTGAAGGCGAAGCTCGACGGCCAGAACCAGTAAGCCTTACGAGGTCTGCTGAAGTATGACCAAATCCGAGTTGGTCGCGCAGCTGGCATCGCGATTTCCGCAACTTGTCCTCAAGGACGCGGATTTCGCGGTGAAAACGATGCTCGATGCGATGTCCGACGCCCTGGCGAAAGGGCATCGCATTGAAATTCGGGGTTTCGGCAGCTTTGGCCTCAATCGTCGCCCGGCGCGCGTCGGACGCAACCCGAAGTCGGGGGAGAAAGTGCAGGTGCCCGAGAAGTTCGTGCCGCACTTCAAGCCTGGCAAGGAATTGCGTGAACGCGTCGACGGCCGCGCCGGTGAACCGCTGAAGGCTGACGATCCGGACGACGAGCGTTGAGCGTCGTTCGGTTTGCCCGGAACCTGTCCGGCGAAGGCTGAAAAGAAAAGCGCCCCTTGCGGGCGCTTTTTTCATTTCCGGCAACCTGACGCGCAACGCGGCGCACAGGATCTGCGCAGCCGCGGAAACGCTTCCTTTACAATACGGGTCGATTCGGTGCGACGAAGGGGAGTCGCGCGCCGCGGCAAACCTCAACAAAGAGAGGGCTTCATGAAGTTTATCGTCTGGCTGATCCGGGTATTGGTGTTCGTCCTGCTGCTGGTGCTTGCGCTGGCCAATACACAAACCGCGACGCTGAATTTCGTTGCCGGCTACGCATGGCAAGCGCCGTTGATCCTGATCGGCCTGGCATTCTTCGCCGTGGGGCTGCTGGCCGGCCTGCTGTCCGCGCTGCCTTCGATCTTCCGGCTGCGCATCGAGAACGGGCGTTTGAAGCGCGATCTGCGTGCGGCGCGCGAAACGCCTGCCGTCATCGACCAGCCGCCGATGCCGCCCGTCATTTAACACGGACGCCGCGCGATCATCGCGCGGTTTTCGTCTCTGCTTCGATATTTCGCATGGATCTGGATTTCTGGTGGTTGCTCGCGATTCCGGTCGCGTTCGCGCTCGGGTGGGCGGCGTCACGCTATGACCTGAAGAATCTCCTGTCGGAGAGTGCCAACCTGCCGCGCTCGTATTTTCGCGGCCTGAATTTTCTGTTGAACGAACAACCCGACAAGGCGATCGATGCGTTCATCGAGGTGGCCAAGCTCGATCCCGAAACGGTCGAGTTGCACTTCGCGCTGGGCAACCTGTTTCGCCGTCGCGGCGAGACCGATCGCGCGATCCGCGTGCACCAGAACCTGCTGAGCCGCACGGATCTGCCGGTCAACGAGCGCGACCACGCGCTGTACGAGCTCGGCCAGGATTTCCTGAAAGCCGGCCTGCTCGATCGCGCCGAAGAGGCGTTCCACAAGCTCGCCGACGGCGACTACGCGCTTGGCGCACAGCGGGCGCTGCTGACGATCTACGAGATCGAGAAGGACTGGAACAAGTCGATCGATACCGCGAGGCGCATCGAATCGATGAGCGACAAGCCGCTCGGCACCGAAATTGCGCAGTTCCACTGCGAACTCGCGCAGGACGCGCTGCAGCGCAAGAACGCCGCCGCGGCGGCCGAACAGTTGCGCCTCGCGCTGACGGTGAATCCGCAGAACGTCCGGGCGACGGTCCTGTCCGGCGACGCGGCCGAGGCGGCGGGCGATCACGCGGCCGCAATCGAGCACTGGAAGCGCGTCGAAGCGCAGAATCCGGCGTATCTGCCGCTCGTCGCGGACAAGCTGATGAAGGCGTACGTCGCGCTTGGCAAGAACGTCGAGGGCGCGGAATTGCTGATGGGGTACGTCGATCGATATCCGTCGAACGACCTGCTCGATATCGCCTATCAGCATATCGCCGGATTGCGCGGCCAGGATGCGGCCCACACGCTCGCGCGCACGCAAATGGAAAAGTCGCCGAACCTGTCGGGGATGCTGCATCTGCTCGATGCGCAGATCGCGGCGGCCGACGAACCGCGTCGTAAGGAACTTGAAATGATGCGTGCGCTGATCAAGCAGCGCACGAAAAATCTGCCACGGTATACGTGCCAGAATTGCGGTTTCCGGGCACGGCTCTTCTACTGGCAGTGCCCCGGATGCAGCGGCTGGGAAACCTATGCGCCGCGCCGCGTCGAACCTGCGATGCCGGGCTGATCCCGGCACGCGGAGCCAACGCGCTGCGGTTGCCGCCGGGCTCGTCCCGGCGGCCAAGTTAGTCCATTACCGGGAAGTACCGGAACATCTATGAAAATCACCATCATCGGCACCGGCTATGTCGGTCTCGTCACGGGCGCCTGCCTCGCGGAGATCGGTCACGACGTCTTCTGTCTCGACGTCGATCCGCGCAAGATCGACATCCTGAACAACGGCGGGATGCCGATTCACGAACCGGGGCTGCTGGACATCATCGCGCGCAACCGCACGGCGGGGCGCCTGCGCTTCTCGACCGACATCGAGGCGAGCGTCGCGCATGGCGAGATCCAGTTCATCGCGGTCGGCACGCCGCCCGACGAGGACGGCTCGGCCGACCTGCAATACGTGCTCGAGGCCGCGCGCAACATCGGCCGCCACATGACGAGCTTCAAGGTGATCGTCGACAAGTCGACGGTGCCGGTCGGCACCGCGCAGCGCGTGCGCGGCGTGGTCGACGAAGCGCTTGCGGCACGCGGGCTCGCGGGCAGCGTCGCGCACCGCTTCTCGGTCGTGTCGAACCCGGAGTTCCTGAAGGAAGGCGCCGCGGTCGAGGACTTCATGCGCCCCGACCGGATCATCATCGGCGTCGACGACGACGAAACCGGCACGATCGCGCGCGAGAAGATGAAGAAGCTCTACGCGCCGTTCAACCGCAACCACGAGCGCACGATCTACATGGACGTGCGTTCGGCGGAATTCGCGAAGTATGCGGCGAACGCGATGCTCGCGACGCGCATCTCGTTCATGAACGAAATGTCGAATCTCGCCGACAAGGTCGGCGCCGACATCGAGGCCGTGCGCCGCGGGATCGGCTCCGATCCGCGCATCGGCTATCACTTCCTGTATGCCGGCGTCGGCTACGGCGGCTCGTGCTTCCCGAAGGACGTGCAGGCGCTGATCCGCACCGCGGGCGAGAACGGCCAGCCGCTGCGTATCCTGGAGGCCGTCGAGGCCGCCAACCATGCGCAGAAGGACGTGCTGATCGGCAAGATCGAGCAGCGCTTCGGCGCCGACCTGACGGGCCGCGAATTCGCGGTCTGGGGCCTCGCGTTCAAGCCGAACACCGACGACATGCGCGAAGCGCCGAGCCGTCGCCTGATCGCCGCGCTGCTCGAACGCGGCGCGACCGTGCGCGCCTACGATCCGGTCGCAGTCGACGAAGCGCGCCGCGTGTTCGCGCTGGATTTCGGCGACGATGCGGACGCACTGGCGCGGCTGCATCTCGTCGATACGCAGGACGTCGCGGTCACCGGTGCGGATGCACTCGTGATCGTGACCGAATGGAAGGAATTCCGCAGCCCCGATTTCACGCGCCTGAAGGCGGAGCTGAAGGCACCGGTGATCTTCGACGGGCGCAACCTGTACGAGCCGGATGCGATGGCCGAGCTGGGCATCGACTACTACGCGATCGGCCGGCCGTATGTCGATCCCCAGTTGTCCTCCCGTGGCTGAACCTACGATGAATACTCTTCGCGAAGTCGTTCCGGTGCCGCGCGAGCAACTCGCGCGCTCGCGTGTGCTCGTCGTCGGCGACGTGATGCTCGACCGTTACTGGTTCGGCAACGTCGACCGCATTTCGCCTGAGGCGCCGGTGCCGGTCGTGCACGTGCAGCGTCAGGAGGAGCGGCTCGGCGGCGCGGCCAACGTCGCGCGCAATGCCGTGACGCTCGGCGGCCAGGCCGGGCTGCTGTGCGTCGTCGGTTGCGACGAACCCGGCGAGCGGATCGTCGAGTTGCTCGGCAGCAGCGGCGTGACGCCGCATCTCGAGCGCGATCCGGCGCTGCCGACCACGATCAAGCTGCGCGTGCTCGCGCGCCAGCAGCAACTGCTGCGCGTCGACTTCGAGGCGATGCCGACGCACGAGGTATTGCTTGCGGGGCTCGCGCGCTTCGATGTGCTGCTGCCGCAGCACGACGTCGTGCTCATGTCGGATTACGCCAAAGGCGGCCTCACGCACGTCACGACGATGATCGAGAAGGCGCGTGCGGCGGGCAAGGCGGTGCTGGTCGACCCGAAGGGCGACGACTGGGCACGCTATCGCGGCGCATCGCTGATCACGCCGAATCGCGCGGAACTGCGCGAGGTGGTCGGGCAGTGGAAATCGGAAGACGACCTGCGCGCGCGCGTCGCGAATCTGCGTGCGGAGCTCGACATCGACGCACTGTTGCTCACCCGTTCGGAAGAGGGCATGACGCTCTTTTCCGCCGGCGGCGAACTGCATGCGCCGGCGCTCGCGCGCGAAGTGTTCGACGTGTCGGGCGCGGGCGACACCGTGATCGCGACGGTCGCGACGATGCTCGGCGCCGGGGTGCCGCTCGTCGACGCGGTGGTGCTCGCGAATCGCGCGGCAGGCATCGTGGTCGGCAAGCTCGGCACGGCCACGGTGGATTACGACGAACTGTTTCACTGAGCGCATTCGGCGGCGCGACGAGCGCGTCGCCCGAGTGGGCTCGCACTTTTCAGGCAGGACGATCATGACCCTCATCGTCACCGGCGCAGCCGGTTTTATCGGCGCGAACATCGTCAAGGCGCTCAACGAGCGCGGCGAGACGCGCATCATCGCGGTCGACAACCTGACCCGCGCAGACAAGTTTCGCAATCTCGTCGATTGCGAGATCGACGACTATCTCGACAAGACCGAATTCGTCGAGCGCTTTGCGCGCGGCGATTTCGGCAAGGTACGCGCGGTATTTCATGAAGGCGCCTGTTCGGACACGATGGAAACCGACGGCCGCTACATGATGGACAACAACTTCCGCTACAGCCGCGCGGTGCTCGATACCTGCCTCGCGCAGGGCACGCAGTTCCTGTATGCATCGTCGGCCGCGATCTACGGCGGCTCGACGCGTTTCGTCGAGGAGCGCGACGTCGAGGCGCCGCTGAACGTGTACGGCTATTCGAAGTTCCTGTTCGACCAGGTGATCCGTCGCGTGCTGCCGAGCGCGAAGAGCCAGATCGCGGGCTTCCGCTATTTCAACGTGTACGGCCCGCGCGAGACGCACAAGGGCCGCATGGCGTCGGTCGCGTTCCACAACTTCAACCAGTTCCGCGCGGAAGGCAAGGTGAAGCTGTTCGGCGAATACAACGGTTATGCGCCGGGCGAGCAGACGCGCGATTTCGTGTCGGTCGAGGACGTGACCAAGGTGAATCTGTTCTTCTTCGACCATCCGGATAAGTCGGGCATCTTCAATCTCGGCACGGGCCGGGCGCAGCCGTTCAACGATATCGCTTCGACGGTCGTGAACACGTTGCGCGCGCTCGACAACCAGCCGCCGCTGACGCTTGCGCAGCAGGTCGAGCAAGGGTTGATCGAGTACGTGCCGTTCCCCGATGCGCTGCGCGGCAAGTACCAGTGCTTCACGCAGGCCGACCAGACGAAACTGCGCGCGGCTGGCTACGACGCACCGTTCCTGACCGTGCAGGAAGGCGTCGATCGTTACGTGCGTTGGCTATCCGGCCAGGTTTAAACCGGCGCGTTGCATCGATAGACTGGGTCTCACGGTCGGCAGCCGCCGGCCGTTTTCTTCGGAGATCCAGCACATGTTCAGGAAATGGTTTGCCGCAGCGGTCATGCTCGGCGCAGTAGCGTCGGCCTGGGCGGCCGTCGACGTCAACACCGCGAACGAGGATGCGCTCGTCGGCATCAAGGGCATCGGCCCGGCACGCGCGAAGGCGATTCTCGACGAGCGCGGCGCACGCGGTCCGTTCAGGAATGCGGACGATCTCGCCAAGCGTGTGAAAGGCATGGGCGGGCACACCGTCGAGCGGCTTCAGCAGGAAGGCTTGACGATCGGTGCGGCGGCCGGCGCCGGTACGACGCCGGCCGCCGCGGGCAAGCCGGCGGCAGCGAAGCCTGCTGCCGCACCGGCCCGCACCGCGCAGAAATAACGCGTCACGCAAGCGACAAAGCGCTCCTTCAGTCGCCGTCGTTGCGACGGCTTCCCGCGGCATGCCGCGGGTTTTTTGCGTGGTGCGGCGTGCGGCGCGATCACGAACCGCGGCACGCGTATTCCATCGGCGCAACGGGGTTGCCGGCGCGCGTGCCGGTGCTGGTTTACAATCGATCGATTGATCGGCCTCGTACTCACGGTATACCCATGGCTTACAAAACTATCGAAGACACGATCGGCAATACGCCGCTCGTGCAACTGGTCCGCCTGCCGGACGACGAGATTCGCGCTCGCAACAACGTGGTGCTCGCGAAGCTCGAGGGCAACAATCCGGCCGGTTCCGTGAAGGATCGCCCGGCGCTGTCGATGATCAGCAAGGCCGAGGCGCGCGGGCGCATCAAGCCGGGCGATACGCTGATCGAGGCGACGAGCGGCAACACGGGCATCGCGCTCGCGATGGCCGCGGCAATCCGCGGCTACAAGATGGTGCTGATCATGCCGGAGGATCTGTCGGTCGAGCGCCGCCAGAGCATGGCGGCTTATGGTGCTGAAATCATCCTGACGCCGGTGAAGGGCGGGATGGAACTGGCGCGCGACCTCGCGGAGCAGATGCAGCGCGAAGGCAAGGGCGTGATCCTCGACCAGTTCGGCAACCCCGACAATCCGATCGCGCACTACGAAGCAACGGGGCCGGAGATCTGGCGCGATACCGAAGGGCGCGTCACGCACTTCGTGTCCGCCATGGGCACGACGGGCACGATCATGGGCACATCGCGCTACCTGAAGGAGCAGAATGCGGCGATCGAGATCGTCGGTGCGCAGCCGGAAGACGGCTCGCGTATTCCGGGCATTCGCAAGTGGCCGGAAGCCTACATGCCGACCATCTTCGATCGCAGCCGCGTCGATCGCGTCGAAAACGTGAGCCAGGCCGCGGCGGAAACGATGGCGCGCCGGCTCGCGGCGGTCGAAGGCATCTTCGCGGGGATTTCATCGGGCGGCGCATGCGAAGTCGCGATGCGCATCGCGCGTCAGGTCGAGAATGCGACGATCGTGTTCATCGTCTGCGATCGCGGCGACCGTTACCTGTCCACGGGCGTGTTTCCGGCTTGAGCGAGAGAGAGGCGCGATTCGCGCCGCGATAAAAAAAGCGCCGCTCGTGCGGCGCTTTTTCTTTGGCTGGCCGGCGCTTATTGCGACTGAGCCTCGCCAGCGGCGGGCTGCAGCGCGCCGGTCGCTTCCATCTGCGCTTTCACGGCCTCGCCGAGCTGGTACACGGTGAGCGCGTAGAAGAAGCTGCGGTTGTAGCGCGTCAGCACATAGAAGTTCTTCAGGCCGAGCATGTATTCGGTCGCGCGCCCCGGCGTCGGCAGGTCGACCACGGTCACCGGCGTGCCGGCTTCGGTCGTGATGTTGACCGTCGGCTCGTTCAGCGTCATGCCCGCGCGCAGCAGTTGCGACAGCGCCCAGTGCGGTTCGGGCTGGCCGTCGGCGGCGGCCTGTGCGATGCCCAGGCTGCCCGTGTCGGGCGTGATCTGCCAGACCACCGGGCGGTCGGTTTCCCAGCCGTGCTGCTTCAGGTAGTTCGCGACACTGCCGATCGCATCGACAGGACTGCTGCGCAGATCGACATGGCCCGTGCCGTCGAAGTCGACCGCATATTCGCGGATGCTGCTCGGCAGGAACTGCGGAATCCCGATCGCGCCGGTGTACGAGCCGAGCACGGTGGTCGGGTCGAGCTGGTTGTCGCGGGTCCAGACCAGGAAGTCTTCGAGGTTCTTGCGGAAGGTTGCCTGGCGGCTGTCGCGATTCGGCGTGTCCGGGTAGTCGAACGTGAGCGTCGTCAGCGCGTCGAGCACGCGGAAATTGCCCATGTAGCGGCCGTAGATGGTCTCGACGCCGATGATGCCGACGATCACCTCGGGCGGCACGCCGAACTGCTCGGATGCGCGCTGCAGCGTCGCCTGGTTCGCCTTCCAGAACTTCACGCCCGCGTTGATGCGGATCGGCTCGATGAAGCGCGAGCGATACACGCGCCAGTTCTTGACCGTCGGCGACGGGGCCGGCCTCACGAGCTTGACGGCCGTCGCCGAGTAGCTGACGCGCGAGAACAGCGCATGCAGGCTCGCCGAATCGAAGCCGTTGCGACTCACCATCTCGTCGATGAACGCGTCGACCTTCGCGTTGCTCGCGTAACGCTGTGGAACGATTTCCTCTTCGAAGGTCTGACCTTGCGGTGTCGCCTGCTGCGGCTGGGCCTGGGCGACGAGCGTGCCGGCGGACTTCGCAGGCTGCGTCTGCGCCATGGCAGGCGCGGTGCCGAGGGCCGCGGCGATGGCAGCGACGACGAGCGGAGCGCGAACACGGAACAGCGCGGAGAGAAGGGCGGCAGGCTTGCTGGAATTCATGTCGAAGCGGGCGGACAGGGCGATGGTGTTCGGCGCAGTATACCCGACGCATCCGGCGCGCCGGGACGAAGCTGGCCCCCGTTGTGGTAAGTTAGCGGCGAATTCGCGGCAGACGATGGACATCATTGAGGGAGACCTGCGGCGCATCGTGCGCCGCGGATGACAGCTTATGGCAACCGCTTTCTACACGCACCCCGACTGCATGCTGCACGAGATGGGGGAATGGCATCCGGAATGTCCGGCCCGCCTGTCGGCGATCCAGGATCAACTGATTGCGAGCCGCATCGACGACCTGATCGTGCACGAAACCGCGCCATTCGCGAGCGAGGTCGCGCTGGGCCGCGTGCATACGCAGGCGCACATCGACTACATCCGCAGCATGACGCCGGTCGACGGTTACGTCGAGATCGATCCCGATACGCTGATGAATCGCGACACGTGGCGCGCGGCACTGCGCGCGGCCGGCGCGGCGATCGCGGCGACCGACGCGGTGATCGAAGGCCGCTATGCGAATGCGTTCTGCGGCGTCCGTCCGCCCGGTCACCATGCGGAGCCGGCGCGCGCGATGGGCTTCTGCTTCTTCAACAACGTCGCGATCGCCGCGCGGCATGCGCTCGACGTACACGGCATCGAGCGTGTCGCGATCATCGATTTCGACGTGCATCACGGCAACGGTACCGAGGCGGCGTTCGCGAACGACGAGCGCGTGCTGATGTGCAGCTTCTTCCAGCATCCGCTGTATCCGTTCTCGGGCGTCGATCATCAGGCGCCGAACATGGTCAACCTGCCGATGCCCGCCCGCAGCAACGGGATGGCGATCCGCGAAGCGGTCGACATGTTCTGGCTGCCGCGTCTCGACGCGTTCAAGCCGCAGATGCTGTTCGTGTCGGCCGGCTTCGATGCGCATCGCGAGGACGACATCGGCAATCTCGGCCTCGTCGAAGCCGACTTCGAATGGCTGACCGCGCAGATCGTCGACGTGGCGCGCCGGCATGCGCAGGGCCGCATCGTCAGTTGCCTCGAAGGCGGCTACAACCTGTCCGCGCTCGGGCGCAGCGTAGTCGCGCACCTGCGCGTGCTGGCCGGGATCTGATTTCCGCTTGACCGGCGGGCCGGCGTGTTCAGTGCGCCGGCACGCGCGCATGAATCCACGCGATCAGCGCGTCGATCACGCGATCGCGTTCGAGATCGTTCATCGTTTCGTGGAAACCGCCTTCGTACAGCGTCAGCGTACGGTCGGGCGAGCCGACGCGCGCGCCGAACGCGCGACTGCCGTCGGGTTCGGTCAGCTTGTCCTCGGTGCCGTGATAGACGAGCACCGGTACCCGCAGCGCGCCGCGGCCATTCTCGATGCGCGCCATCGCGTCGAGAATCTCCGCGCCGGTGCGGGCGGGCACCGCGCCGTGATGCACGAGCGGATCGGCGCGATTGGCGGCGACGACGGCCGGATCGCGCGACAGCAGCGCCGCATCGATCCTGATCGCGGGGAACGTGGGGCACACCCGGCTGATGACGCGGCTGACCGCAAGCATCCAGCGCGGCACGTCGCGCCCCGGCGCGAGCGCCGGACTCGACAGCACGAGGCCTGTCAGTCCATGGCCACGGGCCGGTGCGCGTTCGATCGCATAGAGCGCCGCGACCGCGCCACCCATGCTGTGTCCCATCAGGAACAGCGGCGCATCGCCACGCGCGGCTTCGGCGACCAGCGCATCCGCATCGTTCAGGTAGCCGTCGAAGCGCTCGACCCACACGCGTTTGCCGGGCGATTGGCCATGCCCGCGCAGATCGATCGCCAGCACGTCGATGCCGGCTGCATTCAGCCGGCCGGCGAGCGCGGCATAGCGGCCCGCGTGTTCGGCGAGGCCATGCACCAGCGCGATCGTCGCGCGCGGCGGCGCGGTGCCGTCGCCGGCCGGCCAGCGGTACGACGCCAGTTCGAGCCCGTCCGCGGTACGCAGCCGGCCCATGCGCGGCGCGGGTGCCGATCCGGTGGCGGCGGGTGCGGCGGCCGGCGTGGTGGTGATACTCATCTGGCGTGTCCCCTGTTCGTTGGTCGGTGTTCCGGATCATAGACGCGGCCTTCCCGCGCGGGCCCAGCGGCGCCCCTCTAATTTCGTCCGGTTATGAAAAGATCGAAATCGATTATTAAGGGGAATGAGGGGTTTGCGGTAAAATCGCCGGTTATTCCAGATGCATCGGCGGCCGACTGGCGGGCCAACTCGCCGGCCGGCCGCCGTTTTGTTTACATGATCGAATTACGCAATCTCTCGCAGCGTTTCCCCGGCCCGGGCGGCTGGGTCGATGCGCTGCGCAACGTCAACCTGACGATCCCGCAAGGCGAGGTGTTCGGCATCATCGGCCGAAGCGGCGCCGGCAAGAGCACGCTCGTGCGCACCATCAACCTGCTCACGCGGCCGACCGAAGGCAATGTCGTCGTCGGCGGGCGCGACCTGATGCTGCTGTCGGCCGGTGCGCTGCGCGAGGCACGCCGCGAGATCGGCATGATCTTCCAGCACTTCAACCTGCTGTCGTCGCGCACGGTGTTCGACAACGTCGCGCTGCCGCTCGAACTGGCCGGTGCGAGCCGTGCCGACATCGAAGCCGCCGTGCTGCCGCTGCTCGATCTGGTCGGGCTGTCCGCGCAGAAGGATCGCTATCCGTCGCAGATCAGCGGCGGCCAGAAGCAGCGCGTCGGCATCGCCCGCGCGCTGGCGAGCCAGCCGAAGGTACTGCTGTCGGATGAAGCGACGTCCGCGCTCGATCCCGAAACCACGCGTTCGATCCTCGACCTGCTGAAGCGCATCAACCGCGAGCTCGGCCTGACGATCGTGCTGATCACGCACCAGATGGAAGTGATCAAGCAGGTCTGCGATCGCGTCGCGGTGCTCGATGCGGGACGCGTGGTCGAGGAAGGTCGCGTGATCGACGTGTTCCTGCAGCCGCATCACGAAGTGACGCGCGCGCTGATCGGCGACGTGATCGCGCAGGAGCTGCCGCCCGCGCTGAAGGCGCGCGTGGCCGAGCGGCTGAAGACGGGCAGCGGCCATCTGCTGCGGCTCGCCTTCACGGGCTCGGGGGTCGACCAGCCGATCCTGTCGGAGACGATCCGCCGGTACGAACTCGATTTCAACATCCTGCATGGCCAGATCGACGAGATCCAGGGGCAGGCATTCGGTTCGCTCGCGGTGCTCGCGGGCGGCGAGCCGGGCAAGGTCGGACAGGCGCTCGCGTTCCTGCGCGAGCAAGGCGTGGTGGTAGAGGAGCTTTCGTATGTTGAGTGAGATGTTCGATATGTTCGTGCAGTCGTTCTGGGAGACGCTGATCATGGTCGGCATCTCCGGAGCGGTCGGCGCGCTCGTCGGCCTGCCGCTCGGCGTGCTGCTTTACCTGACCGATCGCCAGGGCGTGCTGCAGAACCTCGCGGTGAATCGCGTGCTCGGCGGCATCGTGAACGCCGTCCGCTCGACGCCGTTCATCATCCTGCTCGTCGCGGTGATTCCGTTCACGCGGCTCGTCACCGGTTCGTCGATCGGCACGGCCGCGGCGGTCGTGCCGCTGACACTCGCGGCCGCGCCGTTCATCGCGCGTCTCGTCGAAACGGCGCTGCGTGAAGTCGACCGCGGGCTGATCGAGGCCGCGCAATCGATGGGCGCGACCACGTCGCAGATCGTATTCAAGGTGCTGTTGCCCGAATCGCTGCCGGGCGTCGTCGCGGGCCTGACGATCACGTTCGTGTCGCTGGTCGGCTATTCGGCGATGGCGGGTGCGATCGGCGGCGGCGGCCTCGGCGATCTCGGCATCCGCTACGGTTACCAGCGCTATTTGCCGGAAGTGATGTGGACGGTCGTCGCGATCCTGATCGTGTTCGTGCAGATCGTGCAATCGTTCGGCGACTGGCTGGTGCGCCGGCTGAGCCACAAATAAGACAGACCGATCCGATAGGGGAGACACGATGCAACGACGCTTCATGCTGAAATTTGCCGCGGCGCTGGGCGCGGCCGCACTGTTCGCGGGCGCGCACGCCCGGGCCGAAGCCATCAAGGTGGGCGTGACGGGCGGCCCGCACGCGCAGATCATGGAAGTGGTGAAGCAGGTCGCGGCGAAGGGCGGCCTGGAGATCCGCATCGTCGAATTCTCCGACTACGTGCAGCCGAACGCCGCGCTCGCGTCGGGCGATCTCGACGCGAACAGCTACCAGCACGATCCGTATCTGCAGGCGCAGGTGAAGGATCGCGGCTACAAGCTGATCAAGGTCGCGGATACCGTCACGTTCCCGATGGGCATCTATTCGAAGCGCGTGAAGTCGCTGGCCGAGCTGAAGCCGGGCGCGCGCATCGCCGTTCCGAACGATCCGACCAACGGCGGTCGCGCGCTGCTGTTGCTGCAGAAGCAGGGGCTGCTGAAGCTGCGCGCGGATGCGGGGCTGAAGGCGACGCCGCTCGATATCGTCGACAATCCGCGCAAGCTGAAGATCGTCGAGCTCGACGCGGCGCAGATCCCGCGCTCGCTCGGCGACGTCGACGCGGCCGCGATCAACACCAACTACGCGATGGAAGCGGGGTTGAAGCCGAAACAGGACGCGATCGCGATCGAGGGCCCGAACGGCCCGTACGCGAACATCCTCGCGATTCGCGAGACGGACCGGAACAAGCCGTGGGTCGCGAAGCTGATTGCGGCGTATCACTCGGCCGATGTGAAGCAGTTCATCGAAGGCAAGTTCGGCGGCGCGGTCATCGCCGACTGGTAACGGGCGAAGCACGGGATGCCCGGCGGGATTAGAGTCGATGATCGAAAACCCGGGCTTTGCGTCCGGGTTTTTTCTCTTTTAAAATAGAACGACCGTTCGCTATCATTGGCGCGTCGCCAAGAAGCGGTATCCTCGACAACCATCATGGTTGGGTCCGCCTGGCCGCGCAGTCATGAGGCCTCGCTATAAAATGGCCTCTGGTCGTATTCGTAACTTTGGAGCGTGTGCATGAAAATCCTGGTGCCAGTGAAAAGAGTGGTCGATTACAACGTGAAGGTCCGCGTGAAGTCGGACAACACGGGCGTCGACATCGCGAACGTGAAGATGTCGATGAACCCGTTCGACGAAATCGCCGTTGAAGAAGCCGTGCGCCTGAAGGAAGCGGGTGTCGCGACCGAAGTGATCGCGGTGTCGGTGGGCGTCACGCAAGCGCAGGAAACGCTGCGCACGGCGCTGGCGATCGGCGCGGATCGCGCGATCCTCGTCGAGTCGAACGACAGCGTCGAGCCGCTGGCCGTCGCGAAGATCCTGAAGGCGCTGGTCGACAAGGAACAGCCGCAACTCGTGATCCTCGGCAAGCAGGCGATCGACGACGATTCGAACCAGACGGGCCAGATGCTGGCCGCGCTGGCAGGCTTGCCGCAAGCGACGTTCGCGTCGAAGGTGACGGTGGCCGACGGCAAGGCGACGGTGGCGCGCGAAGTCGACGGCGGCGCGGAAACGCTGTCGCTGACGCTGCCGGCGGTTGTGACGACCGACCTGCGCCTGAACGAGCCGCGCTACGTGACGCTGCCGAACATCATGAAGGCGAAGAAGAAGCCGCTGGAAACCGTGAAGCCGGAAGACCTCGGTGTGGACGTCGCACCGCGCCTGAAGACGCTGAAGGTGGTCGAGCCGCCGAAGCGCGCAGCCGGCGTGAAGGTGCCGGACGTGAAGACGCTGGTCGAGAAGCTGAAGACCGAAGCCAAGGTGCTGTAAGAGGGAGCGGAAAGAAATGACGATTCTGGTGATTGCAGAACACGACAACGCGTCGATCAAGGCCGCGACGCTGAACACGGTGGCGGCGGCAGCGAAGATCGGTGGTGACATCCACGTGCTGGTCGCGGGCCACAACGCGCAAGCGGCGGCAGACGCTGCAGCGAAGATCGCAGGCGTGTCGAAGGTGCTGCTGGCCGACGCGCCGCAACTGGCCGAAGGCCTGGCGGAAAACGTCGAAGCGACCGCGCTGAACATCGCGAAGGACTACTCGCACATCCTCGCGCCGGCGACGGCCTACGGCAAGAACATCGCGCCGCGTATCGCGGCGAAGCTGGACGTCGCGCAGATCTCGGACATCACGGCAGTCGATTCGGCCGACACGTTCGAGCGCCCGATCTACGCGGGTAACGCGATCGCGACGGTGCAGTCGAGCGACCCGATCAAGGTCATCACGGTGCGTGCAACGGGCTTCGATCCGGTGGCGGCGGAAGGCGGCAGCGCGGCGGTCGACAAGATCGAAGCGGCGGCCGACGCCGGCAAGTCGCAGTTCGTGAGCCGCGAAGTGACGAAGCTGGACCGTCCGGAACTGACGTCGGCGAGCATCATCGTGTCGGGCGGCCGCGGCCTGGGCAGCGGCGAGAACTACACGAAGGTGCTGGAGCCGCTGGCCGACAAGCTGTCGGCAGCGCTCGGCGCATCGCGCGCGGCAGTCGACGCCGGCTACGTGCCGAACGACTACCAGGTCGGCCAGACCGGCAAGATCGTCGCGCCGCAGCTGTACATCGCGGTCGGCATTTCGGGTGCGATCCAGCACCTGGCCGGCATGAAGGATTCGAAGGTGATCGTCGCGATCAACAAGGATCCCGAAGCACCGATCTTCAGCGTGGCCGATTACGGCCTCGTCGGCGATCTGTTCGCGCTCGTGCCGGAACTCGTGACCGAGCTCGGCTGACGCGGTGTGATGCTTCAGCGGTAAGCACACGAGAAGAGGGGCGCGACGAGCGCCCCTTTTTGTTGTGTCATCGCGGAAGAGGCGCGAGCGGCGTGCGCCTGGATGATCCGCGATCGTCTCGTGCCGAGCGGCGCTCGCACGCTCGCAGTCGCCCAAAAGAGAAAGGCGCCCTCGGGCGCCTTTCTCGCTGATGCAACGGGCCCGCATCGCCGCGGGCCGTTCCGACTTACGCGTATGCCGGGCGCGTCTGGCCGGGCACGTCCTTCAGGTAACGATGCACCGACAGGTCGTCGGCCTGGATCGCGGGCATCTTGCCCGAGATCAGGTCCGCGAGCAGTTGGCCCGAGCCGCACGACATCGTCCAGCCGAGCGTGCCGTGGCCGGTGTTCAGGAACAGGTTCGACACCGGCGTGCGGCCGACGATCGGCGTGCCGTCCGGCGTCATCGGGCGCAGGCCTGTCCAGAACGTCGCCTTCGACGTGTCGCCGCCGCCCGGGAACAGGTCGTTCACGCACATCTCCAGCGTTTCGCGGCGTGCCGCGCGCAGCTTCTTGTCGAAGCCGACGATTTCCGCCATGCCGCCGACGCGGATGCGCTGGTCGAAGCGCGTGATCGCGATCTTGTAGGTCTCGTCGAGCACGGTCGACACGGGCGCGGCGGCTTCGTTGACGATCGGCGCGGTGATCGAATAACCCTTGAGCGGATAGACCGGAATCTTCATCAGGTTCGAGATGAAGCTCGTCGAGTACGAGCCGAGCGCGACGACGTACGCGTCCGCGCGCACCGTCTCGCTGCCGCACTGCACGCCGGCGATCTTGCCACCCGCGATCGCGAGCGCATCGATCGGCGTGTTGTAGCGGAACTTGACGCCAAGCGATTCGGCCAGCGCGGCGAGGCGCGTCGTGAACAACTGGCAATCGCCCGTTTCGTCGCCCGGCAGGCGCAGGCCGCCCGTCAGCTTGTGCGAGACGGCGGCGAGCGCCGGTTCGGCCTTTTTCAGTTCGGCCGGCGACAGCAGTTCGAACGGCACGTTCGCTTCCTGCAGCACGGCGATGTCCTTCGCCGCGCCGTCGAGCTGCTGCTGCGTGCGGAACAGTTGCAGCGTGCCGCCTGTGCGGCCCTCGTACTGGATGCCGGTATCGGCACGCAGCGCCTGCAGGCAGTCGCGGCTGTATTCGGCGAGACGGACCATGCGGCCCTTGTTGACGGCATAGCGCTCGGCCGTGCAGTTGCGCAGCATCTGATACATCCACTGGAGCTGGAAGCGCGTGCCGTCGAGGCGGATCGCGAGCGGCGCGTGCTTTTCGAACATCCACTTGACGGCCTTCAGCGGCACGCCGGGCGCGGCCCACGGCGCGGCATAGCCGGGCGAGATCTGGCCTGCGTTCGCGAAGCTCGTCTCCAGCGCCGGGCCGGCTTCCCGGTCGATCACCGTGACTTCATGGCCGGCGCGCGCGAGGTAATACGCGCTTGCCACGCCCACCACACCGCTGCCCAGAATGACGACTCGCATAGCTGCTCCAGATGGAAGGGACCAGGTTGAGGCCGGGCGCACCCTGCGGCTCCGTGTAACCTCTAGCTGATCTAGTTTTTTGAGCTATGGTATTGTCGAATGTGCAGTTTTTGTTATCGTATTTTTTCGATTTTCAGCATAAACAAATGAGAACGCAACGTCAGCCTGTACGCTCGCTCGACAAGCTCGACCGACGCATCCTGAAACTGCTCCAGGACGACGGCCGGATGGCGATGAAAGACCTTGCGGAACAGGTCGGCCTGACCGTCACGCCGTGTATCGAGCGCGTGCGGCGCATGGAGCGCGACGGCGTGATCACCGGTTATCACGCGCGGGTCGACCCGGGCCAGCTGGGCGCCGCGCTGCTGGTGTTCGTCGAGATCACGCTCGGCCACAAGGGCGGCAACATGTTCGAGCAATTCCGCCGGGAAGTGATGAAGATCGACGAGGTGCTCGAATGCCATCTCGTCTCCGGCGATTTCGACTATCTGATCAAGGCGCGGATCGGCGAGATGGCCGACTACCGCAAGCTGCTCGGCGACATCCTGCTGCAGTTGCCCGGCGCCGTGCAGTCGAAGAGCTACGTCGTGATGGAAGAAATCAAGGAAACGCTGACGATCGCCGTCGGCGAATGACGTGCCGGTGGCCCGTTGTCGGGCCCTTTATCCCGCCCTTGGCATGCTGCGCCCAATACTGTATAAATATACAGTATTGGGCGCAGGCGAATGGGTGGGCACATGGACGATCGGTCCGACAACGAATTTCCGATAGCGCCGCCCGTGCCCCGCAAGGGGCGCGGTGCGGTCGACAACCTGCAGGGGCGGTATGAACTCGCGCAGCGCGAAGCGGTGGACGACGGCTGGACGCACGAGTCCGACGATGCCGATTTCCCCGCGCCGCTGCGCACGCAGGTATTCGAGGAGCGGGCGAAGAGCATCCTGACGCGCAACCAGTCGCCCGATATTCCGTTCAGCGTGTCGCTCAATCCGTATCGCGGTTGCGAGCACGGTTGTATCTACTGTTTCGCGCGGCCGACGCACAGCTATCTCGGGCTGTCGCCGGGGCTCGATTTCGAAAGCCGCATCTACGCGAAGGTGAACGCGGCCGAGCTGCTCGAACGCGAGATTTCCCGCAAGCGCTACGTGCCGGAGCCGATCGCGCTCGGCGTCAACACCGACGCATACCAGCCGGTCGAGCGCGACCTGCGCATCACGCGCAGCGTGATCCAGGTGATGCACGATCGCGGGCTGCCGTTCGCGGCGATCACGAAATCGTCGCTGATCGAGCGCGATCTCGACCTGCTCGCGCCGATGGCCGAACGCGGGCAGGTGATGGCGGCGGTCACGATCACGACGCTCGATGCCGAACTCGCGCGCACGCTCGAGCCGCGCGCGGCCACGCCGGCGCGGCGGTTGCGCACGATCCGCGCGCTGCGCGATGCGGGCGTGCCGGTCGGCGTGAGCATCGCGCCGGTGATTCCGTTCGTGACCGAGCCGGACATGGAGCGCGTGCTGGAGGCGTGCGCGGAAGCCGGTGCGACGCATGCGAGCTACATCATCCTGAGGTTGCCGTGGGAGGTCGCGCCGCTGTTCAAGAGCTGGCTTGCCGCGCATTTTCCCGATCGTGCGGAGCGCGTGATGAACCGCGTGCGCGACATGCGCGGCGGCAAGGATTACGACTCGGATTTCTCGAAACGGATGAAGGGCGAGGGGATCTGGGCCGACCTGTTGCGGCAGCGCTTCCGTCAGGCGGTCAAGCGGCTCGGGTTGAACGAGCGCACGAACGGCATTCTCGATCTGTCGCGGTTCAGCGGGGCGCCGGCTGCTGCGGTGCCGGCGCCGCGTGTTGCGGTTCGCTCAGCCGGCGCGAAGCCGCGCGACGACATGCAGTTGAACCTGTTCTGATGGACGAGCGATACGGTTGCCGGTGTGCCGTATCGACCGTATCGGTGGTGCTTACTGCGAAATCTGCTTGGCTGCTTCGACCTGCGATTCGAAGTAAGTCTGAAACGACAGCGCGAGCGCGGTCATCAACAGGAACGCGCCGATCAGCAGCGAGAAGATCACGACGAAGATCACGGTCCAGCCCGACTTGCTGTGCTTGCCGGTGTCCGCATTGAATTGCGCATCCCATTTTTGGTCGGGGCGCAGCCCGTAGACGAGTGCGGCGAGGAACGCCGCCAGCAGCGAGATTGCGCCGGGGACCGCGAGCCACCAGCCGAGGCCGGCGCTGCGCTGGGTAGCCGCGAGCAGGAGGAAGCCCGGGATGCCGACGATCGTCGCGAGCAGGTGGGCCCAGCCGTACACGTCGCGAAAGCCGTACAGATAGAAGCGGTGCGCGCCGAGCGATCCGAGCAGGAACGCGAGGGCGGCGGTGAGCGTCTTGGAGCGGAAGCGGCGGGGCGATGCGGTGCTGCTGGACATGGATGGCGGCGTCTTGTCGTTGGCATGGGCGGGGCCGGCAGGCCGGCGCGGGCGCGCGGCCCGGCACGCATTCTACGATGCCCGGTCGGGCCCGGTCACCCCTCGCCTGCGTCAAGGTGCCGCATAGGTCACGCGATAGATCGCGCCTGCGTAATCGTCGCTGACGAGCAGCGAGCCGTCCGGCAGCGGCAGTACATCGGCCGGGCGTCCCCATACCGTGCCGTCGGGTCGCAGCCAGCCGGTAACGAACGGCGTCTGGCGTGCATGGCTGCCGTCCGCCGAGACGACCACGCGCATCACGCGGTAGCCGACCTTCGTGCTGCGGTTCCACGAGCCGTGTTCGGCAATGAAGACATTATTGCGATACGACGCCGGAAACATCGGCCCGGTATAGAAGCGCATCCCGAGCGCCGCGACGTGCGCGCCGAGTTTCAGGACGGGCGGCACGTAACGGCGGCAAACCTCGGCGCTGCCGAATTCGGGGTCGGGTGTATCGCCGCCGTGGCAGTAGGGAAAGCCGAAGTCGAGGCCGGCGCGGGGCGCGCGGTTCAGCTTGTCGTCGGGTACGTCGTCGCCCATCATGTCGCGCCCGTTGTCGGTGAACCACAGCTCGCCCGAATCGGGGTGCCATGCAAAGCCGACCGTATTGCGTATGCCGCGGGCGACCACTTCGCGTCCGCTGCCGTCGGCGTTCATTCGCGCGATGATCGCGTAGCGGTTGCGATCGGCGAGGCAGGCGTTGCACGGTGCGCCGGTCGGCACGTACAGCTTGCCGTCGGGACCGAACGCGATGAATTTCCAGCCGTGATGGTGGTCGGTCGGCAGCGCGTCGGTCACCACGACAGGGGCGGGCGGTCTGGCGAGCCGGTCGTCGATATGGTCGATGCGCACGATGCGCGACACGGCGGATATATAGAGAGTGCCGTCGCGGTAGGCGACGCCGACGGGCATGTCGAGCCCGGACGCGACGACGTAGCGCGCGCTGATCTGGCCCTCGTGCATGACGAACGCGTGGACGCGGCCGTCTCGTGTGCCGACATACAGGATGCCGCGCGGCGACCACGCCATTTCGCGCGCGGCCGGTACGGCGTCGGTCAGCACGTCCACGTGGAAGCCGGGCGGCACGACGAGTTCGTTCACCGGCAGCGGCGCGGTAAACGCCGGCGCGGACACGGAGCAGGCAAGGCCGGCAAGCAACGCCGCGAATGGGCGCCGTGCGCGGCGCACGAGGGCGGCGCGAAGGGGCAACATGACGGTCGGGAGCGTCCTGGACACGACGATTGTAGGCCCGGCGGACGGGCCGTCCGCGGATTTTTACGCGTAAGTGTTTGTTGTACCTCTGGTTTCCGGCTATAATCGCGTGTTTCAGTAGTTTCGAACCCGGTTTTCCCGAAGGACATCATATGGTTATCATCCGTCTGGCTCGTGGCGGCTCGAAGAAGCGCCCGTTCTACAACATCGTTGCTACCGATTCGCGCAACCGTCGTGACGGCCGCTTCATCGAGCGCGTCGGCTTCTACAACCCGGTCGCCACGAAGGGCGAATCGCTGCGTATCGCTCAGGATCGCCTGACGTACTGGCAAGGCGTTGGCGCGCAACTGTCGCCGACCGTCCAGCGTCTCGTGAAGGAAGCGCAAAAGGCGCAACCGGCTGCCTAACATGGCACGGTGTGCCGGTCGTGCCGGCTATGAGGTGCATTGATGGCGGGTCACGATTCCGGTAATGCAAGGCGCGGGCGTGCGTCATTCGGCGCATTCGTCCGCAAACCGGTCGAGCGCGACATGGTCGCGAACGCCGGTCAGGCTGCCGAACCAGGCGGCCCCGACGCGACGCAAACCTGGCCCGACGATGCCGTCGAGGTCGGGGCGGTGGTCGACGCCTACGGCCTGAAAGGCTGGGTCAAGGTGGCGGCGCATGCCGATGCCGGTCGCGGTGGCGACGCGCTGCTCAATGCGCGTCGCTGGTGGCTGGAACGCGGTGCGGAGCGGCTTTCCGTCCGCATCATGCAGTCGAAGACGCACAGCGATACTGTCGTTGCGCAACCCGCGGGCGTCAGCGACCGCGATGCTGCGCTGTCCATGCGCGGCTTTCGCGTGTTCGTGCGCCGGGAAGATTTCCCGGCACTGGCCGCGGACGAATTCTATTGGGTCGACCTGATCGGTCTCGAGGTCGTCAACGAGCAATCGGTGGCGCTCGGGAAGGTGAGCGGGATGATCGACAACGGCGTGCATTCGATCATGCGTGTCGAGTATCCGGCGACCGGCAAAGACGGTCGGCCGACCACCGACGAGCGGTTGATTCCGTTCGTCGGCGTCTACGTCAAAACGGTGGATCAGGCGGCGCGTCGCATCGTCGTCGACTGGGAAGCCGATTACTGAAATGAACCAGGTTACCGAGAGCGCGGTGCAGTTCGACGTCATCACGCTCTTTCCCGAGATGTTCCGCGCACTGACCGACTGGGGAATCACCAGCCGGGCCGTCAAGCAGGGGCGCTTCGGGCTGCGCACCTGGAACCCGCGTGATTTCACGACGGACAACTACCGCACGGTCGACGATCGTCCGTACGGCGGCGGTCCGGGCATGGTGATGCTGGCGAGGCCGCTCGAAGCCGCGATCGATGCCGCGAAAGCGGCACAGGCGGAGCAGGGCATCGCGAGCACGCGCGTCGTGATGATGTCGCCGCAAGGCGCGCCGCTCACGCATGATCGCGCGGTGCGGATGGCGCAGGAACCCGGCGTCGTCGTGCTGTGCGGTCGTTACGAAGCGATCGATCAGCGCCTGCTCGACCGTTGTGTCGACGAGGAAATCAGCCTCGGCGATTTCGTGCTGTCGGGCGGCGAGCTGCCGGCGATGGCGATGATGGATGCAGTCGTGCGGTTGCTGCCCGGTGTGCTGAACGATTCGCTGTCGGCCGTGCAGGACAGCTTCGCCGATGGTCTGCTCGATTGTCCGCACTACACGCGTCCCGAGGAATACGACGGCGTGCGCGTGCCGGACGTGTTGCTCGGCGGGCATCATGCCGAGATCGAGAAGTGGCGGCGTCAGGAAGCATTGAGGAATACGTTGCGGAAGCGGCCGGACCTGATCGTCCGGGCGCGCCGCGAAAAGTTGTTGAGCCGGGCCGACGAGGCGTGGCTTGCGAACCTCGCACGCGAAGCGAAGGACGCCTCCTGAGGCGGCTGCGCGAGCGGGAATTGGCGGTGCCGTACATGCGTGTACGGTGCCTGATGTGAATCCATCCTCTATCGGGGCCAGGCCTGGAAGCAGGCGGGTGCCAACGCCGACACGATGGCATAAGGAGTCAGTAATGAATCTGATCGCAAAACTTGAGCAGGAAGAAATCGAGCGCGCGCTCGCCGGCAAGACGATCCCCGATTTCGCCCCGGGCGACACGGTGATCGTGAACGTGAACGTGGTTGAAGGTAACCGCAAGCGCGTTCAGGCTTACGAAGGCGTCGTGATCGCGATTCGCAATCGTGGTCTGAACTCGAACTTCATCGTTCGCAAGATCTCGTCGGGCGAAGGCGTCGAGCGTACGTTCCAGACGTACTCGCCGCTGCTGGCAAGCATCGTCGTGAAGCGTCGCGGTGATGTGCGTCGTGCGAAGCTGTACTACCTGCGCGAGCGTTCGGGCAAGTCGGCTCGTATCAAGGAAAAGCTGGTGTCGAAGGATCGCGCCGCAGCAGCTTCCCAAGAGTAAGAGCTGTAAGGAAAAAGCACCCAACCGGGTGCTTTTTTCATTCTGGCGCGACAATATGCTCGATACGACACGAACCCGAGAGCCCCATTGAATCGCCGCCCCATCATCGATCCCGAAGTCTTGCCGGTCGAAGGCACCGGCGCCGGCCTGCCCGTCATCGACTCCCGGCTGATGACGCCGTCCGGCCTGCGCGAACGTTTCGCGCGCACGCTCGAATGGAGCGTCGAGCCCGGCGAGGCGAGGCTGCAGGAGGGCGTCGATCCGCGTAGCGCGGCCGTCCTCGTGCCGCTCGTCGTCCGCGAGTCAGGCCTCACCGTGCTGCTGACGCAGCGCGCCGATCACCTGAACGACCACGCCGGACAGATCAGCTTTCCCGGCGGCCGTCGCGAGCCGTTCGACCGCGATGCGACCGCCACCGCGTTGCGCGAGGCGAAGGAAGAGATCGGGCTGGCCGCCGAACGCGTCGAGATTCTCGGCGCGCTGCCCGACTACCTGACCGGCACGGGTTTCTGCGTGACGCCGGTCGTCGGCCTCGTGCATCCGCCGTTTACCGTGCAGGCCGATACGTTCGAAGTCGCCGAGATTTTCGAAGTGCCGCTCGCGTTCGTGATGAATCCCGCGAACCATCAGGTCCGCGTGTTCCGGTGGGAAGGCGGCGAGCGTCGTTTTTTTGCCATGCCCTATCCGAATGGCGAACCGGGCGGGCATTACTTCATCTGGGGCGCAACTGCCGGCATGTTTCGCAATCTGTATCGCTTCTTGGCCGCCGGCTAGGCGGGCGCGCCGACTGGCGCGCGCGACCGGCTGCCGGGCGACCGCGCCGGCAGCCATGCGCGGCTGACGCTGTGCTATCGTTATGCAAAAAATGACATAACTCCGAAGACGGCGCCACGCATGACTTTCTTTTCGGTTCTCCTCGCTCTCATCATCGAACAGGTCCGCGCGTTGTCGCCGAGCAATCCGGTATTCGCGCTGTTCCAGTTTCATGCGGAAACCGTCGCGCATGGCCTCGACGCCGGCAAGCAGAAGCACGGGATCCTCGCATGGCTTGCGGTCGTGCTGCCGTGGGTGCTGATCGTCGCGCTGATCTATTTCCTGCTGTACAAGGTGAGCTTCGTGCTCGCGTTCCTGTGGAACGTCGCCGTCGTGTATTTCACGCTCGGCTTCCGCCAGTTCAGCCACTACTTCACCGACATCCACCTCGCGCTCAACAACGACGACGTGCCGCGCGCGCGTGAAATCCTCCATGAATGGACGGGCATCGACACGGTCGACATGCCGGTGGGTGAAATCGTCCGCCATACGCTGATCCATGCGGTCGTCGCGTCGCATCGCCACGTGTTCGGCGTGTTCTTCTGGTACGTGCTGCCGATCGGCCCGGCCGGCGCCGTGCTGTACCGGATTTCCGAATATCTCGCGCGCAGCTGGGCGACGCCGGGCGACGACCGTACGGCCGCGTTCTCGACGTTCGCGCAGCGTGCGTTCTTCGTGATCGACTGGATTCCGTCCCGACTGACGGCGCTCGGTTTCGCGATCGTCGGCAATTTCGAGGATGCGATTTACGCGTGGCGCAATCACACGCGCCAGTGGCCCGACCCGAACGACGGCGTACTGCTGGCCGCCGGCAGCGGGGCGCTCGGCGCGCGTCTTGCCGGGCCGCTCGCGGAACCGTCGAGCCTCGATGCGCTGGCAGTCGGCGACAGCGGCCCGTTGACAGTTGGTGACGATTGCACGCCGCGCACGCTGCAGTCGGCGGTCGGCCTCGTATGGCGTGCGGTGATTCTGTGGATGATCCTGCTGCTGATGCTGACGCTTGCCGTCTGGGTGTCGTGACGGGGCAGCCTGACGCGCGATGAAATGAAAAGGCCGGCTCGATGCCGGCCTTTTCGCTGTGTGTCAGCGCGGTGCATTCAGTCATCGAGCGGGTCACGCACGGCGCCGCATTGCCAGCACGCGGTGAATTGCGCTTCGAGCGCTTCGCCGCACTGCCGGCAGCGCCAGGGCGCCGCGCCCGCCGACGGGCCGTGCGACGCGGCGTCGAGGAGCCGGCGGGCGAGCGCGTCGTCACGTTCGTCGTCGAGCCACAGCTCGGGCGTGCACGCATCGGCCGGCAGGCCGCCGAGCGCGCCGGTCGCGTAGCAGTTGTGCAGTTCGCAACCGATGCCGGCTACCTGGAGCACGTTGGCCCAATGCTGCGCGGTCGCGAGGTCGGGTGCCTTGAAACGCATCGCGGCTCCTGTCGATGAAAGCCGGCCCGGCTGGCGCCGGCCGGCCGTCGTGCACGTCGCGCGGTCAGCGGACGATCTGGCTCGCCTCGTGCACGAGCTGCGCGTACAGCGCGTGCCGCGACGGCGCGATACGGCCGTCGGCGACCGCTTCGAGGATCGCGCAGCCGGGCTCGTGCAGATGATGGCAATTATAGAAACGGCAGTCCGCGAGCAGCGGCCGGAATTCCGGAAACGCGCGCTCGAGGCGGCCTTCGGTCAGGTGGTAGAGGCCGAATTCCTGGAAGCCCGGCGAATCGATCAGCGCACCGCCGCCTTCCAGCGGGTACAGGCGCGTGAACGTCGTCGTGTGACGGCCGCTGTTGAGCGCGGCCGAAATCTCGCGGGTTGCGGCTTCGGCGTCGGGCACGAGCAGGTTCACGAGCGTCGACTTGCCCATCCCGGACTGGCCGAGCAGGATCGTCGAATGCCCGGCGAGGTGCGGCATCAGCTGCGCGCGCGCATCGTCCGGCGCGCCTTTCACCGACAGCTCGAGCACGTCGTAGCCGAGCGCGCGGTACGGGGCGAGGCGTTCGCGCGCGACCGGCAGCGCGGCCTCGACGTCGATCTTGTTCAGCACGACGAGCGGCTTCAGCTCGTTCGCTTCGGCGGCGATCAGCGCGCGGCCGAGCAGATCCTCGCTGAAATAGGGCTCGGTCGCGAGCACGATCAGCAACTGGTCGAGGTTCGCGGCGAACAGCTTCGATTTGAACTGGTCGGAGCGGTACAGCAGGTTGCGCCGTTCGCCGATTTCCACGATCACGCCCTGGTCGGCCGACGCGAGTTCGTACGCGACGCGGTCGCCGACCGCGATGTCGCTCTTCTTGCCGCGCGGGAAGCATTGCAGCATCGGGCCGCCGTCGTCGGGGGCGACGATGTAGTGGCGGCCGTGCGCCGCGATCACGCGGCCTTCGGCCCGTTGCGCGCTCGACGCGCGCGGGGCCGGCTTGCGGGAGGTCGGCCGGCTCATGCGTGTTGCAGCAGGCGGTCGATCCGCTGCGAGGCCGGCGGATGCGAGTAGTAGAAGGCCGTGTAGACGGGGTCGGGCGTCAGCGTCGACGCGTTGTCCTCGTAGAGTTTCACGAGCGCGCTGACGAGATCCTGCGCGTCGGTCTGGCTGGCCGCGAACGCGTCGGCCTCGAATTCGTGCTTGCGCGACGTGAGGCTGCTGAACGGCGTCGCGAAGAACAGGAACACGGGAATCGCGAGGAAGAACAGCACGAGCGCGGCGCCCGCGTTGCTGGTGTCGAGCGACGGCGTGACGCCGAGCCCTGTATAGAACCACGTGCGCTGCGCGAGCCAGCCGAGCAGCGCGAGCAGCACGAGGCTCAGCACGAACGACACGAGCATGCGCTTCATCACGTGGCGGCGCTTGAAGTGGCCGAGTTCGTGCGCGAGCACGGCCTCGATCTCCTGGCCGGACAGGCGCGCGAGCAGCGTGTCGAAGAACACGATCCGTTTCGATGCGCCGAAGCCCGTGAAGTACGCGTTGCCGTGCGCGGAGCGGCGGCTGCCGTCCATCACGAACAGCCCCTTGGCCGCGAAGCCGCAGCGCTTCATCAGCGACTCGATGCGCGCGCGCAGCGCGTCGTCCTTCAGCGGCTCGAACTTGTTGAAGAGCGGCGCGATGAAGGTCGGGTAGATCAGCAGCACGAGCATCTGGAACGCGACCCACACGATCCAGGTCCACAGCCACCACAGGCTGCCGGCCTGGTTCATCAGCCACAGCACGACGAACAGCAGCGGCAGGCCGAGCGCGGCGCCGAGCAGCGAATTCTTCAGCATGTCGGTGAAGAACAGCTGCTTCGTCATCCGGTTGAAGCCGAAGCGCTGCTCGATCCCGAACTGGCGGTAATACTCGAACGGCACGTCGATCACGCCCGTGATCACGAGCACCGCGGCGACCAGCGCGACCTGCTGCCCGTAGCCGCGGCCGAGCCAGCCGGTCAGCAGCGTGTCGAGAGCGCCGACGCCGCCGAGCAGCGTGAGGCCGACCAGCACGGCCGCGCTGACGACGATCTCGAGCATCGTCAGCCGGGTGCGCTCGACCGTGTAGTCGGCCGCGCGCTGGTGGGCGGTCAGCGGGATGGTGGCGCTGAACTGCGCGGGTACGCCGTTACGGTGCGCGGCGACGAAGCGGATCTGCCGCGATGCGAGCCACAGTTTGGTGACGACCATCGCGAGTACGGCGAGCGCGAACAGCAGGGTGAACGAAAAGGGTGACATCGAAGGCGCCAAAGGGTTCTATGCGAGAATTATATGTTCTTGCGGACCGGCCCCGCTGATGCGATGCCGGCCGCCCGGGCGGCGCTGCATCGGCGCGCCCGGTCCGCCATTTTCCAGGATGAATCATGACCGATACCGCCGCTTCCGCCAGCCAGCCCGCGCTCGTGCGCAACGAGTTGAACCTCGTCTGGCTCGACATGGAGATGACGGGCCTCGACCCGGATAACGACCGCATCATCGAGATCGCGGTCGTCGTGACCAACTCCACGCTCGACATTGCCGTCGAGGGCCCGGTGTTCGCGATCCACCAGAGCGACGAGACGCTCGCGAAGATGGACGACTGGAACAAGTCGACGCACGGCCGTTCCGGCCTGATCGACCGCGTGCGCGCATCGACCGTGACCGAGGCGGACGCCGCCGCGCAACTGCAGGCGTTCCTCGCGCAGTACGTGTCGCCCGGCAAGTCGCCGATGTGCGGCAACTCGATTTGCCAGGACCGCCGCTTCATGGCGCGCTGGATGCCGGAATTCGAGCGATTCTTCCACTACCGCAACCTCGACGTCAGCACGCTCAAGGAGCTGTGCCGCCGCTGGCAGCCGGCCATCTACAAGGGTTTCCAGAAGCGGGCGATGCACACTGCGCTCGCGGACATCCACGAATCGATCGACGAGCTGAAGTATTACCGCGAGCATTTCCTGATTCCGGCCGCGTCGGTGTCGGCAGGGGAATCCGCGCCGGCCGCGTGAGCGGGCCGGCACGCGCGCAGCGCCCGGCAAACGCTCAGCGCCGCGCGCTTTTCGGCCGGAACGCCGCGACCACCGCGGCGTCGGTCTCGACATACGGGCCGCCGATCAGGTCGATGCAGTAGGGCACCGCGGCGAAGATGCCGGGCACGGTCGGCTTGCCGTCGGCGTCGCGCAGCCCTTCCAGCGTTTCCCGGATCGACTTGGGCTGGCCGGGCAGGTTGATGATCAGCGCCGCATGGTCGGCCGTTTCTCGGATCACCGCGACCTGCCGCGACAGGATCGCGGTCGGCACGAAATTCAGGCTGATCTGCCGCATCTGCTCGCCGAATCCCGGCATTTCCTTCGTCGCCACGGCCAGCGTGGCTTCCGGCGTCACGTCGCGGCGCGCGGGGCCGGTGCCGCCCGTCGTCAGCACGAGGTCGCAGCCGGCGACGTCGACGAGCTCGGTCAGCGTGGCCGAGATCGTCGGCGCATCGTCCTGGATCAGGCGCGTTTCGGCGCGCCACGGCGAAACCAGCGCGCCGGCGAGCCATTCCTGCAGCGCCGGAATGCCCTTGTCTTCGTAGACGCCCGTACTCGCGCGGTCGCTGATCGACACGAGGCCGACCACGAGTTCGTCCGGGTGGTTATGCTTCGTCGTCATGGTCGTCTCCGGCGTCGTCGGCCGCTTCGTCGTCGCTGTCGGATGCGCCGCCCGCGGCCTTGATCCACTGGAACAGCTCGCGGAAATAGCGCGGCGGCTTGCCTTGCTGCGCTTCCTTGCGCGCGTTGCGGATCAGCGTGCGGCCTTCCTGGATGTCGGCGTCGGGGTGCTGGCGCAGGAATTCGGTCAGTGCGTCGTCGCTCGCGAGCAGCTGCTCGCGCGTGCGCTCGATCCAGTGCAGGCGGGCTGTCGCGGCCTTGTTCACGCCGCGTTGCGCGTCGAGCGCGGTACGCAGCGCGGCCGTTTCGTCGTCGGTCAGCGAGCGCATCACGCGGCCGACGTACTGGAGCTGGCGGCGCTTGCCCTCGTGATCGGTGATCCGGCGCGCCTCGCGCACGGCGTCGGCGAGATCTTCGGGCATCGGCATGCGCTTGAGCGCGTCCTTCGGCAGGTCGACGAGCGCCTGGCCGAGTTCCTGCAGCGCGTGCATTTCGCGCTTCAACTGGGATTTGCTGGGGCGATCGTAGCCATTGTCGTCGTCATCGACGGCATGTTCGATCGGCTGGATTCGGGTTTTGCGTGTCATGGGCCGCATTGTATCGCGGCGCGGACACCCCAAGCTTGTCTGTGTCCGGCCCCGGACCTTGCTATGATCGCGGGATACGCAACATTTTGACCATGCGGGCGCCCGCCCGCCACCGGATACCAAGACGATGGCAGCCAATCTCGACGTACAAGCGCGCTATTTCCCGCACACGCAGGACCAGCTCAAGGAAATCGCATCGGACATCCTTCGCCATGCGAAGGCGCTCGGCGCGACGGACGCCGCGACCGAAATCTCCGAGGGCGACGGCCTGTCGGTGTCGGTGCGCCGCGGCGAAGTCGAAACGATCGAGCACAACCGCGACAAGATGGTCGGCGTGACCGTGTTCATCGGCAAGAAGCGCGGCAACGCGAGCACGTCGGACTTCTCGCCGGCCGCGATCAAGGACACCGTCGCTGCCGCGTACAACATCGCGCGCTTCACGGCCGAGGACGAAGCGGCCGGTCTCGCCGAAACCGAGCTGCTCGAAACCGACCCGCGCGACCTCGATCTGTACCACCCGTGGGCGCTGAGCGCCGACGAAGCCGTCGAGCTCGCTCGCCGCGCGGAAGACGCCGCGTTCGCGGTCAGCCCGCAGATCCGCAATTCGGAAGGCGCGAGCGTGTCGGCGCAGCATTCGCAATTCGTGCTCGCGACGTCGCGCGGCTTCCTCGCCGGCTATCCGTACTCGCGCCACTACATCGCGTGCGCGCCGATCGCGGGCAGCGGCCGCCACATGCAGCGCGACGACTGGTATTCGTCGAAGCGCAGCGCGATCGATCTCGCCGCGCCCGAAGCGGTGGGCCGTTACGCGGCCGAACGCGCGCTCGCGCGGATGGGCGCGCGCCGTCTCGACACGCGCAAGGTGCCCGTGCTGTTCGAGGCGCCGCTCGCGGCCGGCCTGCTCGGCGCCTTCGTGCAGGCAGTGAGCGGCGGCGCGCTGTATCGCAAGACGTCGTTCCTCGTCGACAGCCTCGGCAAGCCGGTGTTCGCGCCGCACGTCCAGGTCGTCGAGGATCCGCACGTGCCGCGCGCGATGGGCAGCGCACCGTTCGACGAGGAAGGCGTGCGCACGCGTGCGCGCAGCGTCGTGAAGGACGGCGTCGTCGAAGGCTATTTCCTGTCGACCTATTCGGCACGCAAGCTCGGCACGCAAACCACCGGCAACGCGGGCGGCTCGCACAACCTCGCGCTGCGCAGCTCGAACACGCAGGCGGGCGACGACTTCGACGCGATGCTGAAGAAACTCGGCACGGGCCTGCTGCTGACCGAACTGATGGGGCAGGGCGTGAACTACGTGACGGGCGACTATTCGCGCGGCGCGGCGGGCTTCTGGGTGGAGAACGGCGTGATCCAGTATCCGGTCGAGGAAATCACCGTCGCCAGCACGCTGCAGGAGATGTTCCGCCATATCGTCGCGATCGGTGCGGATTCGATCGTGCGCGGGACGAAGGAAACCGGCTCGGTGCTGATCGAGCAGATGACGATCGCGGGGCAGTAAGCCGCACGCGGCACCGGCCGCCTGGAAACGAAAAAGCCCGACCGGCGCAAACCGGTCGGGCTTTTTTCATCGTGCGGAAGCTGGCGTCAGCCGCGCTTGCGTGCGTAGACGACGAACGCATAGCCGAACGTGTTCGGCGCGGCTGCCTGATGTGCGTCGCGCGAGATTTCCTGCCAGTGCGCGGCGTCGGGCGCCGGGAACGATGCGTCGCCGTCGAAGTCCGCATCGATCTCGGTGACGACCAGCTTGTCGGCGAGCGTGAGACCTTCCGCATAGAGTTGCGCGCCGCCGATCAGGAATGCCTCGGGTGCGCCGTCGCGCGCGGCGAGCGCCAGCGCATCGGCCAGCGACGTGACCGTGTCGCAGCCTTCGAAACGGCGCGTCGCGTCGCGCGTGACGACGATATTGCGGCGGCCCGGCAGCGGCCGCCCGATTGACTCGTGGGTCTTGCGGCCCATCACGATCGGCGCACCCATCGTCGTGCGCTTGAAGAACGCGAGGTCCTCGGGAAGTTTCCAGGGCAACTGGTTGTCGCGGCCGATGATGCCGTTGCGGGCACGCGCGACGATCAGGGTCAACGTCGTCATGAAGGTCGGGGAAGAGGGAAAACGGAATGGGCCGATTTTACCGGAACGGCGGCACGCTCCGGATTCCGCACGCCGGTAGGGACGTCGGCGTTTCCCGTGCCGTGCGCCGCGACGCGTGATGCTCCGCGTCGCGGCGACCGTCCGAATAAAAAGAGTGCCCGCCGGGGGACGGAGCACAAAAAACGTTTTGTGCCGCGAGATCGGCGATACCGGTTCCGATCGAGGGCAGCGCGTTCGACCGGATCGTCAGTTCAATACGGAATCCTGATCGAATCGAAGCGACGCGAGCATCAAGGATGCGTACTGCCTCGCGCGTTGCCGCCCATCGCGTGCCGCATGTCCGACGGTTGCGGCGCCGGCAGCGGCATCGGCAACTGGGGCGGCGGCGGGATCTCGTCCCAAAGCGTCACGGAGGCCTGGGCGGCCGGCAGCGGTTGCGGCGCCGACACGGTCACGATACTGAAGCCGTCGCCGAGCTGCATGCTCGGCACAGGCTCGGCAACCAGCATGGCGCGATCCGGCCGCATGCCTTCGTCCGCGCATGCCGGTGCTGGCGGGCCGGCTGCCGAGAGCACGAGCGTCATCGGCACGAAAGAAAGTAAAAGATGTTTTCGCATGGCGACTGTCTCCGGTCGTTCCCGTATTCAGCGAAATACATGCCACGGTACCGGGACCATTGCCGCCATTGCGATTCCTGCTCAAGCGTTGCGAATTGTGGCCAAAAACGCCTGAAAATGTTTCAGGCCTGAAACGAGGGGGCTCGGGAATACTGCTGATTCAATCGATACGCTTCAAGGATGAAAATCGGCGCGTGTGTTGATGACGAAACCCTTCCCTGCGCATGGGCTATGTGCAGATGATTGATCTGCATCGACCTCCTGAGCGATTCGGCCGCATCGCCATCGGCACTGAAACGGCTTTGTCGTATTCGGTGCCTATAACCAAGCAGTCTTGATCAAAAATAACTGGACGCGAGATAAGCGCCATCATGCGAGGCTGTGTCGTTGCCGCGCATCGGCATGGCGAATCGAGCCACCTTGGGCTGACCCGATTCGATCCTTTTGCACGTGACCTTGACGTGTGCGGCAATCGTTAGACGGTTGATGAACGGGGTGAGCATATGGGAGCCGATCAGCGGCACGTGATCTACTATTCGCGCGAACCGAACGACGCGTTGCGCGGCCATTTCGACGAATGCGGCTGGCGCGTCGATCTGGCCGAGACCGTGCGCGATGTGCGGCGCGTCGTGCAGCATGGCGTCGCAACCGCCGGCCTGCTCGATTTCTCGCCGGGCTTCAAGCCGTCGGATCTGCGTGAACTCGAATCCTGCCTGAGCATCCAGCACATCGGCTGGATCGCGGCGACGCGGCGCGGCCAGTTGCAGGACGCGACGCTGCGCCACCTCATTCGCGACTATTGCTTCGACTACGTGACGATGCCGTACGAAACGGCGCGGATCGTCGAGACGGTCGGTCATGCGCACGGCATGGTCGCCCTGACCGATCCCGTTGCGCCGCCCGTCGGCGCCGGACGCAGCGAAGGCGAGATGGTCGGCACCTGCGATGCGATGCTCGGGCTCTTCAGGACGATCCGCCGCGTCGCGGCGACCGACGCACCGGTATTCATCTCCGGCGAATCGGGTACGGGCAAGGAGCTGACGGCGGTCGCGATTCACGAGCGCTCGTCGCGTGCGCAGGCGCCGTTCATTGCGATCAATTGCGGCGCGATACCGTCGACGCTGCTGCAGGCCGAACTGTTCGGCTATGAACGCGGCGCGTTCACCGGTGCGAACCAGCGCAAGATCGGTCGCGTCGAGGCCGCCAACGGCGGCACGCTGTTTCTCGACGAGATTGGCGATCTGCCGCTCGAAAGCCAGGCGAGCCTGTTGCGCTTCCTGCAGGAAGGCAAGATCGAGCGGCTCGGCGCGCACGTGTCGGTGCCGGTCGATGTGCGCGTGATCTGCGCGACGCACGTGGACATGGAAGCGGCGCTGCGCGAAGGGCGCTTCCGCGAGGACCTGTTTCATCGGTTGTGCGTGCTGAAGATCGAGGAGCCGCCGCTGCGCGCGCGCGGCAAGGACATCGAGGTGCTCGCGCGCCACATGCTCGAGCGCTTCAAGGGCGATGCGCATCGCCGTCTGCGCGGCTTTTCCCCGGATGCGGTCGCGTCGCTGTACGGCTATTCGTGGCCGGGCAACGTGCGCGAGCTGATCAACCGCGTGCGCCGCGCGATCGTGATGTCGGAAGGCCGGATGATCACGTCGGCCGATCTCGAACTGAACGACTATGCGGCGCTTGCGCCGGTGTCGCTGCTGGAGGCGCGCGAGGCGGCCGAACGGCAGGCGATCGAGCAGGCGCTGCTGCGCCATCGCGGCCGTTTCGCGGATGCCGCGCGCGAACTCGGCGTATCGCGCGTCACGCTCTACCGGCTGATGTGCGCACACGGGATGCGCGATCGCGGCGACACGCTCGGAGGGTTTTCGGCGCCGTTGCCGGAGCTTCCGCGTCACGCTTGTTAAAATTGGCGGGTACGGCCGCCCTCGCGGCCGAAGGAACCCGCATGAAACAGTATCTCGATCTCGTTCGTACCATTCTCGATACCGGCAGCTGGCAGGAGAACCGGACGGGAATCCGCACCATCAGCATGCCGGGCGCGATGCTGCGCTTCGACCTGCAGCAAGGCTTCCCGGCCGTGACGACCAAGAAGCTCGCGTTCAAGTCCGCGATCGGCGAACTGGTTGGTTTCCTGCGCGCGTCGCGCAGCGCGGCCGATTTCCGTGCGCTCGGCTGCAAGGTGTGGGATGCGAACGCGAACGAGAACGCACAGTGGCTCGCGAACCCGTATCGCCAGGGCGTGGACGATCTCGGCGACGTCTACGGCGTGCAATGGCGCCAGTGGCCGGGCTACAAGGTGCTGGATGCCGGCGCGGACGCGCAGATCGCCGATGCGACCCGCCGCGGCTTCCGGATCGTCACGCGTTTCGACGAAGACGGCGCGCCGAAGGTGCTGCTGTACAAGGCGATCGATCAGTTGCGCCAGTGCCTGGACACGATCATGGAGAACCCGTCCGATCGCCGCATCCTGTTTCACGCATGGAATCCGGCCGTGCTCGACCAGATCGCGCTGCCCGCGTGCCATCTGCTGTACCAGTTCCTGCCGAACGCGACGAAGCGAGAGATCTCGCTGTGCCTGTACATCCGCAGCAACGACGTCGGCCTCGGCACGCCGTTCAACCTGACGGAAGGGGCCGCGCTGCTGTCGCTCGTCGGCCGGCTGACGGGCTACACGCCGCGCTGGTTCACGTATTTCATCGGCGACGCCCACATCTACGAGAACCAGCTCGACATGCTGCAGCAGCAACTCACCCGCGAGCCGTACGAAAGCCCGCGGCTGGAAATTGCCGAGCGCGTGCCCGACTACGCGAAGACGGGCGTCTATGCGCCGGAATGGCTGGAGCAGGTCGAGCCGTCCGATTTCTCGCTCGTCGGCTATCGGCACCATGAGCCGCTGACCGCGCCGATGGCGGTCTGATCGCGCGGCCGGGGCCGCGCGGGTCCATCGCTCCGCACCCTGCAAAAAGGCTCGACCGGCTGATACCGGTCGAGCCTTTTTGTTTCAGGTTTGCTGCACTTACTGGCGATGCCGCTCCTCGTGGCCGCCTTGCGGCGGCGGGTTGCTCGGGCGCGGCGCCTCGACGTGCGGCGCCGGCTGCGGCCGCGGTTCCATCCGCGGAGCGGGCATTGCCGGGCGCGGCTCCATGCGGGGCGCCTGCGGCTCCATCCGCGGCGCCTGCGGCTGCGGACGCGGCACGTCGTGCACGGCGGGCGCCGGCGGACGGTACTCGTTCACGCGCGGCGGCGCGACTTCGCGATGGGGCGCCGGTTGAGCGAAGTCCGGGCGCGGCTGCGGCGCGGGGGCGGCCCGTTCCGGTTGCGGCTGCGCATGCCGGGCCGGCGTCGGGAAATCGGGGCGCGGACGCGGCTGCGGAATCTGCGCGGTATGGTCGGGCTGCGGTTGCGGCAGCGCGCGCGGCGCTTCGTTGCGGCCGCCGGGCTGGATGCCCTGCGGGGCCGGCACGCCGTCCGGGTGCGGCACCGCGGCGCTGCGCACGGGCGGCAGCGCGTTCTGGCCGGCCGCGTGCAGCGCAGTGGGCGGAGCAGGGCGCTGACGTTCCATCGGCGTGTGCGGCTGCATCCACGTGGGCGATGACGGCGCGTCGGCTGCCCGCGCCTGACCGATGCCCGACCGAGCGTTGTTCGCTTCCGGCGGATGCGGGACGCCGTTGCCGGTCGCGAATCCCTGATGCGGGATCGGGTTGCCGGACGCCTGCGGCGTGCCGCCATTGGCGAAACGCGATGCGTTCGGGATTTCGCCGTTTGCAGGCCGTGCGACATTCGGCATGCCCAGCGTCGGCGCCTCCGGCCGTCCGGCCTGCACGCCGGCCGGCTGGCCTTCGCGCGGCGCGCGGGTCGGCTCCACGACGGGGCCGTGCGGATTCACGAGCTGCACGTTGTGCATCGCCCAGGCGCCGCCGCCCGGCTTGCCCGGCACGCGGACCGGACGAGCCGTATAGTCGGCCGGCACGTTGGTCTTCACGACCGGTGCGCCGGCGCCCGGTACGCGCCCGCCTTGCTGCGCGAGGTGGGCGGCGGCCTGGTCGCGATATGCGGCCGGCACGGCCGGATTGCGGGTCGCGACGTACGGGTGCTGCGCGATCGCCGCCGGCGGACGGTAGCTGGCATTGCGCAACCCGCCGGTGAAGCTCTGGCGCACGGGCGCGATGCCGGGCGTGCCCGGCGTGACATGCGCGTTGCGCCATTGCTGCGGATCGACGTGCTGCGAGAAGTGCGCGACCGGCTGGCCGTGCACGAACGCGGAGGCCGGTACGGCCGTGATCGCGTGCGGCGCGCGGAAGTTCACGTACGTCTTGTTGATGTTGGTGATATTGGTGATGTTCGTCACGTTCACGGTCTTGTTCACGTTGACGTTGTTCACCACGATGTTGCGGTTGACGCGCTCGTAGTAGTGCGGACTCCAGCCGCCCCAGCCCGGATGCCACGGCTCGCCCGGGCCGAGCGCGAACCATGCGCAGCCGGCCGCGGCGACGCCGCCGACCGTCAGCGCCACATTCCAGTCGGAACCGCCGCCACCGCCGCCGCCCACGAAGGCGACGAGCGCCGGCGCATAGACGGGCGGCTGGCTGACGACCATCGGGCCGGGCACCCAGGCCCAGCTGTCGTCCACGTACGCCCAGCGGCCGTAGTGATACGGCGCGAAGCCCCACGGCGCGTCGTCGACCCAGGTCCAGCCCCACGGCGCCTGCCAGATCCAGTGGCCGTCGTGATACGGCGCCCAGTCGGCCGGCGTGTCGTTCGGCACCCAGACCGCGCCGTAGTTCGGCGTTTCGCGCCACGTGCCGTTCGCATCGAGATCCTGGTAGCCGGGGATGTCGCGGGACACGTAGCGGGCCGACACCGAGCGCGCTTCGGCCGCGTCGCGGCTGGCCGCCCACTGGTCGAGCGCATCGGGGCCCGGTGCGGCCGATTGTTGCGCGACCTGCAGGTCGGTGCCGGTGAACACGACCTGCTGCCCGGGCGACAGCGGGTACTGCCCGTTGCTGCCGTAGACCGTCGCGCTGCCGCTGCGCACCGTCACCGTCGTGCTCGCGCCGTTCGGCGCGACATCGACGCGATAGTCGCCGGGGCCCGTGATGCCGAGCGCGAGGTTCGGCGTGTCGATTTCATATGATCCGCCGGCCGGCAAATCGCGCACGTGCGTCGACACGGTGCCGAGGCCCACTTTCAACTGCGTCGTCGTGTCGTCGAGATTCAGCACCGACAGGCTCGTCGATTCGCCGAGCCGCACCGCGGTCGAGCCGATGTGCAGTTCCGAGCGCGCGCCGGCATCGTTCCAGAGCTGGTCGCCGGTCGTCAGCGGCCGGTTCACCGCCGCATACGACCACGCATCGGTGCCGGCCGGTTCGGTCGTCACGGCGCCCGACAGGTAATTGAGCCGCGCGACGCGGCCGGGCGGATCGCCGCCCGGTTGCCGTGCCGCGGCGATATTCGGCGGCGCATCGGCCGATTGCGCGAAGGCGGGCGGCAGCGCCGCAAGCGCGACGAACGCAAGCAGCGTGTAGCGGGCGGTGCGCTTGAGCGTGAACAGGGTGGCCATGGTGAGCGTCATTGTCGTGATCGCGGCGCGTCGATTCGTGCCGTCGAGTTCACAATATCCGCTTGGCCTGTTTCAAGGCACGGTGTTTTGTAAGTCGAATGGCATGCGATGTAACAAAACCTGTCCATCGCGCGCCGTTGTCGTGCGGCTGCAATGCCGGCGTCAAGCGGACGTAAGCCACGCATCGAAAACCTGCCGGCCGGGCGCCGTGACGCGCAGCACGCGCGGCCGGGCAGCGCGCTCGATCCAGCCGTGTGCGCAGAAGCTTTCGAGCAGCGCCGCGCCGAGCGCGCCGCCGAGATGCGAGCGCCGCTCGCTCCAGTCGAGGCAACCGCACGCGAAGCGGCGTCGGCGCGCGCGCTGTTGCGCGACGTCGATGCCCCATCGTCCGAGCGCCTGCGTGCCGAGCTCGGTGGTCTCGATCGCGTCGCCGTTCGCGAGCAGCCAGCCGCGCGCGGTGAGGCCGTCGAAGATGCGCACCGCGAGCTCGCCTGCCATGTGGTCGTAGCAGGTGCGGGCGTAGCGCAGTTCGGCCGGGACCGCGCGCGACGGCGGCGGAACCGGACGGTGCGGCGCGGCCGCGCGGGCGACGTTCGCCAGCGCTTCGAGCGAGGCCGCGATGTCGGCCGACGCGATGCGGTAGTAGCGATGCCGGCCGCGCACGTCGAGCGCCAGCAGGCCGCCCTCGGTCAGGCGGGCGAGGTGCGCGCTGGCCGCGGACGGCGACAGCCCCGCGATCATCGTCAGTTCGCCGGCCGGCCGCGCGCTGCCGTCCATCAGCACCCACAGCATCGCGGCGCGGCCGGGATCGGCGATCAGTGCGCCGATGCGGCTCAGGCCCGGAAAATGGTGGTCGTCTTGATCGGTCATCGTCGTGCCTCGTCGAGCGGGATGAAGGCAGTGTAGTCGGTGCGCGCATTCGATGTTTCGCTTCCGGATGAAATGTCGGATGCGGCCGCGACGCCCCTGCGGGGACGGGCTGCGGCCGGTTGCAGGGCACGCGTAGAATGGCCGGACGCGGCGGCAGCGGGCCGCCGCATGTGACGCGATGCAACGATGAAGACGATTTTCTGTGTGTTGACCGCCGCGCTCGTATGCGCGGCGTGTGCGCAGGGCGGCGCGGGCGCGACCGGCGAGCGCGGCGGCAGTATCGAGATGTACGGGACGATCGACCAGGGCATCACGGTGCGCCGCTGACCGGCGCCGCTCCCCGCGCGCGTCGGCATGACCGCCGCAGCCCCGCCACGCGGGGCTTGCCGCGACGCGTTGCCGCAGTGCAACGTATAATGGCCCGATCACAGCGCCCCTGTCGCCCGGAGCCAGAACAATGTCCCAACCGTCCCCCGTGCCGGCCGCCCTCGACCGCACCGAAACCGTATTCCGCTTCCTCGCCGAGCCTTCGTCCGTGAACTTCGGCGGCAAGGTGCATGGCGGCGCGCTGATGAAGTGGATCGACGAGGTCGCGTATGCGTGCGCGGCGGTCTGGTCGAGCCGCTATTGCGTGACGGTCAGCGTCGGCAACATCCGTTTCCAGCGTCCGATCCTGGTCGGCAATCTGGTCGAGCTGAAGGCGCGCGTCGTCGCGACGGGGCGTACCAGCATGCACATCCACGTGTCGGTGCACGCCGGCGATCCGAAGGGCGGTGTGCTGCGCCAGACGACCGATTGCCTCGTCGTGTTCGTCGCGGTCGACGAGAACGGCAACCCGGTGCCGGTGCCGCCGTTCGTGCCCGAAACCGACGAGCAGCGCGTGCTCGCGAAATATGCGGCCGACGTGCGGGCCGCGCTCGACAAGATCGTCGAGATGAAGCCGGAAGAAGTCGCGAAGGGCACCGTCTGAGTGCCGTGGGCGCCGCGCTCGTCGCGCCGCGCCCGCCGTCCTGCCGTTACCGCGTCCCGATCATCTGCTCGGGGCGCACCCAGGCATCGAATTCCGCCTCGGTCAGGTAGCCGAGCGCGAGCGCGGCCGCCTTCAGCGTCGTGCCTTCCTTGTGCGCCTTCTTCGCGATCTGCGCGGACTTGTCGTAGCCGATGTGCGGATTGAGCGCCGTCACGAGCATCAGCGATTCGTTCAGCAACAGGTCGATCCGCGAGCGGTTCGGCTCGATGCCCACCGCGCAGTGATCGTTGAAGCTCTGCGCGCCGTCGGCGAGCAGGCGCACCGATTGCAGCACGTTGTGCGCGATCATCGGCCGGAACACGTTCAGCTCGAAATTGCCGCTCGCGCCGCCGACGTTGACCGCGACATCGTTGCCGAACACCTGGCAGCACAGCATCGTCACCGCTTCCGACTGCGTCGGGTTCACCTTGCCCGGCATGATCGAGCTGCCCGGCTCGTTTTCCGGAATCGACAGCTCGCCGAGCCCGCAGCGCGGCCCGCTCGCGAGCCAGCGCACGTCGTTCGCGATCTTCATCAGGCTGGCCGCGACCGTCTTCAGCGCGCCGTGCGCGAAGACCAGCGCATCGGCGGCCGCCATCACCTCGAACTTGCTCGGCGCCGTCACGAACGGCAGCTTCGTGAGCCGGCCGATCTCGTCGGCCACGCGCACCGCGAATTCCGGGTGCGCGTTCAGCCCCGTGCCGACCGCGGTGCCGCCGAGCGCGAGCTCGTACAGATGCGGCAGCGCCGATTCGACGTGACGGATGCCCTGGTCGAGCTGCGCGACATAGCCGGAGAATTCCTGGCCGAGCGTGAGCGGCGTGGCGTCCTGCAGGTGCGTGCGGCCGATCTTCACGATGTCGGCGAACGCCTTCGACTTCGCGTCGAGCGTCGCGCGCAGCGTGCGCAGCGCCGGCAGCAGGTGATTGACGATCGCATACGCGGCCGCCACGTGCATCGCGGTCGGGAACACGTCGTTCGACGACTGGCCGCGGTTCACGTCGTCGTTCGGATGCACCTTGCGCGCTTCGCCGCGCTCGCCGCCCATCAGTTCGCTCGCGCGGTTCGCGATCACCTCGTTGAGGTTCATGTTGGTCTGCGTGCCGGAGCCCGTCTGCCACACTGCGAGCGGGAATTCGCGCGGATGCTTGCCGGCGATGATCTCGTCGGCGGCTGCGATGATCGCGTGCGCCTTGTCGTCGGCGAGCACGCCGAGCGACTGGTTGACGGCCGCCGCGGCGCGCTTGACGATCGCGAGCGCGTGGATCAGCTCGGGCGACTGCTTCTCCGTCGAGATCCGGAAATTCTGCAGCGAGCGCTCGGTCTGCGCGCCCCAGAGCCGATCGGCCGGCACGGCGATCTCGCCGAACGTGTCGCGTTCCATCCGAACTGCTTCATTCATGATGCACTCCTCCTGGAAAGGGGAAAGGCCGCGCGTCGTCGCGCGGCGTCAGGCGTAATCAGACGTATCGTGAGGCAGTCGCGCCGCTGGCGCGGCGTCTCGAGGTGTTCAACCGACAAGCATAGCGCCGGCCGCGATTTTGCGTCGTGTCGCGCCTGGGGCCGGCGCAAGCCCGCGACGAGCGGGAACCGGCCCTAGCGCGCCGTCGCGATGAGCGAGAGGGTCTTGCGGTGAAAGCGCCAGGCCATCAGCGCGGCGACGCTCGCGAGCCCGGCCGCGAGCCCCCACCACAGGCCGCGCGCGCCCAGGCCCGCGTGGAACGCGAACCAGTAGCCGGTCGGGAAGCCGATGCCCCAGTAGCCGAAGGTCGCGGCGAGCATCGGGATGCGCGTGTCCTTCAGGCCGCGCAGCGCACCTGACGCCACGGTCTGCATCCCGTCGACGATCTGGAACACCGCGGCGATGCCGAGCAGTGACGCGGCGAGCGACACCGTGGCCGCGTTGGCCGGGTCGTCGAGGTGCAGGTACAGGCCGACGATCGTGTGCGGCGCGACGATCATCACGAGGCCCGACAGCGACATGAAGCCGACGCCGAGCGCGAGCGCGACGAAACCCGCGTGCCGCGCGGCGACGGGCGAGCCCGCGCCGACCCAGTAGCCGACGCGCACGTTGGCCGCCTGGCCGATCGCGAGCGGCACCATGAACGATACCGACGCGACGTTCAGCGCGATCTGGTGCGCGGCGAGCGACGTCGCGCCCAGCACGCCGACCGTGAGGCCGGTGGCGAGGAACAGCGTCGATTCGACCCCGTACGTGATCGCGACCGGCCAGCCGATGCCGATCAGCTCGCCCATCACGGGCAGCTTCGGGCGCGCCGCGGTCACGAAATGGCGGAAGCGCTGCCGGCCGTGCAGCAGCCAGATCAGCGCGAGCGCGGTGAGCCAGATCGTGATCGTTGTCGCGACGGCCGAACCGAGAAAACCGAGGCGCGGCAACCCGAATGCGCCGTGGATCAGCCCGTAGTTCAGCACGCCGTTGACGCCGACGCCCCCGATCGACACCCACAAGAGCCGCCGCGCGGCGCCGATCGCCGGCAGGAACGCGCGCATCAGCCCGACGCCGATCAGGCTGCCGAGCGCCGCGTAGCGCAGGATGCCCGTGTATTCGCCGACGTGATGCGCGAGCAGCGGCGGCTCGTGGAACATCAGCAGGATCGGCTCGGCGAGCGACAGCGCGACGATCGCCGGAATCGCGAGCAGCACGGACAGCGCGAAGCCCGTCCAGTAGATGTGCGGCACGCGGTCCTCGGCCTGCGCGCCGCGCGCATGCGCGACGCTCACGCTGACCGACGACAGCACCCCTTGCAGGATCGTCACGATCACGAAGAAGAAGTTCGCGCCGAGCCCGCCCGCCGCGAGCGAATCGGGGCCGAGCGAGCCGAGCAGCACCGTGTCGGTGACGCTCATCGCCATCTGGGAAAGTTGCGCGATCGCGAGCGGCGCGGCGAGGCGCGCGGTATCGGCGGCATGACTGGACAGGGACGGCGGCGCGGCGGCCGTCCGCGTGAAACCGGAATGCGACATGGAATGGGCGCTCGCGCGGGTGCGGGCCCGCGCTATATGTATTTATTTTGAGAGACGGTTAGCTTACGGCTTTATTCGTACCGTGTCGAACGCGTGCATCGATGGCCATGTCGCAGGCAGGGGGAACGCGGCGGGGCTAGGCCTCGCGCACCGCGATGCGCGTGTCGCCGAGCAGCACGACCTGGCCCGCGCGGATCTTGCAGGTCTTGCGCAGCTCGACCGCGCCGTCGACTTTCACGGCGCCGGACGCGACGATCAGCTTCGCGGTGCCGCCGCTGTCCGCGAGGCCGGTGATCTTGAGAAGGTTGTGCAGCTCGACGTATTCGCCGGTCAGCGTGAAATCCAGATTGGGCATGACGAGGAAGGTGCGCGACGCGCGGGAGGAAACGCCCCGCATCATACGGCACCGCGGGCCGGCACGCGAGCGCGGCCGGCTGCCGGCGGATGTAAAGGACTGTGAGCGATTCGTCAGCAAATGAAACGGTGGGTAACAGTCTGAGAGATTGGCGAACCGGCCGCGCGGGCCGCCGGTCTTCTGTCGTACCTGCTGCGTGTTGCGGTGGGGACGCGACGGACCGCAACGGCGGCCCGGGCGGACAACTTCTTGAGGAGAATTGCCATGTCCAAGATTCGTACGATGCTGATCGGTGCCGCGCTGACGGCGTTCGCCACTTCGGCCGCATTCGCCCAGACGGGCACGACGGCGCAAGGCGCAGCCGGTGCCGGCGTGCAGGCGCAGACGCCGGCGGCCGGTGTCGGTGCAGGCGCGCAGGGCGGGGCCGGCGCGAACGCGTCGGGCAATGCGACGGGTGCTGCGACCGATGCGGTCGGCGCGGCAGCCGATGGCGCGAAGGATACGACGTCGTCGGCCGTCCATTCGACCAAGAAGCACACGAAGCATGCGGCGAAGTCGGCCAAGAGCCATGCCGGTTCGGCCAAGGCGAAGGCCGATGAGGCGACCGAGGGCGGCGCATCGGTCGGCGCGCAGGGCGGTGCATCGGCCCAGGGCGCCACGCAGTAAGCGATGCCCGGCGCTTGTCGCGACGCTCGCCTTCGGGCGGTGCGTCGCGACCGGCGATCGTCCGGCGGCCCGGTTCGCTTGACGCGAGCCGGGCCTTTTTCATGAGGTAAAAGGTTCAGCGGGACGGGCGAGCCGTCACGGCCGGCGCGGGCCTTGCCCTTGTCCCTGCCCCTGGGCCGGCCGCACGGCGGCCGGTGTGAACACGCTGCGCAGCCACGCGGCGAGCCGCGCGAAGACGTCGTACGGTTCCTCGACGAAGATCTCCGGCTTCAGCAGCCGCAGGTATTCCATGATCTGCTGGGCTTCCTGCTTCTGGAACGAGCCGTGCGCGAGCCCGAGCCGCAGCAGCCCGCGCAGTTCGCCGAGCTTGTCGCGCGCGGTGCTGCCGACGCTCATCTCGCACGCGAGCTTGGCTTCGTAGATCCGTTGCCGCAGCGATTCCGCGAGCCGCCACGCCGGCGTCTGCATCGATTCCTCGAGCGTCTGGATGTCCTGCGCCGCGCCCTTGATCTGCGACGCGAGCGGATCGATCAGCGACGCGTCGCCCTGCGCTTCGGCGACGATCGCCTTCGCCCAGTCGCGGCAGGCCTTCGCGAGTTCGTCGGGCGTCCACTCGGAGCGCGACGCGAAGCCGAAGCCGAATTCGCCGGCCTGCCGCATCAGGATCGCGACGACGTCCGGGAATTCCTTGTCGAGCGTGCGCTTCGCCCATGCGTACTGGCCGCCCTGCAGCATCCGCTGCACGGCGTGCTCGGTCAGCGGCACCATGTTGTCGAGCAGCTTGGCGCGCAGGAAATCCTCGAACGACGGCGTCGCGAATTGCGGGTCGAGTTTCAGCGACACGCGAACGAACGCATCGTAGTCCTTGCGCAGGGACTCGAGCGTGTCGTCCTTGAGGGAAAGGGTGATCTGGCCCATGAATCGTCTCGATGGCGGCCCGCGCAGGCCGGCGCCGGCACGGCGCACCGGGGCGGGCGCAGCGTCGACTGACCGGTGCGCGCCGAGGCCGGTGGCGGGTCTTCATCTCCTATATCGGCGCACCGGGCGGAAACTTGAGCGGGCGCGATCGAGCATGCGCTCAGGCGGGCAGCCAGTGCGGGAGGACGACCCCTTGCCACAGGAAGAACACCACGAGTCCGGCGGCGATCGTCACGAGCGGGCGGCGGGTCGTGGCCGATACCAGCACGGCGGCGAGCGCGCCGACGAGTTGCGGATTGCGCCAGGTCAGCTCGGCCGTGCCGCCGTGCGGGGAAACGGTCATCGGCACGATGATCGCGGTCAGCACGGTGACCGGCACGAAGCCGAGCGCGGTCCGCACGAGCGGCGGGAACGTCAGCCGCTCGCCGAACAGGAACAACGTCGAGCGGATCGCATACGTGATGACGGCCATGCCGAGGATCAACAGCGCGTAGCTCACGATGCGGCCTCCGAGCGCGAGCCGGCGCGCGTGCGATCGTGCAGCAGCGTGAGCAGGACGCCGATCGCGACGCCGACGGCGACCGCGCCGAGCAGCCCGAGCTTGTACGGCCAGCCCTGCCAGAAGTACGCGAGCGTGCCGGCCGTGGCGGCCGCCGCGAAATAGCGCAGCGTGCCGAGCTGCGGGACGACGATCGCGATGAAGGTCGCCGCCATCGCGAAATCGAGGCCGAGCGACTGCAGGCCCGGGAATGCCGCGCCGAAGCCGATGCCCGCGAGCGTCCAGACCTGCCAGTTCAGGTACATCGCGAGCCCGGAGCCGAAAAAGTAGTGGGGGCCGATCGTGCCGGGCGGGTAGTGCCGGTAGTGCCCGTACGCGACCGCGAACACCTCGTCGGTCATCAACGCGCCGAGCGTCGCGCGCCAGCGCAGCGGCAGGTGCGCGACATAGGGCGCGAGGGTCGCGCTGTACAGCAGGTGGCGCAGGTTCACGATCAGTGTCGTGGCGAGCACGACGACGAAACTCGCGCTACCGGCGATCAGGCCGAGCGCGATGAACTGCGCGGAGCCCGCGAACACGGCGAGCGACATCAGCGCGCCGTGCCAGGCGGCGAGCGGGCCGCCGCCGACGAGCGTGCCGAAAATCACGCCGAACGGTGCGGCGCCGATCATCATCGGAATCGTGTCGCGCGCGCCGTCGAGCCATTCGTTGAGCGGGCGGCGCGGGGGCGATGCGGGTGTCTTGTTCAAGAAGCGCTCCTCCATGAGCGGGAGGATAGCGGGCCGGTGGCGGGCCGGCTTGTATGTTCTTGCGCCCGCCGGAACGGGGCCGGCGCCCGCGTGCCGGCCGGCGCGGGCGGCCGTGCGGCCGACGACGGCGGGAAGCCGCGCGTCAGCTTGCCTGCCAGCGCCCGGGCGGCACGCCGAACATCCGTTTGAAATGCCGCGTGAAGTGGCTCTGGTCGACGAAGCCGCTGGCCGCCGCGACATCGGCGACCGGCACGCCCGCGCGCAGCGGCGCCAGCGCACGCTGCAGCCGCAACTGGTTGCGCCACGCATGCGGCGGCATGCCGGTCGTACGCGTGAACAGGCGCGCCGCGTGAAACGGCGACAGGCCGGCCGCCTGCGCGACCTCGTCGAGCGTCACCGTGGACATCAGGTCGGCGGCGAGCCGCTCGCGCATCGCGTCGACGCGTGGCTCGTCGGCCGCGAGCGGCGCGGGTCGCGGCCGTACGTCGGCGTGGCGCACGATCAGCGTCGACAGCGCGTCGAGCATCGCGGTTTCGGCGGCGAGCGGATCGTAGATGCGCGGCGCGCCGGTGGCCGGATCGCCGGCCGGCTGTCCGGCCGCATCGGCCTGCGACGACAGCGCGCGCTCGCTGCCGGCTTCCAGCATCCGGTGCGCGAGCGTGAGCCGGGCCGCGAGATCGGCGTCGCGGATCACGTCGGGGGCAAACCACGGTGCATCCTGCGGGCGGCCCGCGATCGTACTCGCGAGTTCGTGGATGAATTCGACCGGCATGTAGCTGACGCGATAGCACCAGCCTTCGTCGGCGGCACGCGAGCCCGTGTGCACTTCACCGGGATTGATCACGGGCACGGTGCCCGTTTCGGCGACGTAGCCGGTGCCGCGATAGGTGAAGCGTTCCGCGCCTTCGAGAATCACGGGGATCGTGTACGCGTCGTGCCAGTGGGGCGCGAACGCGTGATCGCGATAGGTGGCCGTGAGCAGATCCGCGTCCGGCACGAGCGGCGTGCGCCAGTAGCGTGCGGAATCGGGGAGGCGGGCGGCGGACATGATCGGGCGCGGGAGCGGGCTTACTTGACCGGAATCGTCGTGCCGGCGGGCATCGGCACCGCGGTCACGGCGTTCTTCGGGCTGCCGCTGACGATACGGTCGCTGTAGGTCAGGTAGACGATCGTGTTGCGCTTCTTGTCGATCACGCGCACGACGTGCAGCGTCTTGAAGATGAACGACATGCGTTCGCTGAACACGTCGGTCTGCTGCTTGAGCGGTTCCTTGAAGCTGATCGGGCCGACCTGCCGGCACGCGATCGACGCTTCGCTCGGATCCTCGGCGACGCCGAGCGTGCCCTTGATCCCGCCGGTGCGGGCGCGCGACACGTAGCAGGTCACGCCACTCACGACCGGATCGTCATAGGCCTCGACGACCACGCGATCGGAGCCCGTGACGCGGAAATGGGTATTGACGCTGCCGACTTCCTCCGCGTGCGCGAACGGTGCGGCGGCGACGGCGGAGAACAGGAGGGCGACGGGGGCGAAACGGAAGAGGCGATGCTTCATCGACGGAACCGGATGCGAATGCGGGACAGAAACTCTAGCATGCGCATGACCGGACCACGAAAAGCGGGAAGAGGGAACGGCGGCCGGAAAAACAAAAGGCCCGTCGAATGACGGGCCTTTCGCTGTTTGGCTCCCCGACCTGGGCTCGAACCAGGGACCTACGGATTAACAGTCCGGCGCTCTACCGACTGAGCTATCGGGGAATAAATCGGTACATCTGCGTGTTGTGTGTTCCAACAAAAAACCCGTCCACTTTCAACGGGCCTTTGCGTTTTTGGCTCCCCGACCTGGGCTCGAACCAGGGACCTACGGATTAACAGTCCGGCGCTCTACCGACTGAGCTATCGGGGAACAAACAAGCAACAGCAGAGAAACGAGATTGTATGGAGTGTTCGCTAACCTGTCAACACCTTGGAGCCGCGCCGCATGAAATTTTTTGCGGCCGCCGCGCGATCAGCGCTCGAGCAGGTGCAGCTTCTCCTGCACGTCCTTCCACTCGTCCGCGTCGGCCGGCGCCGGCTTGGTCTTCGTGATCGACGGCCAATTCTTCGCCAGCTCGGCATTCAGCTCGGTGAACTGCTGCTGGTCGGTCGGAACGTCTTCTTCGGCATAGATCGCATTGGTCGGGCATTCGGCGACGCACACGGCGCAGTCGATGCACTCGTCCGGATCGATGGCGAGAAAGTTGGGACCTTCACGGAAGCAATCCACCGGGCACACATCCACGCAATCCGTGTATTTGCACTTGATGCAGCCTTCGGTCACAACGTGAGTCATTAAAACGCTCCTGCTTGGCGGTATATATGGGGTGGCGTTTGCGCCAAAAGCGGCATTGTAACTGAAGCGCAAAACCCGCATGACGTGGTCGGCTATCCGGCTTATATCGTTTCGTGATTAGTTTATGGCGTGCGCAACGCGGATACCCGCGCACCCGGCGGCGGCGCGACGCGGCCCGGCGGCGAGGGCGGTTTCACGATGGTCCGGCCCGCATTCGGGTAACATGACCGACAGACCGGGCGGCGCGCGGTGCGCCGGGGCCCGGTCATGATATTGGCGGTGCCGTCATCATGATCATCACTTCGCTGCTGGACACGGATCTCTACAAGTTCACGATGATGCAGGTCGTCCTGCATCACTTTCCCGCTGCAAACGTCGAATACCGCTTCCGGTGCCGTACGCCCGGCGTCGATCTCGTGCCGTACATCGACGAGATTCGCGATGAGGTGCGCGGCCTGTGCTCGCTGCGCTTTTCCGACGTCGAACTCGATTACCTGCGGCGGATGCGCTTCATCAAGAGCGACTTCGTCGATTTCCTCGCGCTGTTCCACCTGAACGAGAAGTACATCTCGGTCACGCCGTCGCCGAAGGGCAACGGCGAGATCGACATCGTGATCGAGGGGCCGTGGCTGCATACGATCCTGTTCGAGATCCCGGTGCTCGCGATCGTCAACGAAGTCTATTTCCGCAACACGCAGCGCGAGCCCGACTATCGCGAAGGCCGCGAACGGCTGCGCGAGAAGATCAAGCTGCTCGGCGCGAAGCCCGAGTTCGCCGACTGCAAGATCGCCGATTACGGCACGCGCCGGCGCTTCTCGAAGGTCTGGCACGAGGAAGTCGCGCTCACGCTGCGCGACGGGCTCGGGCCGCAGTTCGCGGGCACGAGCAACGTGCTGTACGCGATGAAGCACGACATCACGCCGCTCGGCACGATGGCGCACGAGTATCTGCAGGCGTGCCAGGCGCTCGGCCCGCGGCTGCGCGATTCGCAGATCTACGGCTTCGAGATGTGGGCGAAGGAATATCGCGGCGACCTCGGGATCGCGCTGTCGGACGTCTACGGCATGGACGCGTTCCTGAACGACTTCGACATGTACTTCTGCAAGCTGTTCGACGGCGCGCGCCACGATTCGGGCGATCCGTTCGAGTGGGGCGAGCGGATGCTGCGCCACTACGAAGCGAACCGGTGCGACCCGCGCACCAAGGTGCTGGTGTTCTCGGACGCGCTCGACATTCCGAAGGTCATGCAGCTGTACGAACGGTTCCGCGGCCGCTGCAAGCTCGCGTTCGGCGTCGGCACCAACCTCACCAACGATCTCGGCTACGTGCCACTGCAGATCGTGATCAAGATGGTTCGCTGCAACGGGCAGCCGGTCGCGAAGCTGTCCGATTCGCCGGGCAAGAGCATGTGCGACGACAAGGCGTATCTCGCGTACCTGCGGCAGGTGTTCGGCATCGCGCAGCCGGTCGAGGAAGACGCGTCGAAGTAGGCGCCGGCCGTTCGGCCGAAGGTGCGTCGCGGCAGGGGCGGTCGGTATAATCCGACGTATTGCCCGCCACCGTCACGAGGACCGTTCATGGACACTTCCGCTGCCCGTCGCCAGATCCTCGCGCGCATTCGCGCGGCGCAGGGGCGCGCGGCCGAACCCGATGCAGCGGAGCGCGACGGCGTCGCCGACTATCTCGCCCGTCATCCGGAGGGGCCGCGCCCGCCGGCGCCGGCCGACCTCGTCGCCGCTTTCGTCGACGAAGCGGCGCGCCTGTCGACCACGGTCGACGAAGTCGCGACGCTGGCCGACGTGCCTGCCGCCGCCGCCCGCTATCTTGCCGCTCACGGCCTGCCGACGCAGGCCATCGCTTGGCGCACGCTCGCCGATCTCGACTGGGCCGGCGCCGGCCTGTCGGTCGAGTGCCGCAAGCCGCGCGACGGCGATCTGGTCGGCCTGACCGGCTGCTTTTGCGCGACCGCCGAAACGGGGTCGCTGGTATTGCTGTCCGGCCCCGACACTTACGCATCGGCCGGCCTGCTGCCGGAAACCCACATCGCGATCGTGCCGGCATCGCGCATCGTCGCCGGTCATGAAGACGCGTTCGCGCTGATTCGCGCGGAGCGCGGCGAGCTGCCGCGCGCGGTCAATTTCGTGTCCGGCCCGTCGCGCACGGGCGACATCGAACAAACGATCATCCTGGGCGCACACGGCCCGTACCGCGTGCACGCGATCGTCGTACGGGGCGCATGACGCGCCCGCTGCATTCACCCCTACTCGAACAAGGAAGTTCTGCATGAAACGACATGCCGCCTGGGCGGGCATGGCGTCGGGAATCGCGCTTGGCGCCGCTCCCGCGCTTGCATCGGCCGCCACGCTCGACGGTGCCACGCTGTCTGCGCTCTGGGGCATCCCGTTCGCCGGGATCCTGCTGTCCATCGCGCTGTTCCCGCTCGTCGCCCCCGTGTTCTGGCATCACCACTTCGGCAAGATCGCCGCCGGCTGGGCGATCGTGTTCCTCGCGCCGTTCGCGGTCGCGTTCGGCATCGGCACCGCGTTCGGCACGCTCGTGCATGCGCTGCTCGAGGAATACATTCCGTTCATCGTGCTGCTCACCGCGCTCTATACGGTCGCGGGCGGCATCTGCGTGAACGGCAACCTGCATGGGTCGCCGAAACTGAATACCGCGATACTCGCGCTCGGTACGCTGCTCGCGAGCGTGATGGGCACGACGGGCGCCGCGATGCTGCTGATCCGGCCGCTCCTGCGCGCCAACGACAACCGCAAGCATGTCGTGCACGTCGTGATCTTCTTCATCTTCCTCGTCGCGAACGCGGGCGGCTCGCTGTCGCCGCTCGGCGATCCGCCGCTGTTCCTCGGCTTCCTGAACGGCGTGAGCTTCTTCTGGACGACCACGCATCTCGCGCTGCCGATGCTGTTCATCTGCGTGGTGCTGCTGACGCTGTTCTTCGCGCTCGATACGTACTTCTACCGGAAGGGCGGCGAGGAGCGGCCGGCCGCGCTCGATCCGACGCCCGACGGTGCGGCGCTGTCGATCGACGGCAAGGTCAACTTCGTGCTGCTGGCGGCCGTGATCGCGCTCGTGCTGATGAGCGGCGTGTGGAAGCCGGGCATCTCGTTCGACGTGTGGGGCACGCACGTCGCGCTGCAGAATCTCGTGCGCGACGTCGCGCTCGTGGTCGTGACGCTCGTGTCGCTCGCGCTGACGCCGCGTTCCGCGCGCGAGGGCAACGCGTTCAACTGGGCGCCGATCGAGGAAGTCGCGAAGCTGTTCGCGGGCATCTTCGTGACGATCGCGCCGGTGATCGTGATCCTGCGCGCCGGCGCGGATGGCGCGTTCGCGCAGATCGTCCATCTCGTCACGGGGCCCGACGGCAAGCCGATCGACGCGATGTACTTCTGGGCGACCGGCATCCTGTCGTCGTTCCTCGACAACGCGCCGACCTATCTCGTGTTCTTCAACCTCGCGGGCGGCGATGCGCGGACGCTGATGACGACCGGTGCGTCGACACTCGCCGCGATTTCCGCCGGCGCGGTGTTCATGGGCGCGAACAGCTACATCGGCAACGCGCCGAACTTCATGGTGAAGGCGATCGCCGAATCGCGCGGCGTGAAGATGCCGAGCTTCTTCGCGTACCTCGGCTGGGCGCTCGTCGTGCTGATACCGGTATTCCTGCTGACGTCGTGGCTTTTCTTCACGGCGTAAGCTGACGATTTTCAACCCCGAGCGGGCGGTCCCGGCGGCGCATGGTGCGCCGCCATCCGGCCGCGGCATGCGGAGATGGCGATGCAGAAGATCCTGGTCGCGCGTCCGATCTTTCCGGACGTGATCGAACGGCTCAAGCAGTATTTCGAAGTCGACTGGAACGACGGCGACGCGCTCGCGCCCGACGCGCTCGCCGCGCGTCTGGCCGACAAGGACGGCGCGCTGACGGCCGGCGACCCGGTCGGCGCGGCCACGCTCGCGGCGGCGCCGCGTCTGCGCGTCGTGGCGAACATGGCGGTCGGCTACAACAACTTCGACATGGCCGCATTCAACGCGGCGAACGTGCTCGGCACCAATACGCCCGACGTGCTGAACGAATCGACCGCCGATTTCGGCTGGGCGCTGATGATGGCAGCGGCGCGCCGGATCGCCGAATCCGAACACTGGCTGCGCGCCGGCCACTGGCAGAAGTGGGCGTACGACGGCTTTCTCGGCGCCGACATCCATGGCTCGACGCTCGGCGTGATCGGGATGGGTCGCATCGGCCAGGCGCTCGCGCGCCGCGCGCGCGGCTTCGGGATGCAGGTGATCTACCACAACCGGTCGCGGGTCGCGCCCGAGATCGAAGCCGAGCTGAATGCCGAATACGTGTCGAAGGATGCGCTGCTCGCGCGCGCCGATCATGTCGTACTCGTGCTGCCGTACACGAAAGAGAACCATCACACGATCGGCGCGGCCGAGCTCGCGAAGATGAAACCGACGGCGACGCTGACCAACATCGCGCGCGGCGGGATCGTCGACGATGCGGCGCTGGCCGTCGCACTGCGCGACGGGACGATCGCCGCGGCCGGCCTCGACGTGTACGAGGGCGAGCCGAGCGTGCATCCGGCGCTGCTCGAGGTGCCGAACGTCGTGCTGACGCCGCATATCGCAAGCGCCACCGAAAAGACCCGCCGCGCGATGGCGGATCTCGCCGCCGACAACCTGATCGCCGCGCTGGGCGAGGGGCCGCGGGCGGGGCGGCCGCCGAATCCGATCAACCCTGACGTGATCGGGAAGCCGCGCGCATGACGATGACGTTGTTGCTTGCGGCGGTCGTCGTGCTGGCTGTCGCGCTCGCGGTGGCGATCGTCGCGCTCGTGCGCGGCGGCCGCCACGACGATGCGGCCGTGCTCGGCGACCAGATCGAGGACGCCGCGCATGCGCAGGCGCGCGCGGTCGAGCGGCTCGAGCGCGAACTGCGCGGCGAGATCGTCGAAAATGCGCGCGGCTCGCGTACCGAGCTGGCCGGCAGCTTCGCGCAGTTGCAGCAGACGCTCGCCGCGCAACTGACGAGCGTGGCGACCGTGCAGAACAACCAGATCGAGGGGTTCGCGCAGCAGCTCGGCAAGCTCGTCGCCGGCAACGCGCAGCAGTTCGACGCGATGCGCGAGAGCGTGCAGCGCCAGGCCCAGCAGGCGCGCGAGGAGCAGACGGGCGCGCTGCGGCTGTTCGGCGACACGTTGCACCGGCAGCTCACGCAACTGACCGAGGCGAACGATCGCCGGATCGGTGAAGTGCGTGCGACGCTCGAACAGCGGCTGAAGGAAATCGAGACGAACAACGCGGCGAAGCTCGAGGAGATGCGCCGCACCGTCGACGAGAAACTGCACGCGACGCTCGAGCAGCGGCTCGGCGAATCGTTCAAGCTCGTGTCGGACCGGCTCGAGCAGGTGCATCGCGGGCTCGGCGAGATGCAGACCCTCGCGGCCGGCGTTGGCGACCTGAAGAAGGTGCTGACCAACGTGAAGACGCGCGGCACCTGGGGCGAGGTGCAGCTCGAAGCGCTGCTCGAACAGATGCTCACACCCGAGCAGTACGCGAAGAACGTCGCGACGGTGCCGAAGAGTACCGAGCGCGTCGAATTCGCGATCCGGCTGCCGGGCCGCGATGCCGGCACGCGCGACGCGCCGCCGGTGTGGCTACCGATCGACGCGAAATTTCCGCGCGAAGACTACGAGCGGTTGATCGACGCGCAGGAGCGCGCCGATGCGGTGGCGGTCGAGGAGGCGGCGCGTGCGCTCGAGGCGCGGGTGCGGATGGAAGCGCGCACGATCGCCGAGAAGTACGTCGCGCCGCCGCACACGACCGATTTCGCGCTGCTGTTCCTGCCGACCGAGGGGCTCTATGCGGAGATCCTGCGTCGGCCGGGGCTGACCGACCTGCTGCAACGCGACTATCGCGTGACGGTCGCCGGGCCGACCACGCTCACCGCGCTGCTGAACAGTCTGCAGATGGGGTTCCGCACGCTCGCGATCGAGCAGCGCTCGAGCGAGGTGTGGCAGGTGCTCGGCGCGGTCAAGACCGAGTTCGGCAAGTTCGGCGACGTGCTCGCGCGCACGAAGTCGCAGCTCGAAACGGTCACGCGTTCGATCGAGGCGGCCGAGCAGCGCACGCGCGTGATGAACCGCAAGCTCAAGCAGGTCGAGGCGTTGCCGGGCGATACGGCGGCCGGGCTGCTCGGCGCGGAAGGGGCCGAAGGCGCCGATGCGGACGATGCATGACACGCGTTACCGGCAGCCGCCGGACAGAAAAAACGGGCGCCGCGGCGCCCGTTTTCCTTTGCAGCGATCGCCGGCGTGGCCGGCCCGCGCTCAGTGCGCGGCGAGCGTGTCCAGCGCGCCACCCGTCACGCGTACGATGCGCCACTCCGGCAGCACGGTCGCGCCCATCTTCTCGTAGAAATCGATTGCCGGCTGGTTCCAGTCGAGGACCGACCACTCGAAGCGCGCGCAACGGCGCTCGACGGCGAGTGCCGCGAGATGACGCAGCATCGCGGTGCCGAGGCCCGTACCGCGCTGCGACGGCTGCACGTACAGATCCTCGAGAGAGAGTCCGCGGCGGCCGACGAACGTCGAATAGTTGTGGAAGAACAGCGCGTACGCGACGATCGCGCCGTCACGCTCGGCCACCAGCGCTTCGGCCGCGGGGTGCTCGCCGAACAGCGCGTCGGCGAGATCGGCTTCGGTCGCGACGAACAGATCCGTGAGCTTCTCGAACTCGGCCAGCTCGCGCATCAGCGCGAGGATCGCGCCGACGTCGCGCGGGGCGGCCGCGCGGATCAGCGGCGTGCCGCTCACGCTTCCTCCGGCGGATCGGACAGCACGATTTCGATGCCGCCGAAGCGCGACGCGACCCAGTTGTACGCGTGGCACGCAATCCACAGCAGCACGAAACCGAGGATCGCGTTCAGCAGCAGCGCGCTCAGGATCGTGCTCAGTTCGACCATCCCGTAGCGGATGTACGCGACGAGAATGCCGAGCAGCACGATCGGCACGCTGAACGTCAGGTAGACGAGAATCAGCGCCTTCGCGGTCTGTCCCGCGGCGATCGACGAGATTTGTTTCTTCATGTGCGGATTGCCCCCGTAGAGATATACCGATAGTGGAATTCAGATCAGGCCGTCGAGCGGCAGGATGTCGACCGGGGCGCCCGCGTCGACTGCCGCGGTATCGTGGCCCAGGACGATGAAACAGTTGGCGTCTGCGAGGCCGCTCAGCGACGCGGAGCTTTGCGATCCGGCCGGTGCGACGTGCCATTGGCCGTCGGCGGCGCGCGTCGCGATGCCGCGCAGGTATTCGGTGCGACCGGGGCGCGTCTTCAACGGCTGCGTACTGCGCGCCGTGTACATCGCCGGTGGCGGCGTCTGCGCGCCGGCCAGCGTCAGCAGCGCGGGGCGCACGATGGCGTAGAACGTCACGGCGGACGCGACCGGATTGCCGGGCAGCCCGAAGAACAGCGCGTGGCCGGCGCCGTCGGCCGCGCGTGCGAGCGTGCCGCACGCGAGCGGCCGGCCGGGCCGCAGCGCAAGGCTCGCGAACGTCACGTCGCCGAGCCGCGCCATCACGTCGCGCGTGAAGTCGGCTTCGCCGACCGACACGCCGCCCGACGTGATGACCGCATCGGCCTGCGCGGCGAGGGCGTCGCGCAATGCGGCATCGAGCGCGGCCGGGTCGTCGCGGACGATGCCGAGATCGATCGCATCCACGTGCAGGCGTTCGAGCATCGCGATCAGCATCCCGCGATTGCTGTCGTACAGCGCGCCGCGGCCGAGCGGTTCGCCGGGCTCGCGCAGTTCGTCGCCGGTCGAGAACACGGCGACGCGCACGCGCCGGCGCACCATGACGTCGGTGACGCCGAACGACGCGAGCAGGCCGAGATCGGACGGCCGCAGGACGCGGCCCGCGGCGAGCGCACAGGCGCCGCGCGCGAGATCCTCGCCGGCCTTGCGGCAGTTCGCGCCGCGCGCGACGTCGCGCGTGGCGAAGCGGATCGTGTCGCCCTCGACGCGCACGCGTTCCTGCGGGATCACGGTGTCGCATCCGGCCGGCATCGGCGCGCCGGTCATGATCCGCACGCATGCACCGGCTGCCACGGCGCCGTCGAACGGATGGCCGGCGAATGCGGTGCCGGCGACCGGCATCGCGACCTCGCCCTGCGGCGACGCGAGTGCCGCGCTGCCGCCGTCGAACGCATAGCCGTCCATGGCCGAATTGTCGTACGCGGGAATGTCGAACGGCGCGCTCACGTCGACCGCGAGCACGCGGTCGAGCGCATCGCGCAGCGTCACCGTGTCGCACGCGTCGACGGGCACCGCGAAGCGGCACGCGAGCGCCTGCGCGTCGGCGAGCGACAGCGGGACATCGGGGTCGGGTGCGGTTCGGGAGGCGGGCGAGGATTGCGTGATCATCAGTCGGACTGCGCCGCAAGGCGTATCGGGTTCGTGGCCGGTGGCGCGAGGAGGGTGCCTGGGCGCGGGTTTCGCGTGTGGCGGGCGCCGGGCGGGAACGGCACGGGGCCGTCAGCGGCGGGCCAGCGCGGCGAGTTCCTGCCAGGAGTTGGCATTGTAAAACGCACGCTCGTCGCGAAACTCGACTTCGACCGTCTTGTGGCGTGCGTACCACGCACGCACCTTGCGGTCGCCGGCCGCGAGGCGCGCGGCCAGATCGTCGGCCAGCGATGTGCGCAGCAGCGCGAAGGTCGGCTGCGGCGAGCGCAGCTGCTGCGCGTCGACGGTGACCGCCATCGCGATGTCGGCCTGCTGCGCGTCGAGCGCCGCATGCAGTTGCGCGACGAGGTCGGCGGGCAGATACGGTGTATCGCACGGCGAGCATGCGACCAGCGGCGCGCGCGCCGCGCGCATGCCGGCGAGCAGGCCCGCGAGCGGCCCGGGGAAGTCGGGCGTTTCGTCGGCGACGATGCGCGCGTCGAACGGCGCACCGAGCTCGGCATAGCGATCGGCATGGCGGTTCGCGCTGATCAGCGTCTCGTCGACCTGCGGCGACAGCCGGCGCAGCACGTGCAGCGCGAGCGGCGTACCGTCGAGCAGTTGCAGACCCTTGTCGACGCCGTCCATGCGGGTCGCGCGCCCGCCTGCGAGCAGCAGGCCGGCGATCGACGGAGAAGCGGGAGCGGGCATCGTGTGAAGGCGGAAAGAGGCGTCAGCCGCCGATATACGACATTTCGACGCGCTTGCCGGCGCCGTGGGGCGTGGCGTCGGCCGAGGCGCTGCCGCGCAGCTGCGAATAGCGATCGGTGCGCGCCTGCCAGATGCGCGCGATCGCGGTCGCGATCTCGGCATCGCTTGCGCCGCCCCGCACGAGCGCACGGAGGTCGTGGCCGGCCGACGCGAACAGGCACAGGTACAGCTTGCCTTCGGTCGACAGCCGGGCACGCGTGCAATCGCCGCAGAAGGCCTGCGTGACGCTCGAGATCACGCCGATCTCGCCGCTGCCGTCCGCATAGCCCCAGCGCTGCGCGGTTTCGGCCGCCGTGTGAGGCTCGAGCGGCACCAGCGGGAAATGTTCGGCGATACGCGCGACGACGTCCGCCGACGGCAGCACCTCGGTCATGTTCCAGCCGTTCGACGTGCCGACGTCCATGTATTCGATGAAACGCAGGATCACGCCGGTGCCGCGGAACCGCTCGGCCATCGGCAGGATCTCGCTGTCGTTGGTGCCGCGCTTCACGACCATGTTGACCTTGACCGGCGCGAGGCCCGCGGCCTGCGCGGCGAAGATGCCGTCGAGCACGTCGGCGCTCGCGAACTCCGCATCGTTCATGCGCTTGAACAGCGTGTCGTCGAGCGCATCGAGGCTGACCGTGACGCGCGTAAGCCCGGCGTCCTTCAGCGCGCGCGCCTTGCGTGCGAGCAGCGAGCCGTTGGTCGTCAGCGTCAGGTCGAGCGGGCGGCCGGCATGCGTCGTCAGGCGCGCGAGGCGCTCGATCAGGAATTCGAGGTTCTTGCGCAGCAACGGTTCGCCGCCCGTGATACGGATCTTCTCGACGCCGTGTGCGACGAAGAGTCGCGCCACGCGCTCGATTTCCTCGTGCGTGAGCAGCGCGCTGTGCGGCAGGAACGGGTAGTCCTTGTCGAAGACCGCGCGCGGCATGCAGTACACGCAACGGAAATTGCAGCGGTCCGTCACCGAAATGCGCAGGTCGCGCAGCGGCCTGGCGAACGTGTCGGCCAGCGTGCCGTCGGGGGCATGCGCGACGCCGGAGACGTCCGGCATCCCGCTGACGTCGGCGAGAGGAATGATGCGTCGGGACATGTTGGAAGAAGTGCGGACCAGACCTCTATTTTAGCCGCAACCGGCCGGTGGGTCCGGTGGGCGGAAACCCGCAGCGCGGACATGAAAAAGCCCGCCGGAGGCGGGCTTTTCCTGGTCGGGCGATGCGCCGTTAGTGGTGCGTCGTTTCGACCTGCTGCATCGGCGCCGTATCGGCCGGCGGCAGCACCTTGCGTTCGCGCGGCACGCGGGCCGGGCGCGGGAGTCGCGATGCGGCTTCCTGCGCGGCCGCGAACTTGTCGGCGTCCGTGTTCACCCAGACGAGACCGGCCTGCTCCAGCACGACGTCCAGGCTCGCCGAAGTGGGCGCGGCTGCCGGTTGTGCGGGGGCGGGAGCCGGTGCCGGTGTCGGTGCCGGTGCGGCGACGGCCTCGACCGGCGCGGCTGCGACCGGTGCCTCGGCCACCGTCGGCGCGGCTTCGACCACCACCGGAGCGGTCTCGATCGCCACGGCAGCCGGTGCGGCTTGCTCGACCGGTGCGGCTTGCGGGGCCTCGGCAGCGACCGGAGCGGCGGCCGGCACTTCGAACGCATCGGTCGGCGACACCGCGACCGGCGTCGGGCCTGCTTCCGCGACGGCCGGTGCGACCGGTGCCGGTTCGGCTGCCTGGACGGCGACGGGCTCGACCGGGGCGGCCGGAGCCACTTCGGCGGGGGCCGGTGCCGGCTGCGCTTCGACAGCGGCCGGTGCGGCATGCTGCTCGGCGACGGCTTCCACGGCGACCGCGCTTGCCACGGCCGCGACGACTGCCGGCGCAGCCGTGTGAGCCGGTTCGGCAGCGACCGGGGCGGCCGGCGTCACCGCTTGCGCGGCGACTTCGCCTTCGGCGCCTTGTTCGGCCTGCTCGACTGCGCCGTCTTCCTCGCGCTCGCGACGACCGCCGCGGCGGCCGCGACGGCGACGGCGGCGTTCTTCGCCGTCACGTGCGCCGGCTTCCGCATCGGCTGCCAGTTCCGCGCCGGGCAGGGCTTCTGCCGCCACCTTGTCGGTTTCCGGTTCCGGATGGTTTTCACCGCGGGTGACGGTTTCGAGCGTGGCTGCATGCTGGGTCGGCTTGCGGCGTTCGCCGCGCTCGCGACGCTCGCCGCGTTCCTGACGCTCGCCACGGCCGGCTGCTTCGACGCCTTCCGGCTGTTCGGCACGCTCGCGCGGTTCGCGCGGCTCACGGCCTTCACGCGGCTCGCGACCTTCCCGCGGGCCACGGCCCTCGCGACCCTCACGGTTTTCACGACCCTCGCGGTTTCCGCGGCCCTCGCGACCTTCACGCAGCTCACGACCCTCGCGCGGCTCACGGCCTTCACGCGATTCGCGCACTTCCTTGCCTTCGCGTTCCTGGCGTTGCGGCTGGCCACGGCCTGCGGCTGCCGGGTCGCGGCCGCCTTGCGCCTGCTGGGCGCCGCCGCGACGGTTGCGATTGCGATCGCCGCCGCGCTGCTCGGTCTTTTCCGTGCGCTCGCGCGCCGGACGGGCTGCCTGCTCCTTCGCCGGTGCCGGCGCGACCGGTGCGGGCGCCGGTGCCGGCGACACGCCGAACAGGCCCTTCAGCCAGCCGATGAAGCCGCCGCTTGCCGCGGCGACGGGCGCCGGGGCGGGGGCGGCAACGGGCTCGACCGGACGCTGCGGAGCCGGGCTCGGTGCCGGACGCTCGGGCGTGATGCCCTTGACCGCGGCTTCCTGCTTCGGCTTCACTTCGGCCGCCCGCTTGCTGTAGCCGGTTTCCGATTCGAGCTCGCGGGCCGCTTCCTCGGCCATCTTCCAGGATGCGCGCGGATCGTCGAGGCGCGCATCGTCGTGACGCAGGCGCTCGAGCTTGTAGTGCGGCGTATCGAGGTGCTTGTTCGGGATCAGCACGATGCCGACCTTGAAGCGCGACTCGATCTTGTTGATTTCCTGACGCTTTTCGTTCAGCAGGAAGGCGGTCACCTCGACCGGCACCTGGCAGTGGATCGCCGCGGTGTTTTCCTTCATCGCTTCTTCCTGAATGATCCGCAGGACCTGCAGCGCGGACGATTCGGTATCGCGGATGTGGCCGGTGCCGTTGCAGCGCGGGCACGTCACGTGGCTGCCTTCCGACAGCGCCGGGCGCAGGCGCTGGCGCGACAGTTCCATCAGGCCGAAGCGCGAGATCTTGCCCATCTGCACGCGCGCACGGTCGTGCTTGAGCGCGTCCTTCAGGCGCTGCTCGACTTCACGCTGGCTCTTCGCCGATTCCATGTCGATGAAATCGATCACGATCAGGCCGCCGAGGTCGCGCAGGCGCAGTTGGCGGGCGACTTCGTCGGCCGCTTCGAGGTTCGTGCGGGTGGCCGTTTCCTCGATGTCCGCGCCCTTGGTCGCGCGTGCGGAGTTCACGTCGATCGCGACGAGCGCTTCGGTGTGGTCGATCACGATCGCGCCGCCCGACGGCAGCGGGACCGTGCGCGAGTACGCGGTTTCGATCTGGTGCTCGATCTGGAAGCGGGAGAACAGCGGCACGTCGTCGTGATAGCGCTTCACCTTCGCGACGTTGTCCGGCATCACGATGTCCATGAAGGCACGGGCCTGATCATGGATTTCGTTCGTATCGATCAGGATTTCGCCGATATCCGGCTGGAAATAGTCCCGGATCGCGCGGATCACGAGGCTCGATTCCAGATAGATCAGCATCGGCTGGCCGGCGTTGCCGCTTTGCGAGGCAGCCTCGATCGCGCGCCACAGTTGCAGCAGGTAGTTCAGGTCCCACTGCAGTTCCTCGGCGCTGCGGCCGATGCCCGCGGTACGGGCGATCATGCTCATGCCGTCCGGAATCTGCAGCTGCGCCATCGTTTCGCGCAGTTCCTGGCGCTCGTCGCCTTCGATCCGGCGCGATACGCCGCCGCCGCGCGGGTTGTTCGGCATCAGCACGAGATAGCGGCCGGCGAGCGAGATGAAGGTGGTGAGGGCGGCGCCCTTGTTGCCACGCTCTTCCTTCTCGACCTGGACGATCAGCTCCTGGCCTTCGCGCAGCGCATCCTGAATGCGCGCGGAGCGCATGTCGATGCCTTCCTTGAAGTACTGGCGGGCGACTTCCTTGAACGGCAGGAAGCCGTGGCGGTCTTCGCCGTAGTTGACGAAGCACGCTTCGAGCGACGGCTCGATACGGGTGATGACACCTTTGTAGATATTGCCTTTGCGCTGTTCGCGCCCGGCGGTTTCGATGTCGATGTCGATGAGCTTTTGCCCATCGACGATGGCGACGCGCAGCTCCTCCTGCTGCGTCGCATTGAACAGCATGCGTTTCATGAACGACTCCAGGCGGCTCCGCTGCCGGCGCCTCGCGGTTGTCAGGCGCGAGGGCGGGAACGACGACAGGCCGCACCTTGTTGTGTTGTCACGAGCACGCTGGAGCGGGAATGCTGGCGGGGAGAATTGCCTGAAGAGGCGCTTGGGCCCGAAAGACGGGGCCGGCGGCCATAGGGCACCTGCGAATACGGCTTCAAAGCACGGCGTTCACACACCGCACGCTGCAAAAGCGCGCTAAGCCTGTCCGGGCATTGCCACGGGCGCGCGCAATGCGTCGCGCGCGCCGACGGGCGGCAGATGCTGCGGCTTGGGCCGCAGCGGGGAGTATCGAATCCAGCCCGACTTTCCCGCTTGGGGTGTACTTCCCTGGTTTGACGTCGCCAAGCCCCGCACGCTTCGCGGGGCCAAATCGGGCGCAACGCCGTAATTTTCGCAACCGGCAGCCTGCGGACGCACTGCGCGCCGTCGGCTGCCGATCAAATTCTTTTCAACCAACTTTCCGTTACCGCGGCGCCTTGCCGACCGAATCCGCCTGTGGGCGCGATCCTTGCCGACGGGCGGCGCCGTGCGTGCAACTTGCTGCTTCTCTTTGATTAGGGGCGAGCAGCGGACCCCCGGCGCAAGTAAAATAGCAGTTTGCGCTTGCGCCTTGCCCGATTCAGCCGGGGCCGGCCGGTCAGGCCACCCACAACGTCAGGCTGGGCAAAATTATATTCAGTATGAATGAGTTAGGCAAAATATCCCAGAATTCGGTCGCAAGCGGCCAGGTATTGATGATCGAGATCGACGAAAACTCGGCCGGTCAGCGCATCGACAACTTCCTGTTGCGCGTCTGTAAAGGCGTGCCGAAAAGCCATATTTACCGGATCCTCCGCAGCGGCGAAGTGCGCGTGAACAAGGGCCGGATCGACGCGCAGTACCGCCTGGAGCTCGGCGACCTCGTCCGCGTGCCGCCGGTGCGCGTGGCGGCGGCCGACCTCGCGCGCGCCGACACGCCCGTCGTGCCGCCCGCGCATTTCGACGTGCTGTACGAGGACGACGCGATGCTCGTCATCGACAAGCCGGCCGGGGTCGCGGTCCACGGCGGCAGCGGCGTCGCGTTCGGCGTGATCGAGCAGATGCGCCAGGCGCGTCCGCGCGCGAGATTCCTCGAACTGGTGCACCGGCTCGACCGCGAGACGTCCGGGATCCTGATGCTCGCGAAGAAACGCACGGCGCTCGTCGGCCTGCACGAGCAGATCCGCGAGAACCGGATGGACAAGCGCTACTTCGCGTGCGCGCACGGCGAATGGCAGCCCGACTGGGGCCGGCGCCGCGCGGTGAAGGCGCCGCTGTTCAAGTATTCGACCCCGGAAGGGGAGCGCCGCGTACGGGTGCAGGAGGACGGGCTCGCGTCGCATACGGTGTTCAATCTCGTCGACCGCTGGCCGGACTACGTGCTCGTCGAAGCGGAACTCAAAACGGGTCGGACCCATCAGATCCGGGTGCACCTCGCGCATCTCGGCCTGCCGATCGCCGGCGACGCCAAGTATGGCGATTTCGCATTGAACAAGGCGCTGGCGCGCGCGAACGCGCAGCCGTCGCTGAAACGGATGTTCCTGCATGCGCACCGCCTCAAGCTCGCTCATCCGCTGACCGGCGAGGCGCTGCAGTTCGATGCGCCGCTGCCGGCCGAGTGCCGGCGCTTCCTCGATCAACTCAGCGCATTGCGCGATACCGCCTGAACCGCATGGCCCGACAGCAATTTGACCTGATCGTCTTCGACTGGGACGGCACGCTGATGGATTCGACTGCGCACATCGCGCACAGCATCCAGGCGGCATGCCGCGATCTCGGCTTGCCCACGCCGTCCGACGAAGCTTCCCGCTACGTGATCGGCCTCGGCCTGCGGGACGCGCTGCAGATCACGGCGCCGACCCTCGATCCGTCCGACTACGCACGGCTGGCTGAGCGCTACCGCTACCACTACCTGCTCGACGACCAGCGCATCGAGCTGTTCGCCGGCGTGCGCGAGCTGCTCGCCGAACTGCGCGATACGGGCTATCTGCTCGCCGTCGCGACCGGCAAGGGTCGGGTCGGGCTGAACCGCGTGCTCGACCAGTCGAAACTGACGAGCTGGTTCGACGCGACGCGCTGCGCGGACGAAACGTTCTCGAAACCGCATCCGGCGATGCTGCACGAGTTGTCGCGGGAATTGGGGCAGGACCTGTCGCGCACCGTGATGATCGGCGATACGACGCACGACCTGCAGATGGCGGCCAGCGCCGGCGCGGCCGGCGTCGGCGTCGCGTATGGCGCGCACACGGCCGATGCGCTGGCGGCGCTCACGCCGCGCTTCGTCGCGCCGGACGTCGGTGCGCTGGCCGCATGGCTGCGGGAGCACGCATGAGCGCGGCGCCGGACGCCGTGCGCGTGTGCGCGTCGGACGCGCTGACCGACGGCGGCGCCGGGGTGCGCGTCGACGCGACGCTGCGCGGCGAGCAGGCGGTCGTGTTCTTCGTGCGCTACGACGGCCGCGCCTACGGCTACCTGAACCGCTGCGCGCATGTGCCGATGGAGCTCGACTGGGCCGAAGGGCAATTCTTCGAGTCGTCGGGCCTCTATCTGATGTGCGCGACGCACGGCGCGATCTACGCGCCGGATACCGGCAAGTGCGTCGGTGGCCCGTGCCGCGGCGGCCGCTTGCGGCCGGTCGAGGTCGACGAGCGCGACACGCCCGACGGCCGTGCGGTATTCTGGGTGCCCGATGCGGACCTGCATCCCGCCACGCCCGCCACGACCGACTGACGACACCACTGCATGGCCGACCAACCGAATTCCCCGGATTCCTCCTCCCGTCCCGACAGCCGTGAACCGGCCTGGGAGCGCGCAGCGCTCGAGCGGATCGCGCTCGCGGCCGTCAAGGAGCAGCGTGCCGCACGGCGCTGGAAGATCTTCTTCCGCTTCGCGTTTCTCGGCGTGTTCGTGCTGCTCGCGTTCGCGCTGATCGATTTCTCGAGCGATTCGAAGTTCTCGTCGAGCGGGCGGCATACGGCGCTCGTGACGATCGACGGCGAGATCGCGGCAGGCGTCAACGCGAACGCCGACGACATCAACACCGCGCTCGACGCCGCGTTCGACGACGACGGCACGGTCGGCGTCGTGCTGCGGATCAACAGCCCGGGCGGCAGCCCGGTGCAGGCCGGCATGGTCTACGACGAGATCCGGCGCTTGCGCGGCAAGTATCCGGACAAGCCGCTGTACGTCGTCGTGACCGACATGTGCGCATCAGGCGGGTATTACATCGCGTCGGCCGCCGACAAGATCTTCGTCGACAAGGCGAGCATCGTCGGCTCGATCGGCGTGCTGATGGACGGCTTCGGCTTCACCGGGCTGATGGGCAAGCTCGGGGTCGAGCGGCGCCTGCATACGTCGGGCGAAAACAAGGGCTTCTACGATCCGTTCTCGCCGGAAACGCCGAAGATGGACGCGCACGCGCAGGAACTGCTCGACCAGGTGCATGCGCAGTTCATCAAGGCCGTGAAGGATGGCCGCGGCAAGCGGCTGCACGAGACGCCGGACATGTTCTCCGGCCTGTTCTGGACCGGCGAGAAGAGCGTCGAGCTCGGGCTCGCCGACGGCTACGGCACCACCGACACGGTCGCGCGCGACGTGCTGAGGGCGCCGGATCTGGTCGACTATACGGTGAAGGAAAGCCTGACGAACCGTGTCGCGCGCAAGTTCGGCGCGGCCGTCGGTGGCGCTGCGATGAAGGCGCTGACGGCTGGCGGCGCGTCAGTCAGCCTGCGCTGACGGCTGACGGCTGACGGCTGACGGCTGACGGCTGACGGCGGCGATGGGCGGGCCGCGATGGCCCGCCTTTCATTCATCAGTGGATCGCCGGTCGCGGCATCAATCAGTTCGCGAGCAGCAGGAAGATCGCGGGGCGCTTGTGCAGATTCGGCGCCAGCGCCTTTTTCCAGTCCGCCGCCGTGCGGCTCGCGATCGTCTCGGTCGCGAGGGTCAGATCGGCCGCGACGCAGATCTGCGTCGACGGCGCGCAGGTCGCGACCAGCGTGTCGAGCATCGCGTGATTCCGGTACGGCGTTTCGATGAAGATCTGCGTCTGGCGCGCCTTGCGCGACAGTTGCTCGAGTTCGCGCAGGCGTTTCGCGCGCGCGGCCGCATCGACCGGCAGATAGCCGTTGAACGCGAAGCTCTGGCCGTTCAGGCCCGACGCCATCAGCGCGAGCAGGATCGAACTCGGTCCGACGAGCGGCACGACCTTCACGCCGCGCTCGTGCGCGCGGCGCACCAGCAGCGCGCCGGGATCGGCGACGGCCGGGCAGCCGGCCTCCGACACGAGGCCGGCATCCGCGCCGGCCAGCACCGGAGCGAGCAGCCGGTCGATCGCGCCGGCCGGCGTATTGACGTTCAGCTCGCTGATCTCGATTTCCTGGATCGGCCGCGTCGTACCGATCTTCTTCAGAAACGCGCGGGTCGTTTTCGCGTTCTCGCCGATGTAATAGCCGAGCGTGCCGGCGCGCGCCTGCACGGCGGCGGGCAGCACGGCGGCGAGCATCGATTCGTCGCCTTCGCCGAGCGTGTTCGGGACGAGATAAAGCGTGCCGGCGGTCATGCGCGGTCTCCACGAGTGGTTGCAAACAACGGGTAGCCGGCGGCGCGCAGCATCCGCGTGAGGGCGATCAGCGGCAGGCCGACGAGTGCGGTGGGGTCGTCCGAGTCGATCGCGTCGAGCAGGGCGATGCCGAGCCCTTCGGATTTCGCGCTGCCGGCCACGTCGTACGGCGTTTCCGCGCGCAGGTAGGCGTCGAGTTCGGCCTCGGGCAGCGAGCGAAAGCGCACGTGCGTGACGATGTCCTCGACCTGCGCTTCGTCCGTACGGCTGTCGTGCAGGCAGAGCGCGCTGTGGAATTCGACTTCGCGGCCCTGCATCGACACGAGTTGCGCGAGCGCGCGCTCGTGCGTACCGGGCTTGCCGATCTGGTGGCCGTCGAAGGTCGCGACCTGATCCGACCCGATCACGAGCACGCCGTCCGGCGCGTCGATCGTCGCGGCCACCGCGCGTGCTTTCGCGGCGGCGAGGCGCAGCGCGGTCGCGGCCGGCGTTTCGCCGGCGAGCGGGGTTTCGTCGAGGTCGGGCGACACGACGTCGAACGGCACGCCGAGGCGCTCGAGGAGCGTGCGGCGGTAGCGGGAACTGGAGGCAAGAATCAGCCGCGGCGGGCGGCAAACGGTATCCGGCATGGTCGGTTGGATCGGTGAGTCGTCAGGTGTGGCGCGGCGTTGCGCGGACGCAAGCTTAAGTGATTGACCGCAAAAGGTAAAACAGGTATGCTTTCCCGCTTTTCGTCGGCAGGCTTTCGTGTGGTGGCGCCTGCCGGGTCTTCGGAAGTAAAGTACGTCATCCTTCGATGAGCCGTACGCGAGCGGTGCCAAGCCGGATCCCGCAAGTCAGCCTGTAGGCAGGAGCGCACATGAACACTTCTTCTGGCAAACCTGCGGCGGCGCTCGATCCGCACGCGGTCGACCTGTTCGAGTTTGCCCGCAGCGGGCGGCAGGCAGCCGGCGCGGTGCACCTCTCGCAACTGCCGCGCATGTTAAACGAAGTGCCGACGGACGCGCCAGATCGCGACACGGTCTTCACGTGGCAGGCGGAAGGGTTCACGCAAAAGGAGTTGCAGGACGACGGCACCGACGGGCAGCAGCCGTATCTGCGCCTTGCGGTGCACGGCCATGCGTGGCTCACGTGCCAGCGCTGCATGACGCCGTACGACCAGACGTTCGACGTCGACATGACGTACCGGATCGTCGCGACCGAAGAAGAAGCTGAAGAATTTCCGCTCGACGACGATGAAGCCGATGTGATCGTGGGCTCACGCCAGTTCGATCTCGTCGACTTGATCGAAGAGGAATTGCTGCTTTCGTTGCCGCTCGTGCCCAAGCACGAGGTTTGCCCGGCAGTTCACGAAAGCCTCGTGTCGGGCGCGAGCGGTCCCACGGAAGAGACGGACGAGGCGTCCGACGAAGCCGGGGACGAAGGCAAACGGCCGAATCCGTTCGCAGCGCTGGAAGCGTTGAAGAAGGACGGTGACGGCACCAAGAAACACTGAGCAGTTGTGGCGCGGGAAGGCGTAAGGGCTTTGGGCCAGGGTAGTTAAGCGCCGGATCGGGCTGTGTTAGAATCCGGAAAATTATTTAGGAGTTAGTCATGGCAGTCCAGCAAAACAAGAAGTCGCCGTCGAAGCGCGGCATGCATCGTTCGCACGATTTCCTGACGGCAGCGCCGCTGGCAGTCGAGCCGAGCACGGGTGAAGTGCACCTGCGTCACCACGTCAGCCCGAACGGCTACTATCGCGGCAAGAAAGTCGTCAAGACGAAGAACGACTAAGCGTCAAGTCACGCGTTGCGCGCTACGCTCGCCGTTCGCGTGACAACTGGTTCGCTTGACACTTTCCTGGCTCAACAAAAAGGCGGCATTCAACTGCCGCTTTTTTGTGCCTGAAATTCGTCGCATTCCATGACCGTAAAGCTCACAATCGATTGCATGGGAGGCGACCACGGCCCGTCCGTGACCGTTCCCGCGGCAGTCAAGTTCGTCCGCGCGCATCCCGATGCGCACCTGATGCTCGTCGGCATCGAAAGCGCGATTCGCGCTCAGCTGAAGAAGCTGAAAGCCCTCGACGATCCCGCGTTGACCATCGTGCCCGCCACCGAAGTCGTGGCGATGGACGATCCTGTCGAAGTGGCGCTGCGCAAGAAGAAGGATTCTTCGATGCGCGTCGCGCTCAACCACGTCAAGGACGGCGCGGCGCAGGCCTGCATCTCCGCCGGCAATACCGGCGCGCTGATGGCCGTTTCCCGTTACGTACTCAAGACGCTGCCCGGCATCGAGCGGCCCGCGATCGCGTTCGCGCTGCCGAACCCGACCGGCTACACGATGATGCTGGACCTCGGCGCGAACGTCGACTGCGAACCGCAGCACCTGCTGCAGTTCGCGGAGATGGGGCACGCGCTCGTGGCCGCGCTCGAAGGCAAGGAGCGCCCGACGATCGGCCTGCTGAACATCGGCGAAGAGGTCATCAAGGGCAACGAGACGATCAAGCGCGCAGGCGAGCTGCTGCGTGCCAGCACGCTCAATTTCCGCGGCAACGTGGAAGGCAACGACATCTACAAGGGCACCGTCGACGTGATCGTGTGCGACGGCTTCGTCGGCAACGTCGCGCTGAAGACGTCCGAGGGGCTCGCGCAGATGCTGTCGGACATCATCCGCGAGGAGTTCGGCCGCTCGCTGATGTCGAAGCTGATGGCGCTGCTCGCGCTGCCTGTGCTGATGCGCTTCAAGAAGCGCGTCGACCACCGCCAGTACAACGGCGCGGCGCTGCTGGGGCTGAAGAGCCTCGTGATCAAGAGCCACGGTTCGGCCGACGCCTACGCGTTTGAGTGGGCGATCAAACGCGGGTATGATGCCGTCAAAAACGGGGTGCTGGAGCGCCTCGCGCGCGCGATGGCGGATAATTCAGTGTCGCTCGGCGACGGCGAACACGACGCGGGCGGCGCGGGCCATGCAAGCCCGGCCGCAGGCCATCACGCCGAACCTTCCGCTGCGCAATCCTCTAAAGCATAAATGGCCCAATCGACTCTCTATTCCCGCGTGCTCGGCACGGGCAGCTACCTGCCGCCCGACCGCGTCACGAACCAGCAGTTGACCGATCGTCTTGCGAAGGAAGGCATCGAGACGAGCGATGAATGGATCGTGGCGCGCACGGGCATCCATGCGCGCCATTTCGCCGCACCGGACGTCACGACGAGCGATCTCGCGCTCGAAGCGTCGCGTCGTGCGATCGAAGCGGCCGGTGTCGATCCGCAGTCGATCGACCTGATCATCGTCGCGACTTCGACCCCCGATTTCGTGTTCCCGAGCACCGCGTGCCTGCTGCAGAACAAGCTCGGCATCAAGAACGGCGGCGCGGCATTCGACGTGCAGGCCGTGTGTTCGGGCTTCGCGTACGCGGTGGCGACAGCCGACAGCTTCATCCGCAGCGGCCAGCATCGTACGGCGCTCGTGGTCGGCGCGGAGACGTTCTCGCGCATTCTCGACTTCAAGGACCGCACGACCTGCGTGCTGTTCGGCGACGGTGCCGGCGCGGTGATCCTGTCCGCGTCGGAAGAGCCGGGCGTGCTCGGCAGCGCGCTGCATGCGGACGGCAGCTACTCGAACATCCTGTGCACGCCGGGCAACGTCAACCGCGGCGTGATCGACGGCAGCGCGTTCCTGCACATGGACGGGCAGGCCGTGTTCAAGCTCGCGGTCAACGTGCTCGAAAAGGTCGCGATCGAAGCGCTCGCGAAGGCGAATCTCGCGCCCGAGCAAATCGACTGGCTGATTCCGCACCAGGCCAACATCCGCATCATGACCAGCACCTGCCGCAAGCTCGGCCTGCCGCAGGAGCGCATGGTCGTGACGGTCGACCAGCACGGCAATACGTCGGCCGCGTCGATCCCGCTGGCGCTCGACGCCGCGGTGCGCGACGGTCGCATCCAGCGGGGCCAGCACGTGCTGATCGAAGGCGTCGGCGGCGGCTTCACCTGGGGCGCGTCGGTCTTCCGCTTCTGATCCGCGGCGCGCGACAAGCCGCGCGCGGATCCCATCGGCGCGCCGTTCGTGCGCGCCGTCCGAATCGATTCAATTGGGGACGATATGAAATTTGCATTCGTTTTTCCGGGGCAGGGCTCGCAGGCGATCGGCATGCTCAACGCATTCGCCGATCTGGCCGTCGTGCGCGAGACGCTCCAGGAAGCATCCGATGCACTCAATCAGGATCTCGGCAAGCTGATCGCCGAAGGCCCGGCCGAAGAGCTGAACCTGACCACCAACACGCAGCCCGTGATGCTGACCGCGGCGTACGCGTGCTACCGCGCGTGGCAGCAGGCGGGCGGCCCGGCGCCGTCGATCGTCGCCGGCCACAGCCTCGGTGAATACACGGCGCTCGTCGCGGCCGGCGCGCTTGCGTTCAAGGATGCGGTGCCGCTCGTGCGCTTTCGTGCACAGGCGATGCAGACGGCCGTGCCGGTCGGCCAGGGCGGCATGGCCGCGATCCTGGGCCTCGACGACGACACGGTGCGCGCGGTATGCGCGGAAGCCGCGGAGGCGGGCGTCGTCGAAGCGGTGAACTTCAATGCTCCGGCGCAGGTCGTGATCGCGGGCAGCAAGGCCGCGGTCGAAAAGGCATGCGAGATCGCGAAGGCGAAGGGCGCGAAGCGCGCGCTGCCGCTGCCGGTGTCGGCGCCGTTCCATTCGTCGCTGCTCAAGCCGGCGTCGGACCAGCTGCGCGACTACCTCGCGAACGTCGACGTGAAGGCGCCGCAGATTCCGGTCGTCAACAACATCGACGTTGCCGTGGTCAGCGATCCGGCCGCGATCAAGGATGCGCTGGTGCGCCAGGCCGCGGGCCCGGTGCGCTGGGTCGAGTGCGTGCGGCACATCGCCGGCACGGGCGCCACGCACGTGATCGAATGCGGTCCGGGCAAGGTGCTGGCCGGCCTGACGAAGCGCATCGACGGCAACCTGACGGGTGCGTCGGTGTTCGATCCGGCTTCGCTCGACGAAGCGCTCAAGCTCGCGACCGCCTGACGCGGCGCCTTTTCCCAAGCAACGGACATTCGATTCATGGACAAGACTCTCGATAAACAGGTTGCGATCGTGACCGGCGCGTCGCGCGGCATCGGCCGTTCGATCGCGCTCGAACTCGCGCGCCTGGGCGCGACGGTGATCGGCACGGCGACGAGCGAATCGGGCGCCGCCGCGATCACCGCGGCGTTCGCGGAAGCGGGCGTCACGGGCCGCGGCGCGGTGCTGAACGTCAACGACGCGGCAGCCGCCGAGGCACTGATCGATGCGACCGTGAAGGAATTCGGCGCGCTGAACGTGCTCGTCAACAACGCGGGCATCACGCAGGATCAGCTCGCGATGCGGATGAAGGACGAGGACTGGGACGCGGTGATCGACACCAATCTGAAGTCGGTGTTCCGCCTGTCGCGCGCGGTGCTGCGCCCGATGATGAAGGCGCGCGGCGGCCGTATCATCAACATCACGTCGGTGGTCGGCTCGGCCGGCAATCCGGGTCAGGTCAACTATGCGGCCGCGAAGGCCGGCGTCGCGGGCATGACGCGTGCGCTCGCGCGCGAAATCGGCAGCCGCGGCATCACGGTGAACTGCGTGGCGCCGGGCTTCATCGACACCGACATGACGAAGACGCTGCCGGAAGAACAGCAGGCCGCGCTCAAGACCCAGATTCCGCTCGGCCGCCTCGGCAGCCCGGAGGACATCGCCCATGCCGTCGCGTTCCTCGCATCGCCGCAGGCCGGTTACATCACCGGCACGACGCTGCACGTGAACGGCGGCATGTACATGTCGTAACGGTTTTCGTTTACCATCCGCGCCGTATCCCGTTTTTCAGGCGGATCGGCGCTTGATCGACCATCAAGCCAACGCGCGTTTTGGCGTCAGCAAACCTGATAAAATGCGCGCACTTGTAAATCTGAACTTTCCCTCGGAGGGGTAATGGACAACATCGAACAACGTGTCAAGAAGATCGTCGCTGAACAACTGGGCGTCGCGGAAGCCGAGATCAAGAACGAAGCTTCGTTCGTGAACGACCTGGGCGCGGATTCGCTCGACACGGTCGAACTGGTGATGGCTCTCGAAGACGAGTTCGGCATGGAAATCCCGGACGAAGAAGCAGAGAAGATCACGACCGTTCAGCAAGCGATCGACTACGCTCGCGCAAACGTCAAGGCGTAAGCGCCTTTCGCGCTTGTCCGCCACGTCGCCGCGATCTTCGCGATTGACGCGCCATCCTGCCGGCTTCGCGCCGGACGGACTAACAGCCACAGGGCTCGCAGGGCTGGTTCCTGTGGCCACTGTGGCTTTTGTTTTTGTCATCCAATAATGGAAAAGAGGTTACCGTGAGCCGCCGTCGTGTTGTCGTTACAGGCCTGGGGCTGATTTCGCCTGTTGGCAATAATGTTGCCGACGGCTGGGCCAATCTCGTCGCCGGCAAGTCCGGTATCGCCACCGTCACGAAGTTCGATGCGTCGAACCTCGCCTGCCATTTCGCGGGCGAAGTGAAGGGCTTCAGCGCCGAGGAGTACATCCCGGCGAAGGAAGCCCGGAACATGGATACGTTCATCCATTACGGCATCGCCGCCGGCGTCCAGGCCATCAAGGACAGCGGGCTGGAAGTGACCGAAGCCAACGCGGAGCGCATCGGCGTGCTGGTCGGTTCCGGCATCGGCGGCCTGCCGATGATCGAAGACACGCACCAGACCTACGTCGATCGTGGCGCGCGCCGGATTTCGCCGTTCTTCGTGCCGGGCTCGATCATCAACATGATCTCGGGTCACCTGAGCATCATGTTCGGCCTGAAGGGCCCGAACCTCGCGGCCGTCACGGCCTGCACGACCGGCCTGCACAGCATCGGCCTCGCCGCGCGCCTGATCCAGGCCGGCGACGCCGACGTGATGGTCGCGGGCGGCGCCGAATCGACGGTGTCGCCGCTCGGCATCGGCGGGTTCGCCGCCGCGCGCGCGCTGTCGACCCGCAACGACGATCCGGCCACCGCGTCGCGTCCGTGGGACAAGGACCGCGACGGCTTCGTGCTGGGCGAGGGCTCGGGCGTGATGGTGCTCGAGGAGTACGAGGCGGCGAAGGCGCGCGGCGCGAAGATCTACGCGGAAGTCGTGGGCTTCGGCATGACGGGTGACGCGTACCACATGACCGCGCCGAACATGGACGGCCCGCGCCGCTGCATGGTCGCGGCGCTGCGCGACGCCGGCCTGAATGCCGACGAGGTGCAGTACCTGAACGCGCATGGCACGTCGACGCCGCTGGGCGACAAGAACGAGTCCGACGCGGTGAAGGCGGCCTTCGGCGAGCACGCGTACAAGATGGTGGTCAACTCGACGAAGTCGATGACGGGCCACCTGCTGGGTGGCGCGGGCGGCCTCGAATCGGTGTTCACGGTGCTGGCACTGCACAACAACGTGTCGCCGCCGACCATCAACATCTTCAACCAGGACCCCGAGTGCGATCTCGATTACTGCGCGAACACCGCGCGTGACATGAAGATCGACGTTGCCGTGAAGAACAACTTCGGCTTCGGCGGGACCAACGGCACGCTGGTGTTCAAGCGCGTCTGACGTCGAATCGCTTGACGAGTCCATTCGATGCTCCGGCCGGGCGTCCGCAGCGCTTTGCGTTGCGGGCCTCGGCCGTGTCGTATCTCGTGCTGGCCGCGTTCGTCGCATCGGCTGCCGCGTCGGCGTACCTGTTCTGCGCGCCGCGCGCGGGCGCTGCCGCCGGCGCAGGCGTGTCGGCCGCGACGGCGGCACTGCTGGCCGTATGGGCGGCGCGGGCCTGCGCCCGCCGGCTGCCGGCCGAGCTGCGGATCGATGCGTTCGGGGAGATTGCGGCGTTTGGCCGCACCGGGCGATTGCTGGCCCGCGGTCGCGTGACCGGCCATGCGCACTGGAGCACCCTGCTGCTGGTGCTATCGATCGGGCAGGGCGCCCGGCGCGCGCGGCCGCTGCTGATTCCGGCCGACGCGCTCGACGCCGCGTCGTTCAGCGCGCTGTCGGTGCTGGCGAGAACGGCCGGGGCGGCGGGGCAGGCATGACGGCGGCGCGGTTACCGACCGTAACCAGCGGCCGGCGCCGGAACGCTACAATAACGCTCCGCGTTGCATCCCTAGTTAACGGATTTGTCAGGTGAGTGAAAAAGAAATCGATCAGGCTCTGGTCGAGCGCGTACAGAAGGGCGACAAGGCGGCGTTCGAACTCCTGGTCTCCAAATACCACCGCAAGATCATCCGGCTGATCTCGCGCCTCGTGCGGGATCCCGCCGAGGTCGAGGATGTGGCCCAGGACGCGTTCATCAAGGCGTATCGTGCGCTGCCGCAATTCCGCGGCGAATCGGCGTTCTATACGTGGTTGTACCGAATTGCCGTCAACACGGCGAAGAACTACCTTGCGACGCAAGGCCGCCGGGCGCCGACCTCGACCGAGGCCGATGCGGAGGAAGCGGAAACTTTCTCGGACGCAGACCAACTAAGGGATATCAACACGCCTGAGTCGATGTTGATGAGCAAGCAGATTGCCGAGACGGTCAACGCTGCGATGGCTCTGCTGCCCGAAGAACTGCGCCAGGCAATCACGCTGCGCGAGATCGAGGGCCTGAGCTACGAAGAGATCGCGGAAATGATGGGCTGTCCGATCGGGACGGTCCGCTCGCGGATCTTCCGTGCGCGCGAGGCAATCGCTGCCAAATTGCGTCCGCTGCTCGATACGCCCGAAGGCAAGCGCTGGTAAGCGCGACGGGCGGAACGACGCGGGTCGGGGTCTAGTTACGGATAGAGTCGTGAAGTCACGACGGGGTGTGCAAGATGGGGAGCATCATGGGGTCGGTCAATACGCAATCGCAAGCGTGCTCGCGCGGCGAGCGCCTTTCCGCGCTGGTCGACGGCGAAATGTTCGATGGCCCGGATCACGGGCAGTTTCTGGCTGAGCTCGACCGCGCGGATCGCGCTGCGTGGGCCCATTACCACCTGATCGGCGATGCGCTGCGCTCGGACGAGCTCGCGCTGCCGCCCGCGCTGAGCGTCGCGTTTACCGCACGCATGTCGGCCGCGCTCGAAAGCGAGCCGCACCTGCTGGCTCCGGCGGCCGCGCCGGCCGCGCGCAAGCTGCTGTCGCTGCGTCGGCGCGTCGTGCCCGCGTTCGCGGTGGCCGCCGCGGCGGCCACGCTGACCTGGGTCGTCGTCCCGCAAATGCAGACGGCCGGTACGCCGGGCGCCGTCCAGGTCGCCTCGATCGGCGCGCAGCAGGGCGGCAACCTGCAGCGCGTGACGGTTGCGCAGGCATCGGCCCAGCCCGGCCTGCAGGACGTCAACATCATTCGCGACGCCAGCCTCGACCAATACCTTGAAGCGCACCAGCAATTCGCCCAGCAGCCCGTCGTCACGGGTTCGATGCCGCTGATCCGCGCTGCCGTGACCACCACGCCAGGCCAATAAACCCGATGCGGACATTGCAGTTGAATCACGCCATCTCCGGATGGAAGCGGCTGCCGGCCCTCCTGCTTTGCGCAGCCGCCCTGTTGTCCGTTCAATCCCTTCCCGCCAGTGCCCAGCAACCGGACGATCCCGTCGCGACCCGCAAGGGCGCCGCGGACTGGCTCGACCGCGTCCAGCAGGCGGCGCAGCAGCAGAGCTACGAAGGTACGTTCGTCTACCAGCGCGGCGGGTACGTGCAGTCGTCGCGCATCGCGCACGTCGCGTCCCGCGACGGCGAGTTCGAACGGATCGAGACGCTCGACGGCAAGCCGCGCAAGCTGCTGCGGCACAACGACGAGCTGTACACGTTCGTGCCCGAGCGCAAGCTGTGCGTGGTCGAGCGCCGTCAGACGCGCGACTCGTTTCCCGCGCTGCTCGGCGCGAGCGGCGAACACGTAATGTCCGTCTACGATGCGAAGTCGCTCGGCAAGGACCGCGTGGCCGGGATCGACGCGCAGGTCGTCGAGCTCGTGCCGAAGGATGCGTACCGTTTCACGTACAAGCTGTGGGCCGACGCGCGCACCGGGCTGCTGCTGCGTTCGCAGACGCTCGACGCGAACGATCGCGTGCTCGAGCAGATCGCGTTCTCGCAATTGCAGACGGGCGGCGCAAGCGGCGACAAGGCCGCGATCGCAGCCGGCATGCGCAACCTGAGCGGCTGGACGGTCGTGCGCCCGCCGGTCGCGACGGTCGACATGGAAGCGCAGGGCTGGCAGCTCGCGCCGAGCGTCGCCGGCTTCCAGAAGATTCGTGAAGTGCGCCGGCCGATGGCCGCGCGCGATGCCGGCGATCCGCCGATCCCGGTCGATCAGGCGGTCTTCACGGACGGCCTCGCGACGATCTCGGTTTTCATCGAGCCGGCCGAAAAGAATACGCGCAAGGAAGGCGCGGGCAGCACCGGGGCGACGCACGTTCTCGTGAAGCGCCGCGGCGACTACTGGATCACCGTGCTCGGCGAAGTGCCGCCGGCGACGTTGCAGCAGTTCGCGTCTGCCATAGAATACAAGGCTTCCAAGTAACGCTACGGCTTCCGACATGACGAAACTCACGCTGCGCAAAGTGCTCGCGGCGGCGGCGCTGTGTGCCTGCCTGCCGCTCGTCCCGCAAACCGCGGTCGCGGTCACGCCTCCCGCCGCAAGCCTGCCCGACTTTGCCGATCTGGTCGAAAAGGTCGGGCCGGCCGTCGTGAACATCCGGACCACCGCCAACGTGCCGACGAGCGGCCCGCGCGGCATGCTCCCGCCCGGCTTCGACAACGGCGACATGTCGGAATTCTTCCGGCGCTTCTTCGGCATCCCGCTGCCGCAGGCGCCCGGCAACGGTGGCGGCAACGGCAGCAACCCGAAGAATGCGCCGGCGCCGGACAATCCGCCCGATACCGAGCAGAACCGTGGCGTCGGCTCGGGCTTCATCGTGTCGGCCGACGGTTACGTGATGACCAATGCGCACGTCGTCGACGATGCGGACACCATCTACGTGACGCTGACCGACAAGCGCGAATTCAAGGCGAAGCTGATCGGCGTCGACGACCGCACGGACGTCGCGGTCGTCAAGATCCAGGCGTCGAACCTGCCGGTCGTCGCGATCGGCGATTCGAACAAGGTGCGCGTCGGCGAGTGGGTCGTCGCGATCGGTTCGCCGTTCGGCCTCGACAACACGGTCACGGCCGGCATCGTCAGCTCGAAGAGCCGCAACACGGGCGACTACCTGCCGTTCATCCAGACCGACGTGGCCGTGAACCCTGGCAACTCGGGCGGCCCGCTGATCAACATGCAGGGCGAGGTGATCGGCATCAACTCGCAGATCTACAGCCGCACCGGCGGCTTCATGGGCATTTCGTTCGCGATTCCGATCGACGAGGCGATGCGCGTGGCCGACCAGCTGAAGGCGACCGGCAAGGTCACGCGCGGCCGGATAGCGGTGGCGATCGGCGAGGTGACGAAGGACGTGGCCGATTCGATCGGGCTGCCGAAGGCCGAAGGCGCGCTCGTCAGCAGCGTCGAGCCGGGCGGCCCGGCCGACAAGGCAGGCATCCAGCCGGGCGACATTATCCTGAAGTTCAATGGCCGTCCGGTCGATGCGGCGTCGGACCTGCCGCGCATGGTCGGCGACACGAAGCCCGGCACGAAGGCGACGGTCAGCGTATGGCGCAAGGGTCAGGCACGCGATCTGCCGATCACGATCGCCGAGACGCCGGCCGAGTCGACGGCGAAGGCCGAGCAGCGCAAGAACGCGCCGCAGAAGCCGCGCCAGACCAATTCGCTCGGGCTGACGGTCAGCGACCTGACGGCGGAGCAGATGAAGACGCTGAAGCTGAAGAACGGCGTGCAGATCGACGGCGTCGACGGCCCGGCCGCCCGGGCGGGCCTGCAGCGCGGCGACATCGTGCTGCGTGTCGGCGACACCGACATCACGAGCGCGAAGCAGTTCGCCGACGTGACCGCGCAGCTCGATCCGCAGAAGGCGGTCGCGGTGCTCGTGCGGCGTGGCGACAACACGCAGTTCGTGCCCGTGCGGCCGCGCCAGAAGTAACGCGTCGATGTTCACGCTCTACGGCCGCGGCTGGTGCCACCTGTGCGACGACATGCGCGACGCACTGGCGCCGGTGGCGGCCGAATTCGGTGTCGCGGTCGACTACATCGACATCGACACCGATGCAGCGCTGGTCGCGCGTTACGACGAGGACGTGCCCGTGCTGCTGCTGGACGGCGCGGAAGTGTGCCGCCACCGGTTCGACGACGCGCGGGTGCGCGACGCGCTGGCGGCCCGGCGCTGAATCCGGCCCGCCGCCGGCCGACGCCGTTTTCGCGCGGGGTTCGATCCGGCGGGCGCCCGCCCCGCGTGGCAGGGCGTCCGAAATCCCGCCCGGCAAAAGCCTTTTCGGCTAAAATAAGCCGTTTTTTCACCGACTTACAAGGCGTGCTCCGCAGTCGTGAGCGCGCCTTTTTCGCTTGATCGGCACTGAATGGATCATATTCGCAATTTCTCGATCATCGCCCACATCGACCATGGCAAGTCGACACTCGCGGATCGCATCATCCAGGTATGCGGCGGCCTCGCCGACCGTGAAATGGAAGCGCAGGTGCTCGACTCGATGGACATCGAGCGCGAGCGCGGCATCACGATCAAGGCGCAAACAGCCGCGCTGACCTATCGCGCACGCGACGGCAAGGTCTACAACCTGAACCTGATCGACACGCCGGGGCACGTCGACTTCTCGTACGAGGTCAGCCGTTCGCTGTCCGCGTGCGAAGGCGCGCTGCTGGTCGTCGACGCCAGCCAGGGCGTCGAGGCGCAGACGGTCGCGAACTGCTACACGGCGATCGAGCTCGGCGTCGAGGTCGTGCCCGTGCTGAACAAGATCGACCTGCCGGCCGCGAACCCCGAGAACGCGATCGAGGAGATCGAGGACGTGATCGGCATCGACGCGACCGACGCGACGCGCTGCAGCGCGAAGACCGGCCTCGGCGTCGAAGACGTGCTCGAGTCGCTGATCGCGAAGGTGCCGCCGCCGAAGGGCGATCCGACCGCGCCGCTGCAGGCGCTGATCATCGATTCGTGGTTCGACAACTACGTCGGCGTCGTGATGCTCGTGCGTATCGTCAACGGCACGCTGCGCCCGAAGGACAAGATCAAGATGATGGCGACCGGCGCGCAGTATCCGGTCGAGCACGTCGGCGTGTTCACGCCGAAGTCGCGCAATCTCGAGTCGCTGTCGGCCGGGCAGGTGGGCTTCATCATCGCCGGCATCAAGGAACTGACGGCCGCGAAGGTCGGCGATACCGTCACGCACGCGGCCAAGGCCGCTGCCGAGCCGCTGCCGGGCTTCAAGGAAGTGAAGCCGCAGGTGTTCGCGGGGCTGTATCCGGTCGAGGCGAACCAGTACGACGCGCTGCGCGAATCGCTCGAGAAGCTGAAGCTGAACGACGCATCGCTGCAGTACGAGCCGGAAGTGTCGCAGGCGCTCGGCTTCGGTTTCCGCTGCGGCTTCCTCGGGCTGCTGCACATGGAAATCGTGCAGGAGCGGCTCGAGCGCGAATTCGACATGGATCTCATCACGACCGCGCCGACGGTCGTCTACGAGGTCGTGCAGAGCGACGGCTCGACGATCATGGTCGAGAACCCGGCGAAGATGCCGGAGCCCGGCCGCATCGCCGAAGTCCGCGAACCGATCGTCACCGTGAACCTGTACATGCCGCAGGATTACGTCGGCTCGGTGATCACGCTGTGCGAGCAGAAGCGCGGCTCGCAGATCAACATGCAGTATCACGGCCGCCAGGTGCAGCTCACGTACGAGATCCCGATGGCCGAGATCGTGCTCGACTTCTTCGATCGCCTGAAGTCGGTGTCGCGCGGCTATGCGTCGATGGACTACGAGTTCAAGGAATACCGTTCGTCGGACGTCGTGAAGGTCGACATGCTGATCAACGGCGACAAGGTCGATGCGCTGTCGATCATCGTGCACCGATCGCAGTCGCAATACCGCGGCCGCGAAGTCGCCGCGAAGATGCGCGAGATCATTCCGCGCCAGATGTACGACGTGGCGATCCAGGCCGCGATCGGCGCGCACATCGTCGCGCGCGAGAACATCAAGGCGCTGCGCAAGAACGTGCTCGCGAAGTGCTACGGCGGCGACATCACGCGAAAGAAGAAGCTGCTCGAGAAGCAGAAAGAAGGTAAGAAACGCATGAAGCAGGTGGGTTCGGTCGAGATCCCGCAGGAGGCGTTCCTCGCGATCTTGCGCGTCGAAGACAAATAACAGGACTCATCCTTTTATGAATTTTGCGCTGATTCTTTTTGTGCTCGTCGTCGTGACGGGCGTAGCGTGGGTGCTGGACAAACTGGTGTTCCTGCCGCGGCGTCGCAAGGCGGCCGACTCGGCGATCGAGGAGTTCGATCGCCAGCAGTCGCGCATCGACAAGCGTTTCGCGGACGAAAACGCCGCGCAGACGCGTTCGAAGCTGCGTGACGAAAAGCTGCGCCAGCCGTGGTGGCTCGAGTACACCGCGAGCTTCTTCCCGGTGATTCTGGCCGTGTTCGTCGTGCGTTCGTTCGTCGTCGAGCCGTTCAAGATTCCGTCGGGCTCGATGGTGCCGACGCTGCTCGTCGGCGACTTCATCCTCGTCAACAAGTTCGAGTACGGGCTGCGCCTGCCGGTCACCAACACGAAGATCACGCAGGGCAGCCCGCTGTCGCGCGGCGAAGTCGTCGTGTTCCGCTATCCGAAGGACGAGTCGGTCGACTACATCAAGCGCGTGATCGGCCTGCCGGGCGACACGGTCGCGTACCAGGACAAGCAGCTCACGATCAACGGCCAGCCGGTGCCCGAAACGCCGCTGCCCGATTTCTTCGACGACGAGCGCCAGAATTACGCGAAGCAGTTCGAGGAAACGATCGGCAACAAGAAGAACGCGATCCTCAACAACCCGGCCGTGCCGCCGTTCGTGATGGGCGCATACGACTATCCGTATCGCGACAACTGCACGTACAACAGCCGCGGCGTGATCTGCAAGGTGCCGCCCGGCCACTACTTCATGATGGGCGACAACCGCGACAACAGCGCGGACAGCCGCTACTGGGGTTTCGTGCCGGACCAGAACATCGTCGGCCGCGCGTTCTTCATCTGGATGAACTTCAGCGACCTGAAGCGCATCGGTTCCTTCAACTGATCGCATTCGACTCACACGCAATACGCGACGCACGGGCCGCGTCGCGTATTGCCGAACTACTTTAAGAACCGGCGGTAACACCGCCTCGTCACGCCTTTTCGGGTCCGGCCGTGCCGTTTCGGCCCGACCGGCGCCCGCGTTATACTCCTGCACATGCCCCTATCCCAGTTGGAAAGCCGGCTGCGCTACGAATTTCGCAATGCGGAATTGCTGCGCCAGGCTTTGACCCATCGCAGTCACAGTGCCACGCACAATGAACGGCTCGAGTTTCTCGGCGATTCCGTTCTGAATTGCGCGGTGGCCGCTCTTTTGTTTCAGCGTTTCGGCAAGCTGGACGAAGGTGACCTGTCGCGCGTACGCGCCAACCTCGTCAAACAGCAGTCGCTGTACGAAATTGCTCAGGCCCTGAATATCTCGGACGGCCTGCGGCTGGGCGAGGGCGAACTGCGCAGCGGCGGGTTCCGTCGCCCGTCGATCCTCGCGGACGCGTTCGAAGCCATCATCGGGGCCGTGTTCCTCGATGGGGGCTTCGAAGCCGCCCAAGGGGTCATCAAGCGGCTCTATATCCCGATTCTCGACCACATCGATCCGCGCACGCTCGGCAAGGACGCGAAGACGCTGCTGCAGGAATACCTGCAGGGGCACAAGATCGCGCTGCCGACCTATACGGTCGTCGCGACCCATGGTGCGGCGCACAATCAGCAGTTCGAGGTCGAGTGCACGGTGCCGAAGCTGGACGTGAAGGTATCGGGCTCCGGCGCGAGCCGGCGCGCGGCCGAGCAGGCCGCCGCGAAGAAGGCGCTCGACGAGGTGATGGCGGCCGCACCGATGTTGGCCGCGAAGCCGAAGCGCTCGAAAAACGCGCGCGGCTCCAAGCATGTCGAACCCGAGATCGTGCCGGGCGTGAAGGGCGTGCAGGAAGCGCTCGACCTGCGCTCGCCCGAGCGGAAGGAACGTGCGGCGGCGCGCGAGGCCAGGGCGGCCGGCGCGGCGCCGGGGGCCGCCGCGGCGGCTGCAGCGGCGGGCGCTGAGCCGGCCGTCGCGCCGATGGCCGCGATCCGGGCCGCGCACGTCGAGCCGGCGGCGGACAAGGGCGAACGGGCGGCGAAGCCGGCGACCGACAAGGTGGCCGACAAACCGGCCGAGCGGCCCGACAAGGCCGCGGAAAAGTCCGCCGAGGCCGCGCCGCGCGCAGCCGACAAGCCGGCCGGCCAGGCAACCGATCCGGCGCCCTCGTCGGCCGACAAGCCCTCCGCCGATTCCGCCGCGCGCACGCCCGCGCGCGCACGCGATGCCGCGGCGCCCGACGCCGATACGCCGCCCGGCGGCGCGAGTCTTGCTGCCGCGCAGGCGCGCGTGGCCGATGCCGACCACTGAATTGCCCAGCGATCGTGCCGCGCGCCGCGCGGCCGTTTCCGAACCTGTCTCCCAAACGATATGAACACTCCCGCTCCTACCGGTTTCCGTTGCGGCATGATCGCGATCGTGGGCCGCCCGAACGTCGGCAAGTCGACGTTGATGAACGCACTCGTCGGCCAGAAGATCAGCATCACGTCGCGCAAGGCGCAGACGACCCGCCACCGCATCACCGGCATCAACACGTTCGACGACGCGCAATTCGTATTCGTCGACACGCCGGGCTTTCAGACCCGTCACAGCACCGCGCTGAACCGTTCGCTGAACCGCGCGGTCACGTCGACGCTGACGTCGGTCGACGTGATCCTGTTCGTGATCGAGGCCGGCCGCTTCGGCCCCGACGACCAGAAGGTGCTCGACCTGATCCCGCCCGGCATGCCGACGCTGCTGATCGCGAACAAGATCGACCGCGTGAACGACAAGGCGTCGCTGTTCCCGTTCATGCAGAAGGTGAGCGAACTGCGCGAATTCACCGAGCTCGTGCCGCTGTCGGCGCAGAAGCCGGAAGACATCAAGCGCCTGCTGGACACGATCAAGCCGTACCTGCCGGAAGGCGAGCCGATCTACGGCGAGGACGAGCTGACCGACCGCAGCTCGCGTTTTCTCGCGGCCGAAATCCTGCGCGAGAAGGTGTTCCGCTGGACCGGCGACGAGCTGCCGTACACGAGCACCGTGCTGATCGACAAGTTCGAGGAGGAGGGGCGCCTGAAGCGCATCTTCGCGACGATCCTCGTCGAGCGCGATTCGCACAAGGCGATGGTGATCGGCAAGAAGGGCGAGAAGCTCAAGCAGATCAGCACCGAGGCGCGGATGGACATGGAAAAGCTGTTCGACGGCCCCGTATACCTCGAGACCTTCGTGAAGGTGAAGAGCGGCTGGGCCGACAACGAGGCGGGGCTGCGTGCCTATGGGTACGAATGACGCGCTGACGTCGACCGAAGACGCGGTGGCGGCCGGCGCGAACGACGCGCCGTTGCCGGCACCGCCCGAACCGCCGCGCAAGGCGCGGCGCGCGACGTCTCGCACGTCCGATTTCCGCGTCGCCGAGCAGCCGGCGTTCGTGCTGCACAGCTATCCGTATCGGGAAACGAGCCTGATCGTCGACGTGCTGACACGTGACCACGGCCGGCTCGCGCTCGTCGCGAAGGGCGCGAAGCGCCCGCACTCCGCGTTGCGCGGCGTGTTGCAGACGTTCCAGCCGCTGCTGCTGTCCTGGTCCGGCAAATCCGAGGTGCGCACGCTGACGGGCGCCGAGTGGGTCGGCGGGATGCTGCCGCTCGGCGGCGACGGCCTGTTGTGCGGTTTCTACGCGAACGAGCTGCTCGTGAAATTCTGCGCGCGCGAGGATCCGCAGCCGCCGCTGTTCAATCATTACGTGCTGACCCTCACGCGTCTCGCGCACGGCGAGCCCGCGGTGCAGGTGCTGCGCTCGTTCGAACGCGTGCTGCTGCGCGAGACCGGCTATGCGATGGCGCTGAACCGCACGGTCGCCCGCCGCGCGGTCGAACCCGAGCGCCGCTACGTGTTCGATCCGGAGCGTGGCGTACGCAATGCGGACGACGACGTGCCGTCGCACTGGCCGGTCATCACCGGCCAGACGTTGCTCGACATGGAGCAGGACGATTACCATCGAGCCCAGACGGTTGCGCAGAGCAAGACGCTGATGCGCTTCCTGCTGAACACCTATCTCGGCGGTACGCCGCTCGCCACGCGTCAGATCCTGATCGACCTGCAAAACCTATGAGCTTCTTCCTGACAACGCCCACCGCCATCGACCTCGGCGTGAACATCGACCACGTCGCGACGCTGCGCAATGCGCGCGGCACGCGCTATCCCGATCCGATCCGCGCGGCGCTCGCCGCCGAAGAGGCGGGCGCGGACGCGATCACGCTGCACCTGCGCGAGGATCGCCGTCACATCGTCGACGCGGACGTGCGCCAGTTGCGCCCGCTGCTGAAGACGCGCATGAACCTCGAATGCGCGGTGACGGCCGAGATGCTCGACATCGCTTGCGAAGTGCGTCCGCACGACGCATGCCTCGTGCCGGAGAAGCGTGAGGAACTGACGACTGAAGGCGGTCTCGACGTGGCCGGCCACTTCGAGGCGGTGCGCGCCGCATGCAAGCAGCTCGCCGACGAGGGCGTGCGCGTGTCGCTGTTCATCGACCCGGACGACACGCAGATCCGCGCTGCGCACGAAGCGGGCGCGCCGGTGATCGAGCTGCATACGGGCCGCTACGCGGAAGCGCACGACGAAGCGGAGCAGCAGCGCGAATACGAGCGTATCGTCGCGGGCGTGCAGGCCGGCGCGCAGCTTGGCCTGAAGGTCAATGCGGGCCATGGGCTGCACTACACGAACGTGCAGCAGATCGCCGCGATCGACGGCATCGTCGAGCTGAACATCGGCCACGCGATCGTCGCGCACGCGATCTTCGCGGGCTGGGACAACGCGGTGCGCGAGATGAAGGCGATCATGGTCGCCGCACGCGTCGCCGCGCTGCATGGCGGCGCGCGCTGACGATGCGAGGCCGCCGCGCCCCGCACGCCGTTGGCGACGCGTTTGACCCGGCCTCGCCGGGCCACCCCGGCGGAGACTGACATGGCGATCTACGGCATCGGTACCGACATCGCGCAGGTGAGCCGCGTCGCGGCCGTGCTCGAACGCACGGGCGGCCGGTTTGCCGAGAAGGTGCTCGGCCCCGACGAACTGCGCGTGTTCCACGCCCGGCGCGCCCGCTCCGAGGCGCGCGGCATCGCGTTTCTCGCGACGCGCTTCTCCGCGAAGGAAGCGTTCTCGAAGGCGATCGGGCTCGGCATGCATTGGCCGATGACGTGGCGCGCGCTGCAGACGCTCAATCATCCAAGCGGCGAGCCGTACGTGGTCGCATCCGGCGAGCTGGCTGAATGGCTGGCCGCGCGCGGCATCACGGCACGTGTGACGGTCAGCGACGAACGCGACTACGCGGTGTCGTTCGTGGTCGCCGAAACGGACGCCGCGCCTGGCACTGCACCTGTTTCCCGAACTTCTTCCTGACGGAATTCACGATTCGATGAAAACGACTCCCGGCCCGGTCATGCTCGACGTCGTCGGCACGACCCTGTCGCGCGACGATGCGCGGCGCCTCGCGCATCCGAATACCGGCGGCGTGATCCTGTTCGCGCGGCACTTCCAGAATCGTGCGCAACTGACCGCGCTGACCGATTCGATCCGCGCGGTGCGCGAAGACATCCTGATCGCCGTCGATCACGAAGGCGGGCGCGTGCAGCGGTTCCGCACCGACGGCTTCACGGTGCTGCCCGCGATGCGTCGCCTCGGCGAGCTGTGGGATCGCGACGTGCTGCTCGCGACGAAGGTCGCGACCGCCGTCGGTTACATCCTGGCCGCCGAGCTGCGCGCGTGCGGGATCGACATGAGCTTCACGCCCGTGCTCGATCTCGACTACGGGCACTCGAAGGTGATCGGCGATCGTGCGTTCCATCGCGATCCGCGCGTCGTCACGCTGCTGGCGAAGAGCCTGAACCACGGGCTGTCGCTTGCCGGCATGGCGAACTGCGGCAAGCATTTTCCCGGGCACGGCTTCGCGGAGGCCGATTCGCACGTCGCGCTGCCGACCGACGACCGCACGCTAGACGCGATCCTCGAGCAGGACGTCGCGCCGTACGACTGGCTCGGGCTGTCGCTGGCCGCGGTGATCCCGGCGCACGTGATCTACACGCAGGTCGACAAGCGGCCGGCGGGCTTTTCGCGCGTGTGGCTGCAGGACATCCTGCGCGGCAAGCTCGGCTTCACGGGTGCGATCTTCAGCGACGACCTGTCGATGGAGGCTGCCCGCGAAGGCGGCACGCTCACGCAGGCCGCCGACGCCGCGCTCGCCGCCGGTTGCGACATGGTGCTCGTCTGCAATCAGCCGGATGCAGCCGAAGTCGTGCTGAACGGACTGAAGGCGCGGGCCTCGGCCGAGTCGGTGCGGCGCATCAAGCGGATGCGTGCGCGCGGCAAGGCGCTCAAGTGGGACAAGCTGATCGCGCAGCCCGAGTATCTGCAGGCACAGGCGCTGTTGAGCAGCGCGCTGGCGTAAGCGGGCAGGGCGGGCGCGGATCGTGTCGTTCCGGTCGCTCCAAATGAAAAAGCCGCGCAATCGCGCGGCTTTTTTACGGGTGGCGACAGCCTGATTCGAACGGTCGCCGGCACGGATTTGAACGCAACTAACGGTCAGATCGAGCCAGCGCCCGTATCCAGGGCGCCGTTCGCTCAGTTCACCTTCATCCGCTGCAGCTTGTTGTACAGCGTCTTCGGGCTGATGCCGAGCAGCGTCGCGGCGCGGTGGCGCGTACCGCCGACCGCGTCGAGCGTCGCGCGGATCAGCAGATCCTCGACGTCGGACAGCGGCGTGCCGACCTTGATCTGCACGCTGCTGCCGTTCAGCGCGGCGCCGGCGGAGAAGCTGGCCTCGCCCGCGCGCAGCGTCTCGATGAAGTCGCCCGATGCGTCGTACGCGAAGCGCACGCGTTCCTGCAGCTCGCGCACGTTGCCCGGCCATTCGTACGACAGGCATTCGCGCACGAAGCCCGGCGCCGCGCGCTTGTCGGTCGTGCTGCGGCCGGTTGCGCGCGCTTCGCGGTTCAGTTCGTCGATCTGCGCATCCGCGATCGCGAGTGCGTCGCCGTCGCGCTCGCGCAGCGGGGGCATCGTGATCGATGCCGCATCGAGGCGCAGCCACAGATCCTCCCGCAGTGTGCCGTTTGCCACCGCTTCACGCGCCGGGCGGCGCGTGGCCGCGATCAGCCGGAAATCGCTGGTGATCGAGCTCGTACCGCCGATCCGCATGAAGTTCTGCGAATCGAGCGCGTGCAGCAGCGCTTCCTGCAGCACGAGCGGCAGTGCGGTGATTTCGTCGAGGAACAGCGTGCCGCCGCCGGCTTGCTCGAACAGGCCCAACTCGCGGCGCTCCGCGCCGTCGAAGGCGCCGCGCTCGTGGCCGAACAGCACGCTGTCGAGCGACGCGCCATGCCGGCCGGCCTGCGCGAGCATCCGGCAGTCGAACGACACGAACGGCCCCTTGCGGCGCCGGCTCAGCTCGTGCAGCGTGCGCGCGGCCAGCTTCTTGCCGGTGCCGGCTTCGCCCGAGAACAGCACGGCCGTCTCGGTGCGGGCGTTGTGCTCGATCATGTCGTACACGTGCTGCATCGCGTCGCTGCGGCCGACCAGCGCGCCGAAGCGGCCCAGATGGCGCAGCGATGCCCGCAGCGACTGCACTTCGTCGATCAGTTCGTACGGGCGGGGAATCCGCGCGAGCAAGCTGCGCAGGCGCGGAATGTTGATCGGCTTGAGCAGGTAGTCCCAGATGCCGTGGCGCAAACCCTCGATGGCGCTCTCGACCGTCGCGTTGCCCGTCAGCACGATCACGGGCAGCGAGCCGTTCGGCTGTTGCTGCGGCAGGTGCTGGAGCAGGTCGAAGCCGCTGCCGTCCGGCAGGTTCAGGTCGACGAGCACGACGTCGGGAATCGAGCGGCCGAGCGCCGTGCGCGCTTCGGCGAGCGACGTGGCCGTGTCGACCGAGAAGCCGTCTGCGGCGAGCAGCGCGGTGAGGCCTGACAGGCTGTTGGGATCGTCTTCGACAATCAGGGCGTGTGGCATGGTGGACGCGAGTCGAGTCAAGAGAGGCGGGCTGTCGGCCAGCGGGCCGCAGCCGCATGTCGGATTAAAGACTGATTTTATGCCCCGCCGAACGCGTCACGCGCATTATTTCTCCGGCGCTATAAAACAGTTACCGATGATACAAATTGAATATCTTTACCGGTGGATTTTGTGCTGCTTATGGCGCCGGCTTGTGGCAGCTGTTGACGCCAGGCAAACAAAAAGCGCCCCGAAGGGCGCTTTGTTCGATGCGGATATCGCAGACGATTACGCGCGGCTGCGGTATTCGTTCGTGCGCGTATCGATTTCGATCTTGTCGCCGGTGTTGCAGAACAGCGGCACCTGCAGTTCGAAGCCGGTCGCCAGCTTCGCGTTCTTCAGCACCTTGCCCGACGACGTGTCGCCCTTGACGGCTGGTTCCGTGTAGGTGATTTCGCGAACGAGGATCGTCGGCAGTTCGACCGAGATGGCCTTCTCGTTGTAGAACACGACTTCGCAAGCCATGCCGTCTTCGAGATAGTTCAGCGCTTCGCCCATCATTTCGGCTTCGACTTCGTACTGGTTGTAGTCGGCGTCCATGAACACGTACATCGGGTCGGCGAAGTACGAGTACGTCACTTCCTTGCGGTCGAGCACGACGACGTCGAACTTGTCGTCGGCCTTGTAGACCGATTCCTGACCTGCGTTCGACAGCAGGTTCTTCATCTTCATCTTGACGACGGCGGCGTTACGGCCCGACTTGTTGTATTCCGTCTTTGCGATGACCCAGGCGTCGCTGCCGATCTGCACGACGTTGCCTACGCGGAGTTCCTGTGCGGTTTTCATAAAAACACTGTCCTGATCAAATCAAATAAATAGGTGCCTGAGCGGTGCACAACGGGTGAGGCGCCAAGCAGATGCGTTCCGGTGGGCGCCCAAAGCTCAAACGCGAGCGCTTGCGTGGTCAGCCGTCGGATAACCGCTTATTTTAACTGAGATTTTGCGTATTCCGCCAGCTTTCCGGCGAGATCGCCGACGGCCGCGAGCGCGTCGGCCCAGCGGATCGCATTGGCGTCCAGCGCGGCGCGGTGTTGCCAGAAATCGGCCCAGTCGGGCGTGCCGGCGCCGTTCCACGCATGCCAGAACCGCTCGAGCGCCGCGCGCGGCGCATCGGGGAGGCCGGCCGACAGGTGCGCGAGCGCGGCATCGAGCTTCGGCAGGTGCACGTCGTCGGCCTGCGGGTAGATGTGCCACACGAACGGCTTGCGCGCCCATTGCGCGCGGACGAACGAATCCTCGCCGCGCACGAAGTTGAGGTCGGCGACCCACAGCAGCGCGTCGTAGTCGGGCTGCGGAACGAACGCGAGCCCGTGGGCGGTCAGGTTGCCGCTGCGCGCGTGCGCGCCCGCCGCGAATGATTCGACCCCGAAAAAGCGCGCGACGGCCGGCGACACGCGCCCGGCGGGTACGAGCGCGAGGACCGGCGACGGGCCGTCGCGCCACTGCGCGAGCAGCGCGTCGACGGCCGGGTTCTCGTAGGCGAACAGGCTGACGACCGTCGTGCCGGGCGCCGGCGGCGCGCCGCCGGTCGCGTGCCGCCACCACGCGGCGCGCGCTGCCGGGTCGGCGTCGAAGGCCGCGCGGCGTGCGTCGAGGTCGCGCTCCTTCGGCACGCCGCCGGTGCCGGCCGACAGGCCCGGAAAGAAGAACGTCTTCAGCAGCGGGTAGCGCGGATGCGGCGACGGCCGCAAATGGAAATCGGCGACCCAGTCCTCGGCGCTCAGGTATTCGAGGTTGATCCACACGGGGCGGCGCGCGCGTCGCGCCATCGCCGCGAGATACGGGCCGGGCAGCTCGCACGCGAACGCCTCGATCACGACATCGGCGATGTCCAGCGCGTCGCCGACTTCCGCATGCCAGTGCTCGATCACGATCGCGTCGACCGTCTGCCGGGTCGCGTCGGGGTCGACCTCCGGCAGCAGGCGCGCGAACGTGTGCAGGTCGTCGACGAACAGGCGAACCTGCCAGCCGTGCTCGTGCGCGAGCTGACGCGCGACGCGCCAGCACACGCCGATGTCGCCGAAATTGTCGATCACCGTGCAGAACAGGTCGCAGGCGATCGGTTCGCCCGGCGCGAGCGGCGCGGAAGAGAGTGGGGCAGCGGTGGTGCGTGGCATCGAAGCGGGCCGGTGAATGCTCTAAACTGGCGATTCTAATGGACCCGTTCCGCGTTACAAGGCGCCCGGATCACGCATGACATCCCCAGAAGCTTCCGATACTCCGTTCGAACCGAAGAAGATCCTTGCGCAGTTGCCGCACATGCCGGGTGTCTATCGCTATTACGACACGGCGGGCGCCGTCCTCTACGTCGGCAAGGCGCGCGACCTGAAAAAGCGCGTGTCGAGCTATTTCACGAAGACGCAGCTGTCGCCGCGCATCGCGATGATGGTCACGCGCATCGCGCGCATCGAAACGACCGTCACGCGCTCGGAAGCCGAAGCGCTGCTGCTCGAGAACAACCTGATCAAGGCGCTCGCGCCGCGTTACAACATCCTGTTTCGCGACGACAAATCGTATCCGTACCTGAAGCTGACCGCGCACCGCTTTCCGCGGATGGCCTACTACCGAGGCTCGGTCGACAAGCAGAACCAGTATTTCGGGCCGTTCCCGAGTGCGTGGGCCGTGCGCGAGAGCATCCAGATCCTGCAGCGCGTGTTCCAGTTGCGCACCTGCGAGGATTCGGTCTTCAACAACCGCACGCGGCCGTGCCTGTTGCACCAGATCGGACGGTGCACGGCGCCGTGCGTCGGCGCGATCTCCGACGAGGATTACGCGGTCGACGTGTCGAACGCCGCGCGGTTCCTGCTCGGCCGGCAGTCCGAAGTGATGAAGGAGCTCGAGCAGAAGATGCACGCGTTCGCGGCTGAACTGAAATTCGAGCAGGCGGCGGCCGTGCGCAACCAGATGAGCTCGCTCGCGACGGTGCTGCACCAGCAGGCGATCGAGGTCGGCAGCGACAGCGACGTCGATGTCCTGGCCGTCGTCGCGCAGGGCGGGCGCGTGTGCGTGAACCTCGCGATGGTGCGCGGCGGCCGGCACCTCGGCGACAAGGCCTATTTCCCGACGCACGTCGAAAGCGCGCTGACGCTCGCCGAGGGCGGTCTCGGCGAAGACGCCGAGCCGGCGGAGGCGGTCGATGCGACGGCCGACGCGGTGCCCGATCTGCCCGCGGAAGAGGCCGGCAGCGCGCGCGGCACGGCGGCCGCGGCGTCGGTCGAGGCCGAGGTGCTCGACGCGTTCATCGCGCAGCACTATCTCGGCAATCGCGTGCCGCCCGTGCTCGTCGTCAGCCATGCACCGGCGAGCCGCGACCTGCTGGAGCTGCTGTCCGAGCAGGCCGGCCACAAGGTGTCGCTGGTGCGGCAGCCGCAGGGGCAGCGGCGCGCGTGGCTGTCGATGGCCGAGCAGAACGCGCGCCTCGCGCTCGCGCGGCTGCTGTCCGAGCAGGGCTCGCAGCAGGCGCGTACGCGCGCGCTGGCGGACGCGCTCAGCTACGACAGCGACGATCTCGCGATGCTGCGGATCGAATGCTTCGACATCAGCCATACGATGGGCGAGGCGACGCAGGCGTCGTGCGTCGTCTATCACCATCACAAGATGCAGTCGGGCGAATACCGCCGCTACAACATCACGGGCATCACGCCGGGCGACGATTACGCGGCGATGCGGCAGGTGCTCACGCGCCGCTACGAGAAGATGGTCGAGCAGGCCGCGCAGGCGGCGGCCGTCGACGAAGCGGCCGGCATCGACGGCGAGTCGACGCGCCAGGCCGAGGCGTCGAGCCTGCTGCCGAACATCGTGCTGATCGACGGCGGCAAGGGCCAGGTCGAGATCGCGCGGCAGGTATTCACCGAGCTCGGCCTCGATACGTCGATGCTGGTCGGCGTCGCGAAAGGCGAGGGGCGCAAGGTCGGCCTCGAAACGCTGGTGTTTGCGGACGGCCGCACGCCGCTCGAACTCGGCAAGGAGAGCGCCGCGCTGATGCTCGTCGCGCAGATCCGCGACGAGGCGCACCGTTTCGCGATCACCGGCATGCGGGCGAAGCGGGCGAAGGCGCGCCAGACGTCGCGACTCGAGGAACTCGAGGGCGTCGGCGCGAAGCGCCGGCAGCGGCTGCTCGCGCGCTTCGGCGGGTTGCGCGGCGTGGTGGCCGCGAGTGTCGAGGAACTGGCGAGCGTCGAGGGCATTTCGCACGCGCTCGCCGAGCAGATCTACAAGCAGCTTCACTAACGCGGCCGTGCGGCCGGCGGCGTTGCCAGCGTTCTTGTGGCAGGCCGGTCGACACGGCACAATTGCGAATCCTTTACTGTCCCGCATGCCATGCCGTTCAATTTCCCGATTTTCCTGACGTGGGTACGGATCGTGCTGATTCCGCTCGTCGTCGGCGTGTTCTATCTGCCGGACACGGTGATGGGCGGCGCGCACCGCAATCTCGCGGCGGCGGCGATCTTCATCCTCGCCGCGCTGACCGACTGGTTCGACGGCTTCCTCGCCCGCAAGTGGAACCAGACGTCGTCGTTCGGCGCGTTCCTCGACCCGGTCGCGGACAAGCTGATGGTGACGGCCGCGCTGCTGATCCTCGTGCAGATTTCGCGGGTCGACGCGGCGATCGCGCTGGTGATCGTCGGTCGCGAGATCGCGATTTCGGCGCTGCGCGAGTGGATGGCCCAGATCGGCGCGTCGAAGAGCGTGGCGGTGAACCAGCTCGGCAAGTTCAAGACCGCGTGCCAGATGGTCGCGATTCCGATGCTGCTGTTCTACGGGCCGCTGCCGCTCGGGATTGTGACGATCGACACGCGCGTGTGGGGCGAGTGGCTGATGTATCTGGCCGCGGTGTTGACCATCTGGTCGATGCTGTACTACATGAAACTCGCATGGCCGCAGATTCGCGAGCGTGGCGGCGCCTGACCCGCATCGCCTGTGCGGCGGCGGTTTTTGTAAAAAGGGCTGGAAAAGCCCTTGACACACGAATGTGCCTTCGACATAATCTCGCTTCTCCGCTGCACGACGAAGTAAGTGTGTGACGGGGAAGCAGGAGCGTAGCAATACGCGGGAGTAGCTCAGTTGGTAGAGCGCAACCTTGCCAAGGTTGAGGTCGCGAGTTCGAGACTCGTCTCCCGCTCCAATTTATGATCTACAGACGTCCACTGACGTCTGTAAGTCATTGAAAAGAGGAGCTTCGGCTCCTTTTTTCATTCCAGCCAAAGCCACGGAAATCCACCGACAGCCAGCGTTTTTGAGGCCAAAATTAAGGCCAAAGAATGCGGGTGGTGCCGGTTCCGGGTTGTTGCTGGGGTTGGATCGGGATGACCAGCAGCATCGAGCCTAAGTCTCACGACTTAGGAGTTTGATGATGGCACTCTCTGATCTGACCGTGCGGCAAGCCAAGGCCGCCAAGAAAACCTACAGCATCCCCGATACCGACGGCCTCGGCCTGGTGGTCGCCCCTACCGGCGGCAAATCGTGGCACCTGCGTTACTACTGGCTCGGCAAGCAAAAACGCATCTCCCTGGGCAACTATCCCGAGATCGGCCTGCGCGAAGCCCGCACCTTGCGCGACGAAGCCCGGGCACTCCTGGCCCAAGGCATCAACCCCCACGCTGACCGTAAGCAGAAGCGGCACGCGGTCAAGTTGGCCTCGGACTACACGTTCAAGGCTGTCTTCGATGCCTGGTTCGAGCACCGCGCCAAGGAACTCAAGGAAGGCAGGAACAGCACGCTGTCGCAGATCAAGCGGATCTTCGAGAAAGACGTGCTGCCCAGCCTCAAGCAAATGTCGATCTATGACATTCGGCGGCCGCAGCTCCTGGGCGTCCTGGCGCGGATCGAAAAGCGCGAGGCGTTCACCACTGCAGAGAAGGTCCGTACCTGGCTGGGACAGTTGTTCCGCTACGCGCTGGTCATTGTCGAGGGAATGGAGGCCAATCCGGCTACGGACCTGGACGTAGTGGCCGAGCCCAAGCCCGCGGTGACCCACAACCCCTACCTGCATCTGCCTGAGCTTCCCGAGTTCCTCCAGAAGCTCAGGCTCTACAACCCTCGGGGCTGGCAGACCCAGCTTGGTATCCGCCTGCTGTTCCTGACCGGCGTGCGTACCGGAGAGCTGCGGCTCGCGACCCCCGACCAGTTCGACCTCGACCGTGGCCTGTGGATCATCCCGCCGGAAATCGTCAAGCAGCTTCAGGACGAGATGCGCAAGGCGGGCAAGCGTCCGCAGGATGTGCCGCCCTACATCGTGCCGTTGTCCGTCCAGGCCATCGAGATCGTGCGCTACCTGCTCGGGGTGATGCGGCCGGCGCAGCGCCACCTGTTGACACACCGCAGCAACCTCAAGAAGCGCATCAGCGAGAACACGCTCAACGCCGCCTTGAAGCGGATGGGTTACACGGATCGACTGACCGGACACGGTATTCGCGGAACGATCTCGACGGCGCTCAACGAGATCGGTTACCCGAAGATTTGGGTGGATGCCCAGCTTTCGCACTCCGATCCGAACAAGGTAAGTTCGTCCTACAACCACGCCAAGTATGTGGAGCCGCGGCGCCGGATGATGCAGGACTGGGCTGACCGTCTCGACTTGCTCGAACAGGCCCAGGTCGAAGCGGCCAGCGCACACCTCACTATCCACATCGAGGGCGTGCCCGCCATTGCGGAGGAGGACAAGGCTGACGCCATCGTTGCAAGTTCCTCTGCGGCACCCGTTCCGCCGGTAGTGGCTACCCCTATCGTTGTGACGCCGAGCGACGGAGGCATCACCTTCCAACGGTTGTCGCAGGTGCCGCCACCCCCGACACATGCGCCGGAACCCGAGGTGTCCGCCATCCAGCGCGAGCGCGAGGAAATGCTGGCCATTTACGAATCGCCGAGCAGTCTGCCGGTGCCCCTGTTCGGCAAGCTCGCCGGAAAGTCCAAGGACCAGATCAACCGCGAGCTGAAGGCCGGCAAGCTGCTCTCCATCAGCCTGGGCAACCGGGGGCAGCGCGTCCCCGACTGGCAACTGGTGCCGCTCAAGCATAAGCTGGCCCAGGTGCTCATGCACCAGTACCCGCAGGCGGATTCATGGGAGCTTTACCGCATGTTGACCCGGCCACACCCCGACCTGGGTGATCGCGCGGCCATCGACATCGTGACGCCAAGCAATCTGGGCATGGTGGCCCAGGTCATCGCAGGCGGCCAGCCCCATGCGAATGCTCCCGAGGTCGTCCCGCCGCGGCCTATCTCCGAAGAGGTGCGCCAGAGCGTTCGCCGGCTGATGGAGAGCGCTGTGGCTTTGGACGGCGCGTAGTGTTACAGCGCCCGCGAGGGCCTCACGGCCCCCGCGCTACATCTGCACCGCCTGCATGAGTTCGTTCAGTGTGCTGTGGTGCGGGAGCTAAGGACAGGCGCCGATGTCGCCGTCTAGAAATCGAGCAGACGATCATGCATGTCCAGCGGATCGTTGGACGCCTGGCATCTGCACATCAGGGGACGCTCAGCGCGGGCACGCTATCGGGTATTCGATTGGACCGCGCTATCCTTGGCTACCTGCATCGCTCTGCGCTCGAACCGCTCAGAAACCGCGTTGGCTCGTCCTTTGGGTCGCTGCAGATGCGTCACGACCTCGTAGGGACCCTCAGCCAGCGGCCGGGCGGTGATCCCCCATGCATCAGCACGCTTGATGCGCGATTGCGCTGTGATCCCAACGCCATAGCCAGCGCCAACCCATAGCGCCAACATCTCGAACGAGGTCACGTGCTGGATACTCTGCTGGTTCAACGGTGGTAGGGATGATAGTCGCTGATCCAGCGGTGAGCAGCTTTCTGCCGGCCAGCGAAACACGGGGTAGTTCAGAAGCTCGGCGAGCGTGAGTTTTGTCTGGGCAAGTAACGGGGACCGCCATGGCATGGCAACAGCGATGTTCTCAAGCCACAATGGTTGGCTATTCAGAGACGGAGCGCTTACGGCCCGGAGCGACATTCCTGCGTCGTAGCGACCTTCATCAATGCCCGTCACCAGGTCGTCACTTGATGTCTCAAAGAACGCGATAGTGATTTCTGGCTCTTCCGCGCGTTGCAGGGCGAGAAGCGAGGAGAAGCATGAGGATGGCACGCCAGGTGCTATGGCAAGCCTGAGATGGGAAAACTGGCTGGTGGCATCATGCATGCGAGCCCCCAAAAAGTGTTCTGGCCGAGGAGGTGAACTTGCATCGTGGTCAAGAGTGAAGTTTAACGCCGTTATCTTTAACGTGGTTAATTTTGGCAGATTGTTTGACGCTTCTGCTGATGCAGAAATCAACCATTCAGCCAGGCCGTCCTTCTGGTACAAAAACGTATGAATCCGCAGCGGCGACAGCTTTCGGACAGGCCGTGCGCGCTGCGCGCGTCGCACAAGGAGTCGCGCAAGACGAGTTCGCATCTCGGGCAGGCATTTCGCGCTCGCACATGGGCAAGATCGAGCGTGGTGAGCACGTGCCCACGCTGCCCCTCATACTGAAAATTTCAGTAGCACTTAGGATAAGCGCGGCAGAATTGATGGCGGCCACCGAGCGCAATCTTCGTGCCGAAACCGATCTTTGAGGGTGTCTGCCAGCGGGGCTGCGTCAGCCGCTCGCAGACTCACGTAGGCGAACGATGAATCGCTCCAGCGAAGCCGACAAATCGTTGCTGTCAGGTCGCAGCAAGTAAGTCGTGATGACGGCTGAATCGATGGCCAGGGGACGGATCACCACGTCTGGGCGTTGGCAAACCGGAATCTTGCTTGCAGCCAAAAAACCGATGCCGTAGCCGGCACCGACTAAGGTGAGCATCATGTCCAGCGAGGACACCTCCTCGACGACGTTCAACTTGTGCTCAAGCACCTGCAGCAGTCGTGTCAGTTCCCGGCAGTAGCCCTCGCATGCATGGGGATCACACAAGACCAGTGGATGGATCCCGACTTCTTGGAGCGGGACCTTTTTGTGGGCGAGCAGTGCGTGCCGTGCCGGCACGGCGATGACCAATGGATCTCGCCAGATGGGCTCAGCCCGTATGTCGTCGCCGACGTCGGCCGTATGCGCGAATCCGATCATGAAATCCCCGGACCGCAGGCCGCGTAACTGCTCGGCCAGCGGAACCTCGGACAGACGTATCTCGATCTCCGGCTCCTCCGCACGACACCGGGCCAGAAATGCCGACAGGCGAGCATCGATCGCCCCGTCGGAAATTGCGATGCGCAGACTGCCTCGCAAACCCGCTGCCACGGCGTGGGCGCTTTCGCGTGCCTGTTCGAGCACGGTGAACAATCTGCGGACATCTTGAAGAAAGACGACACCCGCCGGCGTCAGCACGGTTCCACGGCGGTTCCGGACGAACAGCACGACCCCTAGCTCGTCCTCCAGTTCTTTGATGGCACGGGACAAGGGGGGCTGTTCGATGTGCAGGCGCTCGGCGGCCCGCGTGAAATGCAACTCTTCAGCCAGGGCCATGAAATAGCGCAGATGTCGTAATTCCATGGTCTCACCCCCCCAATGCCGAACGGGCAATCGCGTGCTACGCCCGTATGTAGGTCCATCCCGCTTGCTGCATGCGCGCCATCTCGATGACGGCAGGCCCGTCCAGTACTTCGAGCGGCTCTCTGTTCTCCCTGCCGATCCGCGAAAGTGTGTTGGGACATACCCAGGTGAGCGTGTCGAGGTCGGAAGGTGCCGTGTCCAGGGCGGCAGCGACGGCTTGCGCGTTCGCGACGATGCGCACATCGGCATCGGGCGCCGCGCGCTTGAGATTGCTTGCATTGTTTCGCGCACGCTCAAAGGCTTCTGCCGTCGGTGCGTGGATGATCACTTTCAATGTAGGGCGTTGGGTGTCTTGGGTCATGGTCGCTCGGCTGTGGCCGTCAGAAAGGTCGTTCACGGGCGCATCTGCTGGGATGCGGATTTCAAGGCGCTTTGCAGCATCTCCTCGATGGAGGGGTGGTAGTACGGCATGGCCAGCAGATCGTTGACCGTCTGCTTTGCCTGGATCGCCCAGGCGATCAGGTGCGCCAGATGCTCGCCTTGCGTCAGGAGCATGCTGGCACCGAGCAAGGCGCCTGAGCCGGGGTCGGCATAGATGCGCAGCAGGTTTTCCGGGGCTCCCAGGATCTTGGAGCGCCCGTTGCCGCTGCCTTCCGCAGTGCCGACGACCGCGCCTTCCTGCATCGCGGCCTCATGGGTCATGCCGACTGCGCACGCATCCGGGTCGGTGAACAGGATCGTGATCGGCACGCGCCGCGATGCCCCTGGCCAGCTTTCCCCGCGCAAGCTCGACAACGCGGCCTGCGCCGCCATCTGGCCCTCGTCCGCGGCCTCGTGCATCAGGGGGCGATCCGGCTGCACGTCGCCTGCGAAGAAAATCGGCACCTGGGAGGACCCGGGGGCCTGCATGGTCGCGGGGTCGATGCTCGGTCGGCCAGCCTGATCCAGGGAGATGCCGGCCGCGGCGAGGTCGAGCGCCTCGGTATTGGGCTGTCGTCCCGTCACGACGAGAAGCCGATCCACCAGGGCCTCGCGCTCGCCGGTGCGCATGCGTACCTGGTCGCCCTCAAGGCTGACTTCGACGGCGGCGCCCAGCCACATCGGCAATTCGGTCTCGAACCTGGCGATCGCTCGCTTCAGGACATCGGGGTCTTGGATACCGCCGATGGTGTCTTTCTGGTCTGCCGCGACCACCTGCACATCCAGCCGAGACAGGGCCAAGCCGAGTTCCAGCCCGATGGCGCCCAGCCCCAGGATCCCCATCCGGGCCGGCAGGACTTCCAGGTCGAACAGGGTATCGGTGGTCAGAACGCGGGAGGCGACACCTTCGAGCGCTTTGGGAACCACCGGGCGGGAGCCCGTCGCCACGATGAAGGCGCCGGCCTCGATCCGTTGTTCGCCCGCCTGCAAGATGCCTGGCGCGACGAAGCGCGCTTCGGCCATGATCAGGCTCTCGCCGGCCGCCTTGCGTGTGCGTTCCGCGGCGGCGCTGGCCAGCGCATCCCTGGTCTGGCGGGCGTGGGACCACAAGGCCTGCGGCCCTTGGGTCGACGGCGTGGCGCTCGCCGCGAGTGCCTTGGCAACCTTCCAGTGCATGCCGGCATGCAGCGCCGCTTTCGAAGGCATGCATCCGACGCGCGCGCAGGTCGTCCCCAATGGCCCCCGATCGATCAGAACCACCTGTTTGCCTGCCGCCTTCAGCGCGTGGAATGCGGTGCTGCCAGCGGTTCCCGCGCCAATGATGGCGATATCTGCTTTCCTTGTCTGCATTGAATATTCCCGTCCACATCAATTAATCGAACATCGAACATCGGACCTCTAGCCAACATTGCGCATGAGCATGAGGGCCGCCACGGCCACGCAGGTGATCGAGAACACCCGCTGGAGCATCTTTGAGGGAATCCTGCGTGCCAGAACGCGGCCAATTGACATGCCCACGAGCGCCGTGAGAACGAATGTCCAGGCGGGTGCGGTAAGCGTCAGGCCGTGACTCCACGCGATGAACACGGTCACCGCGGACAGCAGCGCGATCACCATGAGCGAGGTCGCGACGATGCTGTGCATGCGCAGCTCGCTGAAATGCGCCAGGGCCGGGACGATGATGAATCCGCCGCCCACCCCCAGCATGCCCGTGGCCAAACCGGAGACGACGCCGATGCTTCCCAGCGTGGTCGCGGTTCGCACGTTCCAGACGAAGCGGCCGGTGTCCTTGGAGATCTTGCAGACCCGGCCCTGCTCGTCAGCCGAATCGCCCTGCGGCTGGTTGCCACGGGATGACATGAACATACGGTAAGCCACCACGAGCATGATGGCGACGAAGATCAGGTTCAGCCATCGAGGCGAAAGCCAGTGAGCGAGCTGCACGCCCAGCGGAGCCGTCACGGTACCGGCAGCCGCCAGCATCATCGCTGCCTTGTACCGAACAACGCCCTGGCGCAAGCCCTGCGCAGCCCCCAGGGTCGCCGCAGCGCCCACGGCGAGCAGCGCCACGGGCGCGGCCTGACGGATGTCCATGCCCAGGCCGAATACCAGCGCCGGCACGGCGAAGATGCCGCCGCCGGCCCCAGTCAATCCCAGCACGGCTCCAATGATGAGGCCCAGCACTCCACCCGTCAGCGAGAGCATGGTGAATGATCCTTTGTGCAATTTCCGTTGAACAGCCTGGGATGCGGTCTGAGAGAAGTGGCCATCAGGTTCGGTGCCTCGGCGGCTGGTTCAGCGCGGTCCCAGCACTTCACCCAGTTGCGCCCCTCGCGGCATGCCGTTGTATTTCTTGAGGACCCCGTTGGGGCCGCGCACGACGATGCCGGGCGTCCCCCGGAAGCCGGTGCTCGCCATGAGTGCCAGGTTGTCATCGAGGATCTTGCGCACATCGGCAGGCACGCTCTTGGCTGGCGTAATCCCGCCTTGGCCGAACTGTCGTTCGTTCGTCAACAATGCCGCGCTCCGGTCAGGCGCGCCAAGGATGGCCGCGGCTTTGGCCGGACTGTCATCCTTGATGATGCCCACCAGAATGTGCCGCAATTGGACCTTGCCGGAATCCACCCAAGGGCGTGCAGCTTCCCAAAAGGCGTTGCAATAGGGGCAGTTGGCATCGCTGAAGGTGTAGATGACGCGCGGCGCATCTGCCTTGCCGTCCAGCACCCAGGTAGACGACTGGAGCTGCGACCATTCCTTGTCGCTGATCGGTTTGGCGGCCAGCTTTTCGAGGTCCGCTTCGTCCATCGGCTCGCCCTTGGCGTTCAGGCGAGTTCCCACGATGGCATTGCCGTCGCTCGTGATGTATACGGCAATGGGCCGGTCACCCGCGACGGCGGCGAAGGCGCGCAGACCACCGCCGACCTTGAATTCCTGCGTGACGGTCAGGCCCTGGCCCTCCAGCGCCTTGAGGACGGCCGGCTTGTCCGCCGTCTCTGCCTTGCTGCAGCCGGTGACCGCCATGAAGCTGGCGGCCAAGAGGAACGAAATGTGCGAGCGTTGTGCAAACATGATTACTCCTTGTCTGTCTTGATCTGTTGGGCTGGCGCGAATCGGCGCGACACCGTGTGTTTGAGGCTTGCCATCGTGAGTTCGCCCAGATGGGTATCCACCAGGCGTCCTTGTTCATCGAAGAACAAGGTGGTGGGCAGGCCTCGCGAGGCGACGGCCTGCATGGTCTGGGAAGCGGGGTCGAGCAGCACATCCTTGAGCTGCAGGCGTTCGCTTTCAAGAAAGGCGCGGGCCTGCTGGGCGCTTTCTCCCTGGTTGACCATGACGAAGGCGATACCGGGATACTGCGCTTGCGCCTGCTCGAACACCGGCATCTCGCGACGGCATGGTGGACACCATGAAGCCCAGAGGTTGAGCACGACGGGCCGCCCAGCATAGGAATTGAGGACGACAGGCCGTTCATCGAGCGTTGCGAGCGTCAAGGCCGGCAATGGCGGCGCCGAGCGCTGAAGCAAAGCCAGCACGCCACCGGCCGCAAACCAGGCCAAGAGTCCGGCCGCAACTCCCGCCAGCACAGGCCGGCGCAATGCCTGAACCGCACGGGTGCGCCACCAGATGAGCGTCACCGCGGCCAGGACACCGACCCACCACAAAAAGCCTTGATCGCCAATGGAAATCATGGACATTGGCGACTGCGCGTACTCTTCCCACCACTGCGCGATGTAGCCGAGGCGAGCTGCCACAAGCCCCACAAAAACGGCGTCCAGCAGCATGCCACCGGCCGCCTTGTACGGAGAGTCGGGCAACCGCTTGGCCACCATGCGCGCCACGACCCAGGCCAGCAGGATGGCCAAGAAGACGGCAACCACCTGAACGGAGAATGGACCGATGCTGATCATCAGGAACCAGCCTTGTCCAAGCGCTCCAAGAAGGCGCTGGCATCGATCTCGCCGACGACGCGCAGATCGCGCCGTTCCTTGCCATCCGGACCGACGAGAATGAGAGTAGGCGGTCCCATGACACCCCAATGCTTGAGCAAGGTCTGGTCGGTCGCATCATTGCGCGTCACGTCCGGTCGCACGACCTGCATCCGGGCCAGTCGGGACGCGACGGCCGGGTCGCCGAATACGTTGCGTTCGATCACATGGCAACTGACGCACCAGTCGGCGTAGAAATCGATCAGAGTCCATTGACCGCGTGAGGCGGCCTGTGCCAGATGCGCATCGACGTCCTCGACCGATTTGGCCTGCAGGTAAGCGACGCCGCCTGTCGCCGGTGCTGCCGAAGCCGAATCCCCGCGCAGGTGTGCCAGCGGCTGCAATGCCGATTCGCCGCCAGAGGCCGCGCCGACCAGCATCAGGATGGACCACAAGCCGGCGAAGACAGCGCCGGACCGCAGCGTCCATGCCAGCCGATGCTTTGCTGCCACGGCCTGGCCCCAAGCGATCAGTCCAATCGCCACCGACAAGACCCACGCGCCCCACAGAACCAGGCTGACCGTGCCGGGCAGGACGCGCGTCAGCATCATCACGGCCATGCCCACCATGACGTAGCCGAATGCCACGCGCACGCGGTCCATCCACGCGCCAGGCCGCGGCAGGACCCGGGCACCGAACACGGCGATGGCCAGCAGGGGCAGTCCCATGCCCAAACCCAGCGCGAACAAGGCCATGCCGCCGTAGACCGCGCTGCCGGTCTGCCCGATGTACAGCAATGCGCCCGCCAATGGAGCGGTCATGCAAGGCCCGACCAGAAGCGCCGAGAGGAAGCCCAGCGCCGCCGCGCCGGGGAGGCTCCCGCCCGAGCGCTCTCTGCCAGCGGATTCGACCCGATTGATCAGCGCCGAGGGCATCTGCAGCTCGAACAGACCGAACAAGGAACTCGCCAGGACCAGGAACAAGGCTGCAAACGCTCCGAGCAGCCAAGGCGATTGCAGTGTGGCCTGCAGATTGGCCCCGGCCAGGCCAGCGGCCACACCTACCGCGGCGTAGGTGCCCGCCATCGCCAAGACATAGGACAGGGAGAGGAAGAAAGCCCGCCGCGGCCTGGCCTGGCTGCCGACCACCATGGTGGAGATGATGGGGATCATCGGGAGCGAGCATGGCGTGAAAGCCAGCAGCAACCCGAAGCCGAAGAACAGCAGCGTCCCCCACACGGGCCCCAGCGCTGCAAGCCGCTGCGCTGCGGCTTGATCCTCCGCCACCTCGGTCGGCCCACCCTGGCTGCCTGCATGGGTGGCGGCCACGGCCGAACTCCCCTGGACGGAATCATTGCCGGCCGGGGAGGTACCGGCCACCACAGCCGGCAGTGCCACGTTCATGGTCTGCGGCGGATAGCAGATCCCTGCTTCCGCGCAGCCCTGCCAGTGGAGCGTCAGCGGGCCGGGGGCAGTGGCAGGAAAGCGCAGCTTGAGCGCCTCGCCCGTATAGATTTCCGTGTCGCCAAAGAATTCGTCGTGTTTGGCCGTTCCTGCCGGAAGGCTCAAGCTGACCTCATGGCCCTGGGCATCGACCAACTTGAGGGCATGGCGATAGACGTAGTAGCCATCGGCGATGTGCCCAGCGGCCGAGAACGAATCGCCCTGCTGCTGCGCAGGGTCCAGCTTGAGAACTTCGGCAACGTCCAGAAATTGCCGTTCACTGCTGCCCCAGGAGGAAAAAAGGCCATTCGCCCACGCGCTGCCGACCGCACAACAACACAGGAGAAAGATCGCTACGACGCGCCGATGAAAAGCCAAATCCGAATCCTCCAAGCAAAGCTGCCTGGATCATGCGATGACCCGATTAAGCGAAACTAAAGGTCCCCCGCACGGCCCCTGGGAACCGGGATGCCATCAATGCTTTGCGCTTGGCTCTGATGATCGACCGTGGGCGAGTTCCGCCTGCTCCGTCCGGGCCCGTTCGATCCCGGCCTCGACGACTTTCGCCGCCTCGGAGTCGGGGGGCATCATCCCTAGCAGCTTCTGCCAGTGCGCGATGGCCGCTTGGTAGTCCCGGCGCTGCACCGCAGCAGCGCCGGCCAGAGTCAGAGGCAGGGCTGCATTGGGATCGAGCGACAAGGCCCGCTCAAGCATACGGGTGGGCTCTCCCTCAAAGCCGGAGCCGCGGATTCTGGACAGCGACTCCGCGTATTCCGACAAAGCTTGTGGATCGTTCTGGACAAGTTCATTGGCGCGAGTGAAGGCATTGACGGCTTGCTCATGATCGCCGAAGTAGCGGTAGGAACGCGCCAGCATGAGCCAGCCTCCAGGATCATCGGGGTGCTGGGCCAGTCGTGCCTGCAGTGAGGCCACCATGGCTTGCACATCGGCTTGCGTCGTCATACCCGCGCTGCGAACCTGTGGCGGGTCCACGGCGGCCGGATTCCCCAAGTACGAATAGGTCAGCGCCGTCGCGATCGGCAGCACAATGGCGACAGTGATCGCTGCCCCCCTGCTTCCAGCAGGTGGCCCCAATCTCGACGGCGATGGAGCAGTTTCATCCAGCGCTCGCCGTTGCAGATCGGATCTTGCATCGGCCAATTCATGGGCCGACAGCGTGCCATTGAAGTGGTCTCTCTCCAACTCCGCCCATTGATCGCGCAGTACCGCGGCGTTCACGCTGTCAGGGGCAACCTGGTTGCCCGCACCATGTCCCCCTCGCCAGAGGAGGAAAGAAAGCCATAGCGAGACGCCTCCCACGAGCACCGACGCCAGAACCAGGAAAACGATGCTCATGACTCGTCCAGGGCATTGTGTGGCGGAGCCAGCAGCGCGTCCGCGTGTCTGCGCTCCTCTTCATTGAGGGCAGCATTCTTCGGCTTGCGGTTTCGGCTGCGCAGACTCATGACCAAGACCACAAAGCCCAGGGCAAGCAGCGCGAACGGGCCAAACCAAAGCAGCATCGTTGTCGGCTTCAATGGCGGGCGGTAAAGCACAAAGTCGCCGTATCGTTCGACCATATAGGTTCGGATGTCGTCATCGCTTTTTCCGGCACGGATCTGCTCGCGAATCTGTTGACGCAAGTCGGCGGCGAGATCGGCCTGCGAAGCTGCAATCGACTCGTTCTGGCAAACCAGGCAACGCAACTCGGATGCAATGCCCAGCATGCGGTCCTCGGCCGCCTGGTCGCTGGCCCAGACCGGAGCCGTGAACAAAAAGAAAAACAATGCCAGCCGCCAGAGGATCATTTCTCAAGCTCCTGCACCAGCGGCAGCAGCTCGCTGCGCATTTCACCCGCGTCCATCGGCCCGGTATGCTTGTAGCGAATGATGCCCGCCTTGTCGATCAGATAGGTTTCCGGCACGCCGTACACCCCGAAGTCGATGCCGACAGCCCCGTGCGCATCGGAGATCGTCGTTTCAAAGGCGTTGCCATTGCGTCCTAGCCAGGCGATGGCGTTCTGCGGCGTGTCCTTGTAGTTCATGCCGACCACCGAGACGGCATGCCTGCTGGCCAATTCGGTGATGACGGGATGCTCCTCAAGACAGGGCGCGCACCAGGAAGCCCACACGTTCAGTACCCATACTTTCCCGATCATGCTCTCGGGCGAGAAGGTCTTGTCCGGGGCTTGCAGTTGCGGAAGACTGAAGCGTGGCGCGGGCTTGTTGATCAAGGGCGACGGCACCTCGCTGGGCTTGAGCGTCAGTCCCATCGCGAGAAATGACACCAATACAAAGAATCCGAGCAGCGGCCATAGGAAGCGGTTCATGATGTGGCCTCGGGCAATGGCTGGGCGGCGTGTTGACGGCGAGGCTTCAGGCGGTATCGGCGATCGCTGATGGCCAAGCCGCCGCCAAGCGCCATCAGGATGCAGCCGATCCAGATCCAGTCGACGAACGGCTTGTGGTAGACGCGAACGCTCCAAACGCCCTCTCCGAGCGGTTCGCCGAGCGCCGCGTAGACGTGGCGCAGTCCATTTGCGTCGATCGCCACTTCGGTCATCGGCATCTGCGAGGCCGGGTAGTTGCGCTTCTCCGGATGGAGCCGACGCAAGACCTTGCCGTCGCGCGACAGTTCGATATCGCCTATCTGCGTCACGTAGTTGGGTCCTCGCGCGCTCCTTACGCCGACCAAAGTGAGGTTGTAGCCGCCGATGCTGACGGACTCTCCCTGGGCCAATCGAACGTCTCGCTCGGTCTCATACCCGCTGACGATGGTCACGCCAGTCACGAATACCGCGATGCCCAGATGCGCCATATGCATCCCAAGCCAACTGCGCGGCTGGGCACGCAACCCGCCGCGGGTGGCGCGCATTCGACCGAAGATGCCCGTCCCCACGGACACGGCGATCCATGTGGCCAGCATCAAGCCCAACGCCGCGGAGCCTGACCAGTGTCCCAGCACGAATGGAGCGGTCAGGCCCACCACGGGTGCCGCAATCATCGGAACGCGCAACTGCCTGAAGATGGCACCGAACTGGGCGGCCTTCCAATTGGCGACGGGTCCGACCGCAATCAGAAGTAACGCGGGGATCATCAATGGCACGAACACCGCATTGAAGTATGGCGGCCCGACGGAGAGCTTGCCCAGGCCCAACGCGTCGATGAGCAGTGGGTACAGCGTACCGAGTGCGACCGCGCCGGCAGTGACCACCAGCAGCACATTGTTCGCCAGCAGCAAGGACTCCCTGGAGACCGTGTCGAACCGTCCTCCCATTCCGACCTTGGGGGCTCGCCATGCGAACAAAGCGAGCGACGTGCCCACAATGACAGTCAGCAGAATCAGAATAAACAGTCCGCGCCGTGGATCGGTGGCAAATGCATGCACGGAAGTCAGTACGCCCGAGCGCACCAGAAAGGCACCAAGCAACGAGCATGAAAATGCACCGATGGACAGCAGCACCGTCCAATTCTTGAAGCTGGCCCGCTTTTCCGTTACTGCCAAAGAGTGGATCAAGGCAGTGCCCACCAGCCAGGGGATGAACGATGAGTTCTCGACCGGGTCCCAAAACCACCATCCCCCCCAGCCCAACTCGTAGTAGGCCCACCAACTTCCCAAGGCGATGCCGACCGTCAGAAACGCCCAGGCTGCGGTGGCCCAGGGACGCGACCAGCGCGCCCACGTCGAGTCCAGTTGTCCGGCAAGCAATGCGGCGATCGCGAATGCGAAGGCCACCGAAAATCCGACGTACCCCATGTAAAGCAGCGGCGGATGAAAGATCAAGCCGATATCCTGCAAGAGCGGATTCAGATCCCATCCGTCTTGCGGGACCGGGAAAAGTCGTTCGAAGGGATTGGAGGTCAACAGGACGAACAGCAGGAAACCGGCCGTCACCAGCCCGAGCACACCCAGAACGCGCGCCACCATGGCATCCGGAAGCTGCTTCGACAGCCGGCTGACCGCATAGGCCCATCCGGTCTGCATCAGCAGCCAGAGCAGGAGCGAACCCTCATGTCCGCCCCAGACCGCGGCCATTCTGTAGCCCAGCGGGAGCTGAGAATTGGAATTTTGAGCGACGTAGGCGACCGAGTAGTCCTTCGCGACAAAGGCCCAGGTGAGCGCTGTAAAACCGACGATCACCAGCAGGAATTGCGTGCGTGCTGCGGGACGGGCGAACGCGATCCAGGTGAGGTTGGCTCGCGCCGCGCCGGCCAGGGCAAGAACACCTTGAGCGAGTGCCACGAACAAGGCGGCGATGAGGGCGAGGTGGCCGATTTCTGGAATCATGGGTCAAGGCTTCCTTGAAGCTGAATTCTTCTGGGCCTCGTCCAGTGCATGCTGGGCCTCGGGTGGCATGTAGTTCTCGTCGTGCTTGGGACCTATCCGTCATTTTGTGGGCGGGGCATATCATGAGGTGTAAAAGCCATGGATATGCCGATGAAGAAGAAAAGACAAACCGTAGCGCGTCAGGCAGCGGCCCGCGGGCCGCTGCCTGAGTTGCC